>NZ_MWQL01000002.1:0-374238 GCF_002210325.1 Fibrobacter sp. UWB1
GTCAAGCCCCTCATCGCCGATGGTACCTGGCCCACGGGCCCGGGAGAGTAGGTCGCCGCTGGATTCACGGGCCCCTTGAGCAACAGCTCGAGGGGCCCTTCTTTTTTATATACCGCTCGGCCTCCGGCTCCACTTCCCATGTTTGCGTTCGGAGCAGGCTCGAGCAGGGGCTGCAAGCAGGGGGATGCTTCCCCCTTTTTTATTTACTGCCTACTGTCTACTTCCTACTTTTTTCTATCCTTTACCACATGAAACCGACGTTATCGTTTGTGTTGCAGTTGCCGCCATCAACGGCGTATGCAAAGCTTGAATCTGTTGTAGAGAATTTGCTGAAGGGCGTCTGCATGATGCTCGATTCGGGCAAGGTGAAGTTTTCGCTGTTCCTGGACGGTCCGACTCTTGAGGTGGCCACCAAGGTTCCGCGCCCGCTTATGTTAGGCAAACTGCGCCGCGCAATCGAAGACGGTTCGCTTGAACTTCTGGGAGGTGGCTTTTACGACCCGATGCTCCCGTTGTTCCCGACAGAACTGCAGGCCATGCAACTCAAGAAGCATGGTAAGCTCCTGTGGAAATATTTCGGCATCGAGCCTTCCGGTTATTTCAACTCCTCGATGGTGTGGGAAATGGAAATGACCGAACTCCTCGAAAAGCACCGCTTTGAATATGCGCTAGTGCAAGAGGCTTCGCTCCAGGATGCGCTTGGCCGTACGACTCCCGTTTCGGGCTGGTATACGGTCGAAGACAAGGGCTCGCTCATGCGAGTGGTCCCAGTGTCGCAGAAATTGTCCGATGCCATTTCGAACGATGATTTTCAGTGGGAACAGATTGCAGAACCGTATTGTCGTGGCGGAAAGGCTGCTGTTGTCGGCTTGAATATTCCTCCGCAGCCGGGCGATATTATCCCATTCTTTGAACGTTTGATCGAGTTTGTCGAAATGAACGAGATTTCGACGAAAACGGTTGCAAGTGCTGTCACTGAACAGAATGCCGAAGGCCGTGTGAGCTTCTTGCTTTCGTCAGGCCGAAAGATCGGCTTGCCTGCGGCAGCGAAAACCTGTCGTGAACTTCTGATTCGTAGACCCGAAGTCAACCTGCTTCACAAAATGCTTTTGGCCCAGTTCCGCCGTGCCGCGGCGTTGCTTAAGGGCCGTGAACGCGATGATTTCTTCGAAATGCTTTTGCCAGCCATGTCGCCTATCTATTACCGCGACATGCAGGATAGCGAAGGCATGCGTACGCCGATGGTCCGTTGGTGGGGCACGCGTTTTTTGCTGCAGGCCGCAAACCGCCTGACCGATCTCGTCTCGTTCGATGGAATCCGCCTGGATATTGCCGACTTTATGCTTGAAGGCTACAAGAGCATTTGGGCCGAAAACCATTCGTACTCCTTCTTGCTGAATTATCGCGACGGCGGCATTCTGAATATCTTGAATGCCAAGGATGCCGAAAATAGTGTACTGGGGGCTTGGCGTGACGACGGAAATCCGGCTGTCGGTTTTTTGGATTTCATGATTCCCAACGTGGAACTCAAGGCCGAAAAGCTAGACCAGATCCTGTCTGACCGCGAAGGGATGTTGACGGCCGCGTACGATTACCAAATCAAGCGCCATGATGCGGGTACCGATATCGCCTTGTTGTCCGATCAGCATTTGGTGCATGGCGGCCAGACTTTCGCGATCCATGCCGAAAAGAATTTCGAACTTTCGTCTACGGGTTCGCAGTTCTCGGTCGAGTACAAGCTCTTGAACAATTCTCCCGAAACGATCAAGGGCTTCTTCGGGACATTGCTTGACACGGGGCTTCTCGCCTGCGGCCATACGGACAAGGACATCTTGATTGACGGCGTCCCGCTCAAATTCAATTTCCGCGACCCGCTCATTTTCCCGGATGCATGCTCTTTTGAAATTGCGGACAAGACGACTACTTCTAGAATCGAGCTTGTCTTTGAGAAAAAAACTTCTGTTCTGGTGTCGCCGATTTTCGGAGCGTCTGCGCAAGCCGCCCCGGAAGCCCTGCAAGGTATTCGCGTGTTCCCGTTCTGGAAAATGAATCTAGCGGGCGAGGCCGAATTCTCCGTGCTCATGACGGTTAAAATTTCCAAGAGGTAATCGATGAAGTCAGACTTGATTGACATACAGGTGGAATCTCGCGGAAACGATGTGGAACTTACATTGTCCGGTTCGCTTGGCTTGCCGCAGCTGTCGGCGGTCAAGGAAAAGCTGGATATGCTCGTCGAAGGCCCGGGCTGCTTCTACTTCTTGAACTTGCAGAATGCGCATTTCACTAGCGACCGCTACCTGGAAGTGTTCCTGGAACTCTTGAACCGCGTCAAAGCTCAAAAGTCGGCGCTGATCCTGATTTTCGAATCGGCTGAACTCCACGATTATTTTTCGAAGTATTTGAGCATCTTCGATGTCTACGAGAACCGCAAGGCGTACAAGAAGTCGGGTACCAAGAAGCAACTGCAGCAAATCGGCCTGCATTACGGGCTGCGCTCGGGCATTACCGTGAGTTCGGGTGTCGCCGTTGCGCTCATATCGTTGATTCTTGGGTGGATGATTACCTTGTTCATAATCATCTCGTCGCAGGGCCATGAAATTTCTGACAAACAGGCGCAAATCATTGCTCTTCAGAACCAGAAGGAACGTTACATTAAAGAAATCGACAAGCTAGAATCTTCGATTGGGCCGCTCCGCAAGCTAGGTGTGGTGCAAGATACGACAAGGCTCAGTTCCTTCGGGCTCATTCAGGATTGGGTGAGCTATTTGGAATACCTAGAGAATACAAGGCGTGAAAAGTAACGTTCGCATATCCAAGCTCACGTTTGCGATTGCCCTGGTGCTTTGCTTCGGGGCGTTGGGGCTTTTTGTGTCTCACTGGCATGCGCGCCAGGCTGAAATCCGGGAACTTGCCGTTAAAGAGTCCATTTTGCGCGGAGAGCTCGAACAGCTGAGCGCTTGGGGAAAGTGGACGATTGACTATGTCAAGATCAGCCGTGCGCTGGATTATCTTTCAAAAGGCCGCCTGAGTGAAGACCAGCGCGAAATGCTGACGGAACAGCTTTGGCAGATTTCGAGGTCTTATGTCACGGACCCGTTGCTTATTTTGGCGGTGGTCGCGCAAGAAAGCCGTGGTAACCCCAATGCGCGCGGCCGTAAACAGTCCGGTGCGTTTTCGGGAGCCTTGGGTTTAATGCAAATCAAGCTTGAAACCGCCAAGAAAATGGGTGAACCCTTTGGGCTTCAAATCGAAACCGAAGAGGACTTGCTCCGGCCCGAAATCAACGTGACTGTGGGAACGGCTTACTTGATTCGACTCATTTCTAGGTACGGCAACTGGAAAGACGCCTTGATTGCATACAACTTAGGACATTCCGCGGTAGACCGGATGCTTCAATCGGGCAAGCCTTTGCCGACCAAATATTACGAGCACGTGATTTCCAAATACCGGAACCTGATGAGTCTCGAATTTTAAGACAAGATGGCGGTTCCGACAGATAAGTCGTAAGTAAATTGTCGTTAAATTTACTAGATTTTACTCATGTTTCGTGTAATCGCAGTCCTCTTCTTGGTCACAAGTGTGCTTGCCGGTGAAATCCGGTATAGTCTTGACCAGTTCGTGGAAGAGGGTCTTGCGGCGGATCCGCAGGTGGCAGAACTCAAATATGGCACCGAAGCGAAGAAAAACCAGATCCGCAAACTGAAATCCGAAGCCATTTTGCCGACTTTTTATGTGGGCATGATGGTGGGGCCGGCCCCCGGTTTAAAGAACGAATTGCAGAACGGCGATACGGTCGAAGTTTATGACTTTACCAAAATGGGTCCATTCTGGGGTGTCCAGGCGAAATTTATCCAGCCTTTGAATCTGGGCCAGTACCGTGCCGGTAAAATGGCTTTAGAAGCCGACCTGCAGCAAAAAAGCTTTGATATCGAGAACCAGATTCACAAAAAGGATGTGGAACTACAGACGTACTACTACAACTACCTCCTGGCAAAAGAAATGATCCGCATTGCAGGCGATGCGCAGTCCAAGGTAGATGACGCTTACGAAAAGCTGGAAGAAGCGCTGGACGATGACGACCCGAACGTGTCGCAGATGGACCTCTTGAACCTGAAGGCCAAAATGCATACGGTCAAGGAAGGCGTCACCGAAGCCAATTTGGGTATGAAGCGTGTGATGCTCGCCATTCGTTTTTCGCTGAGAATGGATGAAAACGATTCTTTTGTGGCAGAAGATTCTATTTTGGCACCGCGCACAGAACCATTGCCCTCGCTTGACGAAGTGCGCAGCATGACACTGAAATACCATCCGGAATTGCGCCAACTCTCGGCCGGTATTCGCGCCCGCCGTATTCAGATGGACTTGGCCGAAGCGAAGCTTGCCCCCGAATTCTTCGTGATGGGCGAAATTGAATACGTGAAGAGCTGGGCCGGTAACAGAAGTATCTTGCAGAAAAACGCTTTTGCCGAAGATGCCGTGAATAAACTCGATGGCGTTTTGGGTGTGGGTGTTCGCTATAACTTGAATTTCTGGAAAAACTGGGAAGGCTATCGTTCCGCACGTACAGATATGCGCGGCCTTCAACTGAAAGAATCTTACGCTTCGGAAGGCTTAATGGCCAAGGCCGAAGAACAGTATTACCAGGTAGTTGCCGCCAAGGAAAAACTTGATGCCATGAAAGAAAGCCTGCGCGCTTCCGAAGGCATTTTGAAGGGCGCTGCCATGCAGTACGATTTGGACAAATCAAAGACGGGTGACTTGGTTTCGGCTTATACGCAAAATATTACCATGCAAAAAGATTACTATTTTGCGGTATGTTCGTATAATGTGGAGTTCGCCCAGCTGATTGCAAAGATTGGGATGTCTTTGAAGGAATTCCACACGATTTATATGAATCAGTGAGTTTAAAGGAGAAGAAAATGTTCAAGAAGATTTTGATTGCCATCGCATGTGCCTCTTTGGTCGCCTTTGCTGCCGAAGATCCGGTTGCCGCTATCAAGAAAAAGGATGCCGAACTTCAGACACTCTTGAAGAAGTCTAGCCGCAATGCGAAGGAAACGGAACGCGTCAAGAGCTTGCTCAGCGATTCCTTCGATTTCGCCCTGCTCGCCAAGAAATCCTTGTCCAGCAAGGATTGGGATGCCCAGGATGCCGCCTCGCAGGAAAAGTTCGTTGCCGAATTCCAGCGCATGGTCCGTAATTCCAGCGCCAAGCGCCTGGAACTCTACCGTGCCGACTCCACGATTTACGAACCCGCCAAGATGAAGAAGGATAACGAAGCCCGCGTGGTCGCTCACCTTTGGAACAAGGGCAAGGAATCGGTTCTGGAATACAAGATGAGCCTGGTGGACGGCAAGTGGATGGCCTGGGATTTGGTCATTGACGATCTTTCTACCGCCCGCAATTACAAGGACCAGTTCTCGCAAATCCTCAAGACCAAGAGCTTTGCGGAATTGATCGATATCATCAGCAAGAAGGCTGATGAATCGGAGAAGTAACCACCTTGATTTGGTTCTGGGGTGTACTTTGTGCTTTGGCGCTTGTCGCCCTGTTTTTTCCGTTTATATTTTGGATTGACTTTTCGGCAGATTTTAAAGGCGTAACGGTTTGCGTTCGCTTTTTCAAGAAGCACGTATATACTTACGAAAAGAAGTTTGGCAAGAAGGAACAGTCCGAGGAAGAGGATTGTTCCGCCTCTGTAGATGAAGAAGTCGCAAAGGCTCCGGAAAAACCTGTGGAATCGAAGGAGTCACCGAAGGTAGAGCAAAAGTCCGAACCGGAAAGTACGCGTGAACCGGAAAAAACGGCGGAGCCTGCAAAGACAACCGAGCCGGTAAAGCCTGCCGAAAAAAAGGAAGAGCCGCAATCGGTTGAAGAAAAAGAAGAACCGGAATTGGCGGGTAAAAAACCGTCGGACGAGAAATCTTCAGAAAAAAAATTGCAAGAAAAAAATCCGGCGGAAGAAAAAGCACCGGTGAATGAATCGGCGGAAGAAGAGAAAGAAGAAAAGCGCTCGCTGACGGATGTAGAATTCTGGACGCTTTTGCTGACTCCTGAATTCGATACTCGCGCCTGGTGGGCTGTACGCCATGCGTTGTCCGCTTTGTTTAAGTTGTTCAGAATGCGCTTTGCCGATTGCTTTGTAGAAGGCATCCGCTTTCAGGAATACGAGAACATGGGCTACGCCGCGGCGTTGAACGGAGTCCTCAAGAGTTTCCCTTACATTGGCGCTTGGGACTTCCGCATGGACTGGACGCGAGACCATGAACCGCATGCCGAAGGTCATATGCGGGCATCGATAAATGTTTGCCGTGTGTTGGGTTTGATTTTGGCAATTCTTTTCTACGGCGGCATTGTGGCGTTTACGTTCTGGCGTCGCCGCGCCAAGATTCTTAAGACGGGCGAACTCCCGGAACTTGGCTTTATCCGCAGCAAGATTGTGAAAATGATGTCGGAGGATGACTGATGCCTGCTTTGACTTTGGATAGACTGCTTGCTTCTATCGGCTTTGGCTCGCGCAAGGACGCGCGTGCACTAGTGCGTATGGGCATGGTGGAACTGAATGGCGAGGTTCTTGACGATCCGTTTGTGGAATTCAAGGAACGTCCGGAATCGATTACGGTGAACGGAGAAGAAGTCCCGACAATCGAAAAACTCTACATCATGATGGACAAACCGCTGGACGTGGAATGCAGTCATAACGCCCGCGACCACCAGTCGGTGTTCGAACTTTTGCCGGACCGTTTTACCGCGATGGGAATCCAGACGGTGGGCCGTCTGGATGCGGACTCTTCGGGCCTGTTGCTGTTCTCGAACCAGGGCGATTTTATCCACAAGGTCGAAAGCCCCAAGAAGGGTTACCTGAAGCAGTACCGCGTGACGTTGGCGCGCCCGTTTACCGAAGAGCAGAAGGCGGAACTGTTGCTCGGCGTGATGCTGAAAGACGAACGCCGCCCCGTGCTTGCGCGTGAACTTTCGGTTGATGGCGATTCTGTGCTGATTTCGATTGGTGAAGGACTGTACCATCAGGTCCGCCGTATGTTTGCCGCTGTAGGCAATCATGTGCTTACGCTTAAGCGCGAAGCCATCGGCCCGGTGGTGCTGGACCAGACTCTTGGCAAGGGCGGGTGGCGCTACCTGACGGCAGAAGAAGTCGCCTCACTGACTTAGCGGCTCGGCTTAAAATTAAAAAGCCTCGAACAATGTCGGGGCTTTAAAACTTTCTGTGGCGAAATGGGTTAGGCTTCTTCGTCAGCCTGAACTTGCGGCTGGGCAGAAATCACGACGTCGCGGTCCTCTGCTTCGAGCTTGGCGTTCACGCCTTCGACCAGGGCTTCGAGACTGTTGATCTTGTCCTTGATGTCGTTGCTGAACTTGAAGGAAGGGACCATGCGTTCTTCGATAAGGACTGTTTCGCCGGTGCGGGGGTTGCGGGCCGGGCGAGCCTTACGCGGCTTGCAGCTGAAAGTGCCGAAACCACGGATCTCGATGGTGTTGCCTTCGATCAGTTTTTCGCCCAAAAGGTCGAGGAACTGCTCGATAACGGTCTTAATATCGTTGCGCACAAATCCGGTGGACTTGGCGATTTCTTGAATCAGTGCTTGTTTAGTTATATTTGCCACGGCTTAAATATAGGTTTATCAATGAGTTAGCGTACGGGTTATATTCAAATTAAATAATTTTTTCGGGCTCTAGTTGCGGACTATTTGTGGATAATTGTGGTTAAAATGTTGAAAAGTTTCAGGCTTAGAAATTTGGACGTGTTTCCGAACACAATCCTCAGCCCCATGGACGGGGTGACGGATGCTCCCTTCCGTAGACTTTGCCGGGTTCTTTCGGGAAATCGCATGGGCCTTTTGGTGTCGGAATTCGTCCCGACGGATGGAGATGCCGTTTTTTGCCTGGATGGCCACAAGCAACTGAAGTTCTTCCCTGAAGAACGCCCCTTTGGTGTTCAAATTTTTGGGCGGTTCCCTGACAAGATGGCCGCTGCCGCTAAAAAGATAGCCGAAAACCTTCATCCGGAGTTTATCGAGGTGAATGCGGGCTGCCCGGCACCGAAGGTGGCGGGGAAGGGAAGCGGGTCTGGACTTTTGCGCGACCTGCCGCGCTTGCAAGAAATCTTGCACGATGTTAAGTCCGCGCTGGATTCTTCGAGTGTTGATATCCCGCTGACGCTCAAGTGCCGAATCGGCTGGGACAACGAAAGCATTAACGTGATGGAAACGCTTGCGATTGCCGAGGGCGAAGGCGTTGAAATGCTCACGGTGCATGGCCGTACCCGCTTGCAGGGGTATAACGGCCTTGCCAACTGGGAATGGATTGGCAAGGTCGCGGCCGCGGCCAAGATTCCCGTGATTGGCAACGGCGACGTGAACAGTGTGGCAGTAGCCCGCGAGCGCATTGAAACCTATGGTGTGTCGGGCGTGTCCATTGGCCGCGGCGCCATGCACAACCCGTGGATTTTCGGACAGATTGCCGATGCCTGGGAAGGTAAGCCCGCACATGAAATTACTGCGATGGAAGCTCTCGACGTGTTCCCGCTTTACTACAAGTTCAAACTTGAAGACGGCTCTACTGAAATGGGGGCGCTAGGCCGCCTGAAACAGTTGGGCGCAAGGCTCTGCAAGGGCTTTTGCCAAGAAGGATGTGGTGACGAAGTCGGTATGCATGTGCGACAGACCCTGCTTACTGCGCAGACTCCGCAAGAATTTTTTGAGCGCCTTGAGGTGTTGAGAAATGGTGGTGTGAAATCAATGTGCTTTGATCCGAATCGCTTGATAAATCTGAATGGAGCCAAAGAAACCGAATTGAAGTTTGGCGACCAGTTTGCCGGAAGGTAAATAATTTTTATCTGAAATTTTTTAGATAAATTCAATTTTGTATTTGTTTTAAATTTTTGAGTTTGTCTTAAAATCAAAGTTTCTTGTATTGCAAATGTATGACTTTGGTTTGCTTGTTTATAAAATATTTGCGAAATTGGCGTTATTTTATGCGAAAAACACTAATTGTAAATAAATTGTAAATTTGACAACAGGCTGAAAATAAGCTATAGTTAAAGAGCTTTTTTAAGGGTAGGAATTATGGCAATAGTAAGCGTACGAATGGAAGATGAAACAAAGAAAAAGTTCGAATCATTCTGTGATTCCGTTGGAATTACGGTTTCGGCAGCAGTAAACATGTTCGTGAAAATGACGATTCGCGAAGATCGCCTGCCCTTTGATGTCAAGGGTCATTCGTTTGAACCGCTGGGAAAGGTGGTTCAGGCGAAGGGCGTAGACTAAAAAAATTCTTGCTTAATTCGTTGTGAAAAACCGTCCTCGATGGGGACGGTTTTTTTATGTAAACATTGCAATGTTTTGAGTAGTGTAAATAGATAGTGTTTGTATTACAAGAATTTTAAAGTGTCTGCTTGTTATCATACAAATTATACTTTCATTGTAAAATGTTTACTTTGTGTGTTGAAAAAGTAATTATTTTGTTTGAATTTATTTAATTTGTTAAATGCTGATGATGAGGGTGAAATATGAATTTATTGCTAAGCTTGACGGAAAAGTGTAATTTACGTTGTAACTATTGCTATTATAAATCAAGCCAAGTGAATCGCGAACTTGAAATGAGCGATGAAATTCTTGAAAAATCGATAAAATTAGCTTTAGAGAGAACCATTAAGTTAAAACATGAATTTTTTAATATCACCTTTTTTGGTGGTGAACCTCTTTTACGTGTTGATGCCATTTGCAAAGGTGTTGAATTTGCAAAAATGATGGTTGAATCTGAACGTGCAAAGTTGCCCAAAAATTTTGAAATGCACTTTGCGGTGAATACGAATGGCACGCTTTTTTCCAATGACCTTTTGGACTTTTTTCAAAAAGAAAAATTTCAAATATATTTGTCGTTAGATGGACCGGAAAAAAAACATGACATCTCTAGAGTCAAAATTAATGGAAAAGGCTGTTTTAAAGATATCGCTCCGTATATTCCAAGATTGGTCGATATGGATGCAACCGTTTTGTCGGTGGTGACTCGCAAACATGTGCAGGGATTGGCTGACTCCGTTAAGTGGGTGTTTGAACAAGGCTTTAGGGGAATGTCGACCGCGGTGGATTATGATGGCAAATGGACTGGCGAAGATTTAGATGCTCTAGCTTTGGAATATCAAAAAATGGCCATGTTCTGGTTTGATTTCAGAAATGCCGGAAAAGATTTTTATTTAGGAACGATTCAGGATAAAATTACATATGATGTCCTGAATACTAGACAAAAGGAACAGTCCTGTTCCATTTCCAAAGGTGGATTTGGTGTCGCTGCGAATGGAAATGTGTTTCCTTGTAGTCGGTTTGTAACAAGCGCACCTGATGCGAAGTATGTTTTGGGCAATGTCTTGGAAAATGGACTTGAAATGTTTTCTGGCCCCGTCGCCAAAGACTTGTGCCATTTTCTAGAAAATGATAAACCTGAATGCAAGAACTGTGCGATTAAATATCGCTGTTCCGCGCATGAATGTGGATGTACGTCTTTTTATACAACAGGATCGATTTATGGTGTGTCTCCTGAAGTGTGCACTCATGAACGAATCTTGACGGCGATTTGTGACGAGGTTCTTGAAAAACGTCGTTCTCAGGGATATTTCTTTTAACTCTCTAACCCTAAAAAAGGAAAATACAATGGCTACAAAAATTGAAACAAAAGCGGTTGCCGCAAAGACTGTTGCAAAAGCTACGGCGAAAGGCAGCAAGGTCCTCTCTTTTGACGGAACGAAAGGGATTATCGTTGAAAGATGGGCCTTTGAACACCTCAAACCTGTAAAACGTGGCGGCTCCCTTGTGGGCTATAGAATGGATCGCGAGTTGTTTAGGGCTGCCGACTTCAAGCAAATTGAAAAGGCCGTAACCCTTGCTCAGACTGCCGATACGAAGCTCGCTGCAAAGGCAAATCTGAAGGCTACAAAGACTCTTACGGCGAAGAAAAAGTAATTTTTCCTTATTGTGAATAAAGCGAAATCCTTGTCTGCATTGCAAACAAGGATTTTTTTCGTTTTTCCTTTTTTTACCTCCAAATTATTCCAATTTGGACTACTTTAAGGTCGCTTTTTAGGGGTGTTTTAGGGGGCCTGTTTGTAAAATTCCCTTTTTTCTTATATATATTAAAGTCATCTATTGTTCTTAAGAAGGGAAATATGAGGAACAAAATATTTGCGTATAAGGATGCAGTCGGGTTTGAAAACGAACTCTTCCTGTTTAGCAAGTGGTACAAGGAACATGGTTCCCCCACGATGAGCTTCCAAATCCATTCAACCATATTGGATCCCGAAAAACTGAAGCCCGTTTGGGATATTCTGGAACGCGTGTTCCCCGAGACGCCGTGGTTCGGTAACTCGACTAGCGGAAATATTGTGGACTGTGAACAGACGGTCGACATTTCTGTGTCCGCAATCATTTTCGAAAAACCCTCCAGCAAGTTCAAGATTGTGCAGTACGACTTTTCCAGGGAGTCTGTCGGTGGCATTGCAGGCCAGATCGTGGCTGAAGCCGACAAGGATCCTTGGGTCAAGGCTGTAGAAATTTATCACTGCATTTCGCCCTTCTCGACGACGGCTCTTTGCGAAGGGCTTGACAGCCTTGCTCCGAACATTCAGGTTTTTGGCGGTATTGTTTGTTCTCCCGATATTACGAGCCCGAATTCCTGCGTGTTCTCGTCGGTGGGTGGCTATACGAAGTCCGGTCTTTTGGTCGTGTTCTACGGCGGTGACGATCTTTATATTGAATCTCGCAAGATTAGCGGCTGGAAACCCATTGGACGTAACTTCCACGTGACCCGTTCGGAGGGCAATATCCTTTATGAACTGGGCGGCGTTCCGGCCTACGAAATTTATAACAAGTACCTGAACATCAAAAACGACAGCAATTTCTTCTACAACGCGCTTGAATTCCCTATGCTTTACGAGCATAATGGCGTTTCGATTGTGCGTGCGGCTGGCGCGAGTAATCCGGATGGTTCGCTCTCGATGTCTTCGGATATTGACGAGGGGTCCATTGTCCGGTTGTCGTATGGTGAACCGCAATTGATTGTGGAAAAGATTAAGGCTGAAAGTGAAGCGTGCGAAAAGTTTGCTCCCGAAGTGCAGCATATCTTCTCTTGCGCGGCCCGAAAGGCGTTCTGGTCCCAGCATGAACCGACTTACGAAATTTCTCCGTTCAAGGGCTTGGCTTCTAGCACCGGATTTTTCTCGCATGGCGAGTTCCTACGTGAAAAGGGCCACTTGAACCAGCACAACATTACGCTCGTATTTGCCTCGATGCGTGAAGGTCCTGCGGTAAAGCATGAACATGCTCCTGTGGAAGATATCCAAGATGGAATGTCTACGCGTTTGCCGCTTGCGGCCCGTATGGCGACCTTCATTCGCGAAACTTCTTTTGAACTGGAACAGATTAACAGCAAGCTACGCGTGATGAACGAACACTTGCAAGATGTCGCGACGACCGATGCCTTGACGGGGCTTGAAAACAGACTTGCCTTTGACGAACTTCTTAAGACGATTGGCCAGGAGGATTCCGAGGCAGGTACCTGGACCATGGTGTTGATGGACGTGAACGGTTTGAAGTACGCAAACGACACCTTTGGTCATCAGGCGGGTGACGCCTTGATTGTGGCTGCGGGTAACGCTATCAAGAGTGCTTACGGTGCAACCGGAAACTGCTTCAGAATTGGCGGTGACGAATTTGCCGTGGTGACGCGCGCTCCGCTGGATTCCTTGTTCGTGCTGTATAGCAACCTGCAGAAATGCATCGAAGAATACAACAAGGACGCTTTGTACCACTTGTCCATTGCAGTGGGCGAAAGCCGCCTGCGTAGCGATTCTGGCGTTCGCAAGTCCATTAGTGACTGGAAGATGGAAGCCGACTTGAATATGTACCGCGACAAGGTGCGTTACCACAAACCGGTAGAAAATAACGAGAACCAGAATCTCAAGGACTTGATTTCTTGCCTTATTACGGTGGAAGAAGCGAAGGATTCCTATACGGCGCATCATTCGGACCGCGTGAAGGCGTTCTCTGAACAGATTGCAAGGTTACTTGGCCTTTCGGAAGCTTCTGTCTCGTTGATTACCCATGCCGCACATTTGCACGATATCGGCAAGATGGGTATTAGCGACAGTGTTCTTGGCAAGCCTGGTAAGCTGACGGATGATGAATTCTCGATCATTAAGCAGCACCCGGTGATTGGCGCCAAGATTCTGATGCAGTCCAACTACACCCACGAACTGGTGCAGATTGTGCTTCACCACCATGAACGCTTTGATGGCCGCGGTTATCCCGAAGGCCTGAAGGGTGAAGAAATTCCTATCGGCGCCCGAATTATTGCAATTGCGGACTCCATTGACGCCATGACGAGCAAGCGCGTCTACCGCGATGCTTTGTCGTTGGATTACTGCCGCAATGAAATCGAAAAGAACCTGGGCGTGATGTACGACCCTGCCATTGGCAAGGTGGTTCTGGATCATTGGAACGAGGTCGCTGATTTGCTGATGAAGCTGCAGAGCGGTCGCCCGAAAGTCATTAATCGCACCAATTGATAGACCTTGCAAAAAAAGCCGCCGGAAGTTCCGGCGGCTTTTTAATTGCTTTATTTGGGCGCGAGCGGTCTTTTACCTTTTGTCGCGGTCGACCCAGGCGCGAGCCGTGTGGCCCGTGTAAATCTGGCGCGGACGGTTGATCTTGGAATTCGGATCGTCGTGCATTTCCTTCCAGTGGGCAATCCAGCCGGGCAAGCGGCCGATAGCGAACATCACGGTAAGCATGTTCGTCGGGATACCCATGGCGCGGTAGAGAATGCCCGAGTAGAAATCCACGTTCGGGTAGAGCTTGCGTTCAACGAAGTAGTCATCCTTGAGGGCGGCTTCTTCGAGCTTGAGCGCAATGTCCAGCAGCGGGTCGTGGAAATGTTCGCGTTCGAACACCTGGTACATAAGCTTCTTGAGTACCTTGGCGCGCGGGTCGTAGCTCTTGTAGACGCGGTGACCAAAACCGGAAAGACGGAACGGGTCGTTCTTGTCCTTAGCCTTGTCCATCACCTGTTCGATTGTCATGCCACTCTGCTGGATGCGGAGGAGCGTTTCGAGCACGGCCTGGTTTGCACCGCCATGGAGCGGACCCCACAGGGCGCAAATGCCTGCGCAAATACTTGCGTACAAGTTAGCATGAGAGCTCCCCACCATACGCACCGTAGACGTAGAGCAGTTCTGCTCGTGGTCGGCGTGTACAATCAGAAGCGTGTTCAGCGCCTTTTCCATAATCGGATCGGGGTGGTAGGAACGAGCCTTGCTGCTGAACATCATGTTCAGGAAGTTGCTGCAGTAGCTGCGTTCCGCTTCGGGGTACACGAACGGTTCACCGATGCTTGCCTTGTAAGAGAAGGCGGCAATCGTGCGGATCTTCGAAATCAGGCTTGCGGTCGTGAGGTCGAACACGTCGGCGATGTTTTCGTCGTCGTAGAAACGCGGCGTAAACAGGCCCACGGCGTTCACGATGGAGCTCAGAATACCCATCGGGTGGGCACTCGGCGGCATCTGCCTAAAGAAGTGCAGAAGGTTTTCGTGGAGGAGTGAATTCTCGGTCAACAACGTGCGGAAACGCGCCAGCTGCTGCTGAGTCGGCAGTTCTCCGTAAATCAGAAGCCAAGCGGTTTCGGGGAAGGTTGCCTTTTCGGCCAGGTCTTCGATACTGTAGCCGCGGTAACGCAGGATTCCGTGTTCGCCGTCCACGTAAGTGATGGCGCTTCGGGTGCTACCGGTGTTCAGGTAGCCGTAATCCAAGGTCACCAGGCCGGTTTCCTTGCGGAGTTTGCAGATGTCGAGACCGTGTTCGTTTTCAGCACCTTCAACAACAGGGAGCTCGATGCTCTTTCCGTTGTAACTTAAAATGGCGTTGTCGGACATGTATCCTCCAGGTGATTAATTAAGAGTTCGGAATTCAGAGTTCAGAACTTAAATAGTCGCGGCGTAGCCGCCTTATTAACAACTCCGAAATCCGAAATCATAATTCTGAATTTAGAATGAAATCTACGATTTCATTCCCATGATGCAATTATAGATATTGTCGAAGAGCTTGGGAAGCTTTTCGGTCGGAACGGCAGAGAATGCGAGGCGGATCAAGCCAGAAAGCATAATCGTACCGGTGCTGTAGTCCTTGATGAGTTTTTCGCGGAGCTGTTCTGCGTCGACGCCCTTCGGCTTGATGCACATAAAGTAACCGCTGTTGCACGGCATCGGGTCAAAGGCTTCCTTGTATTCCGGATGGGCGGCCAAGACTTCCTTGATGATGTCGTAGCGCTTCTTCAAGGTAGCGTACTTTTCAGCCTTCTGCTGGGCGTATTCCGGGCTCTGGTAAGCGGCGAGCAGGATCTTCTGGCTGATGCTCGGGGCATTGGAAATGTTGCCACGGACGGTACCGGCGGCCTTGTCTTCCATGGCCTTGAGCTGGGCTTCGGTTGCACCCTTGAAGCCAAAGCTCATGAAGCCCACGCGGAAGCCCCATACGTAGTCTTCCTTGGTCGGACCGTCGAGCTTCACGGCGAGGAGGTTTTCGTGAGCGTCCACGAGCTTCACGAACAGGGATTCCTTGGTCACGCCTTCTTCGTACACCAGTCCGAAGTAAGCGTCGTCGAGGAGAGCCACCACCTTGTTGCCCTTGGCGGCGCATTCGGTGAGGATCTTGGCGATTTCAACCGCTTCCGTTTCGGTAGCGGTGTAGCCGGTCGGGTTGTTCGGGAAGTTCAGGAGCACGACCTTCTTGTCGCCCTTGCTGTTTTCCAAAGCGGCCTTCAAGGCTTCGGTATCGAAACCGCCGTTCTTGAAGGTGTTGAAGGTCTTGATCTTTGCGCCGCGGGCGTTTTCGAACACGAGCTCGTAGTTGTCCCAGTACAGGTCCGGGATAATCACTTCGTCACCGGCATCGAGGAACAGGTAACCGGCGCAGCTGATGGCGTGGGTGAGGGCGCAGGTCACGACCGGCGTGCTGAAGTTCTTGTTTGCAAGCGTCGGGTTCTTGATGATGACCTGCTTCTTCCATTCCTTGCGGAGGTCCGGGTTACCGAAGCTCGGGGCGTACAGGAAGGACTGCTTGGGCAGATTCAGGAACTTGAGGACGCAATCCAGCACGAGCGGAGAGCCGTCGTCTTCGAGGGCGGTGCCAATCGTAGCGTTGATCTCGGAGCCCTTGGCTTCGGCGCCTTGGCCGAGGATTCCCTTGCGGGGGAAGAAAATCGCCTTGCCCTGTTCAGAGAGCATGTCGAGAACTTTGCAGCCGTTGGCAGAAAGTTCGGCGTTGAGAGCCTGTGCTAAAGGATTGTAGTTCATGGTTTGTGTCCTTTTAAATTTTTGCGGGTGCAAAGATAAAAAAAGTAGGCAGTAGACAGTAGGCAGTAAACAGAAAATGGGGTGAAAAATGCATCTATGTTACAAAAAAGTAAGGTTCAATGGGGGAAAGCCTTCCCCTCGCCCAAGCCGCGCTTGGGCTACCCTTTCCAACGGGGGTTCCACCCCCGTAACGCCCCATTTTTAGTGATTCGTATCATCGTTTTTTGCAAAAAATGAAAAAATGGGCAGAAAGGCTTGTTTTTAGGGCTGTGTTAATTTATATTAAATTGTGTTGGAGGTTTACATGAAAAAGATCCTTATTGGGGTGTCCGCAATTTCGCTTGCGCTCTTGGCGTGTAGCGATGATTCTTCGTCGAATTCTAACGGTAATCATGCTTTGACAGGATCCAATCGTGTTGACCTGCAGATGGCTAGCAAATGCCTTGATAACGGCTTGGGCGTTTTATACAAAAAAGCGGGCTCCGATGAATTGGATAAAGCGTACCTAGTTGAAGATTCAACGGGAAACAATCAAATCTTGGTTCCTGAATTGAATGATTACTGCGACATTATGGCCGATTTCAAGTCTAAGCGATTGGGCGATACGTTGGAAATTTGGTTCAATCTGGAAGAAGCCGCCGTGACAAACTGCATGTGCATCAAGGATCACCTGTTCAGCATTAAGTCAAGCGATGCCGATGCCAAGTATTTCAAGTATTCCGGCGACGTTTTTGCAGTGACTTCAGAACCGGCGCCTGTAAGGCCCGAAATCGAAGAACCCACGATTCCCGATGCGCCGGAATTTGACGAGTCTGAACCGCACCAGCACACGACTGATGTGATTGGTAAGTGCAGGAGCGGCTCTGTTGACGATGAATCTCTTTTGAGCTATAAATATATCGATGTTGCCGGATGGAATGATTATTCGGAGACGACAGAAAACGGATCAATTCCTCTTGCCCTAAAGTACGAAGACGAAGGTGACGCAGTCCTTGTCATGGAGACTTCGTTCAGTTGCGATGAATATGTTTCTAGCGTGAATGTTTTTGTTTCGAATGACACGCTCTTTGTGAAACCTAAGATAAGCAAAGATGAATCGGTGAAATTGCCCCCGGGCGAAGGCTGTGGTTGCTATACGACGGCAGCCTTCAAACTCGAAAATGAAGGCGTTTATGCCGATGCCAAGTACATGGTTTTCGGGAATCATATGGAATTCGTGTATACGCTGAAACCAGGAACTGAAAAATAATCATCCTAAAGCTCCTTGGAATGATTAGCGCACCCCTTCGGGGGTGCGTTCTTTGTGGGATTAAAATCAAGTAAATTGGCTACCGAGCTGTTGACTTTTCTATTCCAATTTGGAATAGAGAAAAACCACAACCTACGGAAAATCCTGGCGCAATCTAGTTACAAAATAACTACAAAAATCGCCGTATTGTAAAGATTTATTTATATTTAAAAAAAAAAGAAGGTGTTATGGATATTGAAAACAGAAAAAAGGGGAGGAGTAAACGCGGTTTCACCGTCATCGAGTTGATGGTAGTTATCGTGATAATCAACCTCTTGTCAGGAGTTGCATTGCCACAATTGACCGGTTACATCGAAAGAACTAAAGAAAAGATGGACCTGATGAAATTGTTTTATCTCAAGCATTCTGTGGAACGTGGACTTTACGAACTAGAGGGAACAGGGAGCAAGGCTGTTGACACAGCCTCTGTTTCTGGAGGAGAGCAATATTATGGATGGAAAACTGCTGAGAACTGGTTAAAAGACAAATCTGGACTAGGTTTGTTTAGAATGAATCTACGGAAAGATAATCCTGTAAGATTTAATACTGCGCGGCTTCAAAAGAATGAGCTAAAATCTGGATTTTGGGCCGATATGTTAAAAGAAGCTGGCTTTGGAGCCGTGGCGCAAGGGGTTGGGGGGTCTAAGGATGGGAATGGCTGGGCTTACGGTCTATCTCTATTCACTAGTAAGACTCTGACCTGGTCAGCTGGCGACACAAACCCTCAATTAAAGGTTCGCTGGACGAATGGTAATCCAAATTCCCATTCTGTAGATGTCTATATCGGCGGTGATTGGAATGATGCCCTGAGGGGGCGAATGGGAACATGTTTTTCTACTTACGGTGATGGCGCCTGCAAATGATTTTTACGCTTCACCGATGCGAATCATTTTAAGGAGCGGCATGCCCGCGTCGCGGCATTCGGCAAGATTCACATCGAAATCGATGCTCCAGTCGTTAAAGTCTTCTTCGTCTTGCAGCATCTGCTGCACGTGCATGATATCACCTTCGTAGGTGATAATCGTATGGTGCAACGAGCGGCCTTCGACATCGAGACGGAACTTGTGGTGTTCTGCGGTATAGGCGGCCATGATTTCCATGAGGCCGTTTTCGGTCCAAGGCTTTCCGTCGCCGTCCACGAGCATCTGCCCTTCGGCGAGGTCATCGGCGAGCATGTCGAGCACATCGCCGTAGGCCTGTTTCTGTAGCGCCGACATCAGCTGGAAAATGCGCTGGCGCACCATGACAATAAAATGCTTCTTGTCGTAGGTGATGTCGGCGGCCACCTTATCGGCCCCGAAGGCGGTCTCGAGTTCCGTGGCGCCTGCGGCTTCCATGCGCTTCTGGTAGTCTTCGGGGTGCGCCATCTTTTCCCATTCTTCGAGCAGGCTCGAGTCGGTGCGACGAATCATGTCGCCGAGGTAGTCTTGCATGTCGAGGAGTTCTTCGTTCTTGTAGCCGTCGGGAACGGTTTGGGTGAGCACCTTGTAAACGCCGTTGATATGTCGGAGTAGAATTGCTTCCATGCGCTGCAGGCCGTACTGCTTGACGTACCCGCTAAAAGTGCTGAAGTTTTCGAACATTTCGCGCACGATGCTCTTGGGTTCGATATTCACGTCGACCCAAGGGTGTTCTTCGGCAAAGGCGTTGAAGGTGTCGTAAATGAAATCGCGAAGCGGCTTGGGGTATTCCACCTTCTCAATTTCTTCCATACGCTGGTTGAATTCCATACCCTGCGCCTTGAGCTCGTCGAGGCGAGCGTTACGCGCCTTGTTCTGCTGAATGCGGAGGATTGCATCCGGGTTTTCCACAATGCTTTCGCACAAAGTAATGACATCAAGGGCGTATTCGGGGCTTTCGCGGTCCAGTTTCGGAAGCGTATCGACCAGGTACAGCGAAAGCGGCTGGTTCATGGAAAAGTCGTCTTGCAAGTCCATGTTGACGCGGAGCTTGCTGTAGCCGGGCGCAATCGGTGTCACAAATTCAATGATATTCTTCTTGACGAGGCTCTTGAAAAGCTGAAAAGCGCGGTGTTGCAATTTCTTTTTGCTTGCGATACTTTCGTGGCAATCCTTGAGCAGGTTGCGCATGGCGGTGCAGCCGTCCGTAGGGCGGCTCAGAATGTTCAGGAGCATTCCATGGCTTACCTGAAAACTCGATGTGAGCGGCTCTGGCGAGGCGGCAATGAGGCGCTTGTAGGTGCTTTCGTCAAAAGGAACGTAGCCGTGTTCGGGCGGTTTCTTTTTCTGGAATTTTTTGCCGGTCTGCTTGGTTTTGGCTTCCAGTTTCAGGTTCTCGATGACATGCTCGGGAGCCTGCGCCACTACGTAGCCAATATCGTCGAATCCCTTGCGCCCCGCGCGGCCTGCAATCTGGTGGAAGTCGCGGGCGGTCAGGATCGCCGTCTTGTCGCCGCTGTACTTGCAAAGCTGCGTGAAGAGCACCGTTCGAATGGGCACGTTTACGCCCACGCCCAGTGTATCCGTTCCGCAAATGACTTTGAGCAGGCCCTTTTGAGCCAACTTTTCGCAGAGGATGCGGTACTTGGGCAAAAGTCCCGCATGGTGCAAACCAATACCCTGCTTGAGCCAGCGCTTGACTTCGGGGCCGTAGGGGCTGCTGAATCGGACTTCCTTGATGGCTTCGTTAATCGCCTGTTTTTCTTCTTTAGTACACAAGTCCAGACTCATGAAATTCTGGGCGTTGGTCGCCGCGGCTGCCTGCGTAAAATGCACTACATAAATGGGAGCCTTGCCGCTAGACACAAGCTTTTGCACCGTGTTCGAAATCTCGGTTTCGGAATAGCTGAAATCGAGCGGGACCGGGCGCTGTGACGAATGTACCGTCACCGACTCGCGGCCCGTATGCTTCGTCATGTCGCGTTCGAAAAATTCGGTGGCGCCGACGGTTGCGCTCATGAGCAAAAATCTTGCTTGCGGTAGAGTCAATAGCGGTACCTGCCAGGCGACTCCGCGTTCCTTGTCGGAATAGTAATGGAATTCGTCCATCACCACATCGGTAATCGTAAGCTGCTCGCCTTCACTTAGCGCCATGTTACTCAAGATTTCGGCGGTACAACAAAGGATAGGAGCGTCATGGTTGACGGTCGCATCTCCTGTCGAAAGTCCCACATTCTCGGCGCCGAATTCCTTGCAGAGTGCCATCCACTTTTCGTTCACCAGAGCCTTGATGGGGCAGGTGTAAACGCTGCGGCGCCCATGTGCCAAACTGTCAAAATGGAGGGCCAGGGCCACCATTGATTTCCCGGAGCCCGTGGGCGTGTTGAGAATGACGTTTTTGCCGTCCAAAAGTTCAAGAATCGCTTCTTCTTGAGCGGGGTAGAGCGTTGTGCCGCGGGATTCCGCCCATGCCATGAACGCATCCAACAGGGTCTCGGCGCCTTCGCCGGCGTTAAATGGGGCTTGGGGCAAGAATTCTTTCAATGTTTTGCGGGCGTTTTCACTCATAAAGCCAAAGATAGATATTTGTGGCGAAGTCTGTTTTTCTAAATTGTAGGCGTATTGAGTCTGAAGGAATCCATTTATGGCAACAAAGAAAAAAGAAGAAACCGACCTTGGTGAATTTTTGAAGGAACTTGCTAAGAATTGGTACATTATGGTACCTTGCATTCTTTTGGCAGGTGCGGTTGGCGCATTTGTCGCCCAGTGGATCCGGCCGGTTTTTCAGGTAGATGCCTTGCTGCAGATTGAAGCGAAGAACAACAAGAGTGCAGGCTTGGTGGGCGGACTTGGAAATCTTTTTGCGACCAATAGCCCGGCTGAAACAGAAATGGAACTCATTAAGAGCCGTCAGGTGATGGGCTCGGCCGTTGAAAAGATGCGCCTTGACCTGGTTGCCGAACCTTTGAACAAGCTGGACCGCTTGCTGCATAAGGAAGGTCGCGTTGACCTGATGAATTTTAGCTACAATAAGGATTTGCTTCCGTCCGATTTCCGTGATGAACCCTGGTTCCTTGAAATGAAGGATTCCTTGGGTAACTTTGATCTTTATGACTATAAGGATAGCCTGGTGCTTTCGGGGGCGGTGGGCCAGACGTATCATTTTGCGTATGCAGGTGATTCGGCTGCGTTCGGCATTTTCAAGGCCGAGGTTCGCGAAGGACAGCGCTTTGCCGTGTCCAAGCTGAAACGTCTGGATGCCATTGAACAGTTCCGATCTGCTTTCGATGTCAAGGAAAAGGGCAAGAAGACTGGTATTCTTGAATTTTCGTACCAGGATATTTATGCAGACCGCGCCGTTGAAATCTTGAACGAGGTTGCTTCTTCTTACTTGCGCCAGAATGTGGAAGAACGCAACGCCGAAGCTCAAAAGACATTGGAATTCCTCGAAAAGCAGCTGCCCGATGTCAAGGCCCAGATGGATTCGTCTCTCTTGAATTTGAATACCTACCGCAATCAAGTGGGTTCTGTCGATATTAATGCAGAAACTCAGTTGGTACTCCAGCGCCGTATGAGGCTGCAACAAGATATTCTTTCTCTGCAGCAGAAAAAGCAGGAAGCTATTCGCCTGTTCCATTCCGAACACCCGACGGTAAAGACTCTGGAAGATCAGGAAAATGCCTTGCGTCGCGAACTGGCTGGTACTTCCAGTGAAGTAAAGAAACTGCCTGCAACCCAGCAAGAAGTGCTTAAACTCCAGAACGAAGTGGAATTGACCAAGGTCATGTACACCTCCTTGCTGAACAATATCCAGCAATTGCGCCTGGTGTCTGCCGGCGAAGTGGGCTCTGTACGTGTCGTGGACTTTGCAGAACAGGTGACCAAGCCTGCGAAACCCAAGAAGCGCGTGATTCTTTGCATGGCCCTATTCCTCGGATTCTTGTTAGGCGCCATGTTGGTGTCGATCAAGTCGAAGTTCAGCAGTGGCGTGAAGAGTGCTTCGTTCATCGAAAAGGAAACGGGCTATACCGTTTACGCCAAGGTGCCTAAGGGCAACCCCAAGGGAACCAAGGGTACAAGGCCCTTGGCTGTGGTGGAACCCGACGATGTCGCCGTGGAATCGCTGCGTGCTCTTCGCTCTTCTCTGGAATTCTCCATGATGGACGAGGGCGGCTCCGTGGTGGGCGTGAGCGGACTTATTCCGGGCGTAGGCAAGAGTTTTGTCTCGGTGAACCTGGCTGCTTTGTTTGCCGGTCTTGGCAAGAGTGTGTTGCTAATCGATGCGGACCTTCGTAAGGGACGACTCCACAAGGAATTCGGCATCAAGCGTGGCAATGGCCTTTCCCAGGTGCTGTTGCGCGAAGTGAAGGCTGAAGACGTCATCCATAAGACTGAAGTCGAAAACCTGTATGTAATGCCGTGTGGCAATGTTCCCAACAATCCGGCTGAACTGCTGGGTTCTAAGCACTATGCAGAATTGATTGAACAGTTCAAGAAAGATTATGACCTTGTAATTGTCGATACTCCGCCGATTATGCTGGTGACCGATGCGGCCCTCGCTTGCCGCGTTGCCGCACAGATCGTGATGGTGATCGAATACAACAAGCATTCTATCGAAGCAATCAAGGATGGTATGGCGCAGATTCTCAAGGGCAATTCCAGTGCCCATGCGTCGATTGTAATCAACAAGTATGAACACAGCCGCACTGAAGGGTATGGCTACAAGTACGGGAAGTATTAATGAAAGGAATCGTGCTCGCCGGAGGCTCCGGTACCAGACTTTACCCGCTGACCATGGTGACCAGTAAACAGCTCTTGCCTGTTTACGACAAGCCCATGATTTACTACCCGCTTTCGACGCTCATGCTTGCGGGCATTCGCGATATCCTCATTATTTCGACTCCGACGGACTTGCCGAACTTTGAACGCCTGCTTGGCGACGGTTCTTCGATGGGTCTGAACTTGAGCTACAAGGTGCAACCGAGTCCGGATGGTCTTGCCCAGGCCTTTATCCTTGGCGAAGAATTTATCGGTAACGATTGCTGTGCGATGGTACTCGGCGACAACATCTTCTACGGTAACGGTTTTAGCCCGCTCCTGAAGGCGGCCGTGAAGAATGCCGAACAGAATGGCCGCGCCAGCGTGTTCGGTTATTACGTCGAAGACCCGGAACGCTTTGGCGTGGTGGAATTCGATGATGCTGGCAAGGTGATTTCGGTTGAAGAAAAGCCGAAGGAACCCAAGAGCAACTATGCGATTACGGGTTTGTACTTCTATGATAATCGAGTGTCGGGCTTTGCGAAGGCCCAGAAGCCGAGCGCCCGCGGCGAACTTGAAATTACGGACTTGAACCGCGTGTATCTGGACAAGGGTGAACTTGACGTGAAGCTCTTGGGCCGCGGTTTTGCCTGGCTCGATACCGGAACCATGGATAGCCTCATTGAAGCGGGCGAGTTCGTGAAGATGGTGGAAAACCGTCAGGGCATCCAGATTTCGGCGGTCGAAGAAATCGCCTACATCAACGGCTGGATTACCAAGGAAAAACTCCTGGAATCTGCCGCCAAGTACGGAAAGTCTCCTTACGGCCAGCACCTGCGCAAAGTCGCCGAAGGCAAAATTCGTTACTAACTACGGCAGAATTCCGCCGATTAGTTCCATCTGCTTTTTGTAGATGTCCTTGCATGCGCTTTCGCCGAGGTCAAGGAGCGTGTTGAGCATGTTGCGGTCAAAACTGGCGTGCTCGCCGGTGCCTTGGACTTCGATGAAGTTCTTCGCGTCTTGCATCACCACGTTCATGTCGACATCGGCTGCGGAATCTTCGACATAGCAGAGGTCGCAAAGCGGCTTGCCCGCGACAACGCCGACAGAAATTGCCGTAATGCCGTGCTGCAGAATCTGCTGCGTGAGACCGAGACGGGCCTTGATTTTCTTGAGGGCGAGCGCAAGGGCCACGAAGCCGCCGATAATGCTTGCGGTACGAGTGCCACCGTCGGCTTCGATCACGTCGCAGTCGACCACGATAGCGTTTTCACCGAGGGCGGAAAGGTCGGCTGCGCCGCGCAACGAGCGGCCCACCAGTCGCTGGATTTCTTGAGTGCGGCCGCTCGCGCCCTTGCGCTCGCGCTCCACGCGCTTGCCTGTACTCTGCGGGAGCAGGCTGTATTCTGCCGTAATCCAGCCGGTGCCTTTGCCGGCGAGCCAATCAGGAACCTTCGGGAGGAGTGTTGCGTTACAGATAACGCGGGTACGACCCATTTCAATAAGTACAGAGCCGTCGGCGCTCGAAATAAAGCCCGTGGTCATCTTTAAATTGCGGTATTCGTCAAACTTTCTGTCAGTACGTTCGTATGCCATATTCTGCCTCTTAGTATTTCAAAGTTTCAATCACGCCTTTCTTGAAGGTGCCCAGAATGTACATGTTGTTCGTGTAATTCTTGAGCTCGGCAAGAGCGGCCCGGGCGCGGTCTTCATTCACGTTTGCTTCAAAAGATACGTGGAAAATGTATTCCCAGGGCTTGTCCGGGTGCGGTCGGCTTTCGCAACGCGTCAAGTTGATGCCGCGCTTCGCAAAGCATCCGAGGGCGTTGTAAAGCGCACCCACCGCATTGTTGTTGGCGAGTTCGAACAGCATGGTCGTCTTGGCGCCTTCGGTTTCGTTGAATGCGGCGGGAACCTTTTGAATGCCGTAAAAACGCGTGAAGTTCGTGCCCTTCAAGTTTTCGAGGCCGGCCTTCAGAATGTCCAAGTTGTAAATCTTTGCGGCGTAGGCGCTAGCGATGGCTCCTTCGTCTTTAGTCTTGCGGGCGGCGAGTTCTTCGGCAGAGCCTGCGGTATCGAAGGCGGGTACGGCCTTGATCTGCGGATTTTCGGCAAAGAACTTGGAACACTGTGCAAGAGCCTGCGGGTGACTATAAACGCGCTTGAGGTCGCCTAGCTTGACGCCTGGCATCACGCACAAGGTGTGCTCGATGCGGAGCATGACCTCGCCTACAATGCGGTGGCGCCACTTGTAGAGCAAATCGTAGTTCGCTTCGATGGAACCTGCCGTGGAGTTTTCGATAGGAATCGCGCCACCATCGGCTTCGCCGGTTTCGATTGCCTGGTAGATTTCTTCGAAAGTGTCCATCGGGAGAGTTTCGATGTCTTCACCGAACAGATAATGTGCGGCGCAATCGCTGTAAGCGCCCTTGCGTCCCTGGAATGCAATTTTCTTCATGCTTAGAAAGATAGTAAATGGTGTGTAGTGTGTGATGTGAGATGTGTGATTACTCATTTCACATTACACATTAGTCATTTGTCATTTACCTGAATCTTCTCGCGCCTTGGTACTTGTGGCCCCAATACTTGTCTTGCATGGGCGAAATCATCACGCCGTTCTTGGTACTTGCGTGAATGAATCGGCCCCCGTTCAGGTAAATGCCCACGTGGTCGATTTTCCAGAGGCTTCCGAAAAACACGAGGTCGCCTTCCTTGAGTCCGCCTCGGCTCACGGATTTTCCGCGGCTGTCCTTGTACATCTTGGAGGCGCTGTGGTCTAGCGCAATGTTGTAATAGCCCTTGTAGACTTGCATCACGAATCCGGAACAGTCTGTCTTTGTCTTTGTCGCCTTGCCATACACATACTTGGCGCCCATCCATCCGCGGGCGTAATTTTCCAAGTCTCCGCGAGGGGCTGCCCTTCTGGCGGCCTTGGCGGCTTCTTTTTTGGTAATGGCCGCGCGCGCTTTTTCGGCGGAGTTCATGCGCTTGGAGGAATCCTGCGGAACGGTTGATTGCTCCGTGGTCTCAGGCTCTTCAATCGGAGTTTCATGTCTAGAAGAAGCCGTTTCGCTCGGTGGAACGCTCTTGTAGTCGCCAACGCTTCGGTCGTAGCCCGTGCGCACCGGGAAGGAACATCCGAAACACCACAGGCATATGCCGGCAAGGATGAATGGTGCGATTTTGGTGAGCGAAAACATCAAGCGAAATGTAATTAAATCGGGGCTATATGCATTATTGTGTTCAATAGATTTGGTTGCATTGGACACATATTTTTGCAAATCGATGAATTTACAGGCTTTCTTTGTGGTCTAGCGAGTTTAAACAAAGTATATTTTTATCATGGACTTGAAAAACTTTTATTCTCACGATACTAATGTTTACAACCTTGAAGGTTTTGTTCCCCAAATTGTCGATGCCGAATACCTCCGCAATCTCGGAGTAAAGGCTGTTCCCTCCGAAGCGACCCTGCAAGGGCTTATCAAGGGCTCCAAACTCTTTATGGAGCGAGTCCAGAAGCGGACGGTCATTCCTGTTTCGAAATTGACAATCGAAAATATCGATCCGGAAAAGGTCGAAACGGAAATCCACAACTACACGGGCCGTTGCCCCACGCTTACTTTTGAAATTAACCCGATTCGCGGTTGCAATGTGGGCTGCCAGTATTGCCTGGTGACCGATGGCGTTCATGAACAGCACCTGGTGGCGTATGAAAATTACCACTTGTATGTGCGCAAACTCCTGGAAGAAATGAACGGCACTCCGACGCGCCCCGTGACCGAAGAAGATATCCATAAAAAGAATGTCTTGCTGCAGGATTTGGCGACTGCCATCGAAGAGGCTCCCGAACGCAAGAAGGAAATCGAATCGAAGATTGTCGAAATCAGCCGCGGCAAGAACTGGAACCATTATTACTATTTCTCGCCCAAGACGGAAGCCTTCCAAGAACCGACGGTGCAGACAGGAATAGCTCACCGCATTCTCAAGGAATTCATCGCACACTTTGAAAAGTATCCGGATTCCAACGCCAGGCTCTTCATTGCGTCAAAGTCCGGCCCCAAGCATTTGCTTTACGAGTACGAAGGCGAAACCATTCTGGACTTATTCGAAAAACTCAAGGGCAAAATGCAGTTCAACACGAGTGTCTCGATTATGCCCAAGGAATTCCGCGACCTGCTGGAACCTTACGCTGCTCCGATCGAAGAACGCTTGCAGTCGGTCAAGCTCTGCCAGGAACGCGGCATTCAGGCGAATTCTGCATTGATCCAGCCTATCGTGATGCCTTACCTCACCGACGAACACATCAAGGACTTTTTCGACAAGTTGCATGCGGCGGGAATCGTCAATTACAAGCCGGAATTCTTGACGGCGTGCATGGAAAACCTTGCCATGCTGGGGCAGTGGCTTGGACACTTCGATAAGAACCTGGAACGAGAACTGTACGAGATTTATATCAAGCCCGATAATGCTGACCACCGCAAGCAACGCGGCCGTACCGCTCCAGAAAGGGATTTGTGCATCAAGAGCATCGAAAAGATGATGGCCTACACGCAAAAGCTCGGCATGACGACCAGTATCTGCTTCTGGGTTCGCAAGCAATTGCGCATTCCGAACACGCTGATTCCTATCGTCAACGCGAACGGATTCCAGTGTCTCGGTTACCAGTCTAAGCTTTTTGCTAAGTAGGGGCTGCTATGGACAAGACATGCTCTCAAGTTTGCCAGGAACTCTATTGCGGCAGGGAAGACTATTATCACCGCTGGTACCATGAGCGGCCCATCATTATTACGCCTGAACGAACTGCCGAGATTCGTGGAATGCACCGCATTTTGTACAAATGCGTTGAATACATGGCGTACCATTACGCTGAATTCGTCGACAAGTACATGCCGCTTTCGTCAAAGGAAATGGAGATTCTTGCCTACCAGAGCCGTTATCCGTTCAAGGCGGGCGCGTACCGGCCCGATTATCTAATTACCGAAGACGGCAAACTGAAACTGTGCGAAATTACCTCGCGCTTTTTCGCGCATGGGATTTTCATGTCGTACTATTCGGAATCGGCGGCGGACAAGTTTATTGCCAAGTTTCCGGGGACGCATCGCGAAAGTCGTTTTGAAGAAATGATTCGCTATATGCTCGAAATTGTCGGCGACAAGCAAAAAGTCTTTGTCCTGAAAAGTTCTGACAAGACCTCTGAAATTGCGCTCTACAAAGCTTTTTACGAACGTATGGGCAAGAGCGTTACTGTTTACGAGGCGAATGAAGTTGAGCCGAATATCGACAACTGGAAGGGCAATTTTGTCATCAGCGCTTTGAACCAGAACGATATCCTCAGTTATTCCATGGATACCGTCAAGGCGATGATCGATTCCGGAATGTATAACGATTTCCGGACAATCTTTTTGGCTCATGACAAGCGCTTTATGAGGATGTGGTTCGAAGACGATTTTACGGATCATTTCTTGACAAAGGAAGAAGCCGCATTCATTCGTGACCATGCCATCGAGACTTTTGTCTGCGCGGAATCGAGCGCGGCCTCAGCGCTTGCCGATGCTTATGCGCACAAAGACGGCTATATTCTTAAGCACTACTGCCTTGGAAAAAGCGAAAAGGTCTTTGCGGGCCCGCTGACCTCTGAAGCGGAATGGAAGAATCTTTTTGATTCTGGTGCCGTCAAGGACATGATCATGCAGCCGTTTTTGCGGCAGCGAACATTCCATACGGTGTGGGAAGGGACACCCTTTGATGATTATGTTTGCGGCATGATGCTCTGTGTTGACGACAAGTTCTACGATTCCGGTTTGTTCCGTACCTCCAGTTGCCCTGTGACCAATAAAGTTGACGACCGAAAAGCTTGCGTGGTCGCTACTGATTGCGAAAGCCTTTATGAACATGGAGACTTGCTGTGATCATTGCCGGGAACCAGCCCTACTTTATACCCTACATTGCCTATTGGCAGTTGATGAAGGCGTGCGACTTATTCCTGATTGGCGATGATTACGCGTTTATCACACGCGGGTGGGTGCAGCGTAACAGAATCTTGCGGCAGGGCAAGCCGGCCTACTTTGGACTTGAAATTAACGATATCAGTTGCCATCGTCTGATTAATCAAACGGAATTGCTGCGAGATGATTTTGCCAGAAAGATGAAGGAACTTTATCATTGCTACCGTTCGGCACCCTTCTTTGAAAGGGGTTACGAGTTGATGGAAAGGATCTTTTCGTGCGAAGAGACGAACCTGACAGCGTTTCTGGTGAATTCCATTGAAATTGTTCGAGAATATCTTGGAATCAAGACTAAAATGATGTACACGTCGCAGATTGAAGGCAATTGCCGGTTCAAACGCGAACACCGGGTTTTTGATTTTTGCGATAGGCTCGGCGGGACGACTTACGTGAACCCGATTGGCGGGCAGGCACTATACAAAAAGGACGAGTTTGCCGCTCATGGAATTGAACTGAAGTTTATCCATTCGCATTGTCGGCAGTACAAGCAATTCGGGACCGCTTTTGTTCCGGGTTTATCGATTCTCGATGTCATCATGTTCAATTCCCGCGAAGAAATCGCGCAGATGCTTGACGAGTATACGACGGAATAAAAAAACGCAGGCTCAAAGGAACCTACGTTTGCGAATGTTTTTCGGTTATTGACTAACGGACGACTTTTCTGTCTTCAGCAGTCATTTCCAAGAACTGGGCGACAGTCATCTGACCCTTATCGCCTTCCTTTCTCTTGTTGACAGCGATGAGGCCTTCTGCCTGTTCCTTTTCGCCTACAATAATCTTGTAAGGAATCTTCTGCAATTCGCACTGGCGGATCTTGTAGCCGAGTTTCTCATTCGACTCGTCCACTTCCACGCGGACGCCGGCGTTCACGAGTTCCTTCTCGACCTGCTTCGCATAGTCCACGAACTTCTCGGAAATCGGGAGCACGCGGGCCTGAACCGGAGCGAGCCACAGCGGGAAATCGCCCATGAACTCTTCAATCAAAATGCCGAGGAAGCGTTCGATGGAACCCACGGCCGCACGGTGCAACATCACCGGAATGTGCTTCTGGTTGTCCTTGCCGACATACTCGGCACCCAGACGCTGCGGCAAGTTGAAGTCCACCTGAATCGTACCGCACTGCCAGTCACGTCCGAGGCTGTCCTTCAGCGTGAATTCGAGCTTCGGGCCGTAGAAGGCGCCTTCACCCGGGTTCAGGATGTAGTCGAGGCCGGCGAGCTTCGTTGCTTCGGCAAGGGCGGCTTCAGCCTTGTCCCAGATCTCGTCGGAACCCACGCGCTTTTCGGGGCGGGTGGAGAACTTCACCACGATATCGTCAAAACCGAAGTCGTGGTAGATTTCCTTCACGAGGGCGCAGAAGTCAGCCACTTCGCTTGCAATCTGGTCTTCGGTACAGAAGATGTGGGCGTCGTCTTGCACAAAGCCACGCACGCGCATAAGGCCGTGCATCGTACCGGCAGGTTCGTAACGGTGGCACTTACCGAATTCGGCAAGGCGCATCGGCAGGTCACGCCAGCTGCGCAGACCCGTGTTGAAAATCTGGATGTGGCAGGGGCAGTTCATCGGCTTCACAGCCATTTCCACGTCGCCAGCCAGCGTCTTGAACATGTTCTCGTTGTACTTGTCGGCGTGGCCGGACTTGATCCACAAAGTCTTGTTCACGATTTCCGGCGTAATCACTTCGAGGTAGCCGCGACGGTCAATCTTACCGCGGATGTAGTCCTTGAGGGCGTTCACCATCTTGGTGCCCTTCGGGTGCCAGAACACCATGCCCGGAGAATGGTCTTCGATGTGGTAGAGGTCCATTTCCTTACCGATCTTGCGGTGGTCGCGCTTTTCGGCTTCTTCGAGGAACTTCAGATAAGTTTCGAGACCTTCCTTGTCAGCAAAGCAAGTACCGTACACGCGGGTCAGCTGGTCGCTGTTCTGGTCGCCATGCCAGTAAGCACCGGACATGGAGAGCACCTTGAAATTCTTGAGCTTGCCAGTAGAAGGCACGTGGGGGCCGGCACAGAGGTCTTCAAAGTTCTTGCCCGGTTCGCCAGTCACGTAGAAGCTGAGCGTACCGTCGCTACCTTCGCGGGCGAGAGCGCGTTCAGCGTTGTCCGTCTTGTACTTGTCGCCCTCGGTGCGCTTCAGGCCATCGGCGGCGCTGACTTCGCAACGGGTAAACGGACGGTCTTCCTTGATGATTTCCTTCATGCGCTTTTCGATGCGCTCGAAATCCGACTGCTGGATCGGGGTCGGTGTCATCAAATCGTAGTAGAAACCCTTTTCGATAGCCGGACCGTAGGCGAGCTTGGTGCCCGGGAACAGGTCGCAGATGGCTTCGGCAAGCACGTGGCTGCAGCTGTGACGCAGGAGCATCAGAGCATCCGGGTCGTCGTTGCTCGGCGTGATAATCTTGATGGTGCCGCTCTCGGTGAGCGGGCGCGTGAGGTCGAGGACCTTATCGCCGAGTTTGACGCCAAGCGCCTTGCGTGCAAGACCTTCGGAAATGCCCTTCGCAATTTCGAGGCCGGTGGTGCCCGATGCTACGGAACGTACGGAGCCATCGGGGAAGGTAAGTTCGATTTGAGACATAAATAATCCTTTTTATGGGCGGTTCTCGCCCGGTTCCCCAGAAATACGACATCTGGCGGTGAGGCGTAAGATAGAAAAAGACTATAAGTGTGGCTAGTGGTTGGTGATTAGTGGTTAGGAAAACAACCCTTTCAAACGCGTCATTCTGAGCGAAATCGAGGAATCTAACACTGATAATACAAAGGGGGAAGAATCCCCCTGATTGCAGCCCGCTTCGCGGTCTTCCATCACCCCTTCGCCTAGGGGACACCCCTAAAACCCCGAATTCTTTATATATTTATACAGAAAGCAATGGAGGCTTAACAAGCTAGAAATAAAACTGAAATAACATTTTTGTAGAGCAACGCTCTTGTTCTTGACGCAGAAACCTAGACAATTTCTCTTAGTTCATGAGAATAAGATGCAGATGCTCACGCCCCCACTGGGGCGTGGGTCGTTTGTAGATTCATGAACAGGCTTTGTCTAGGGCCTCTGCTTCGGATCCTCACGACACCACGCCTTTTTTTGTGCAATAGTCTTGTCGCTGAGAGTCCGCTTGAGATTGCTGAAAAGGACGTTTTTTTTAAAGAGGTGAGAAAATGAAAAGATACTGGGGTTTTAGAATTAGCACAGGTGCAGAGGAAAGAAAATATCTAGCTGATGAGCTGGATAAGGGATGTCTTCGTCAAGGTTGGGGCTACGAAGATTCTCAAAATTTAAACAATCCGTCTGTTCAGGGCGCTGCTCGGCGTAATTTTCCTATAAAGAAAAAAGTCAAGAAGGGCGATATATTGCTTGTTCCTGAAATCAAGGGCTATGGAACGGTCGCTATTGTTGAAGCCGCGGAAGATTTTGATGTTGGATATCGATTTGATAGAAATAATAAGTTCGGAGATTTTGGACATATATTCCCCGTGAACAAGTGCAAAAATTGGTTTGTTCGCGATAATTCTCTTGTTAGTGGGGATTTGCGTAGTACATTGCGCACACCAATGCGCTTTTGGAATATAGACCATTGCGCTGAAAATATTGAAAAACTTCTTGAACAAGATCTTGATGAAAATTTGAAAAAGTCTAGCTATGAAGAAAGAGTAAATTTTGCTATTGAATCTATTGTTGATTCGTACAAAGATAAGTTGACTAAAGATCTGTACGAAGCTTTTAATGAAAAATTTTCAGAAAGTGAATGGGAATATGTCCTGATTGAATGTTTGCAAAAACTTTATCCGAATTATATCGTTGAACGTTGTGGAGGAGTTTCAGAAAAGGAACATGGTGCAGATGTTTTAGTGAAAATTCCATGTCCCTTGGATGATTCTATGTACGCCATTGCAATTCAAGTTAAAGATTATGAAGGAGAGTGTGGTTCAAATCCGGTTGTGCAAGTTAACAAATCTGACTCGTATGAGGATTGGCATACGGAAAATCTTCGTGTTATTGAAAAATGGGTTGTTACTACCAAAGCTTCAAAAGAAGAAAACGAAGAACTAGAAAATGCGACGAAGGATTGTAAGATTCCGGTGAAAATCTTGTTTGCAGAAGATTTGAAGAAACTTTTGTACAAAGCGGCAATGGCAAAGTGATTTCAAAATGTTTAAGACGAAAAGAATCTACTCCATTGTTGTATTTGGCATAGTAATTACAGCATCCTCCGAACAAGATGAATTGTATCGATGGGTTCATCAAATTGAACCAGAAAGGAATACGATGCATCCTGTTGAGACTTTATATGAAGAATCTAAAACAAGTGTGGAAAATCCTATTGAAAACTCATATACTGAGTCAAAAAAAATATTGAAGTATTCCGTTAGAGATATATGTAATGAACGCGAAAAAAATGAGCTCGATTTGAAAACGAAAATATCAAACAAAGAAGTTATTGTCTTTGGGAGGATTAAATCCATTAAGGAGGATTTGCAGGTTGTTTTTGAATATGGCTTTTGCAGTGTTGAAATGTCATTTCCGAATGAAAAAGAAGATGAATTACGTCTTTTAAAAAAAGGAGATGATGTGGAGATAAAATGCAATAGTTTTTATATGAGCGTTTTTTCAACCATAAAAGGGGAAAATTGTGAATTACTTTCTGAATAAATCCGTTGCTAAAATTGTGTTGATGCTTCTAGGTGTGTCGGAAGTTTGCTTTGGTTCGGTATGTCAAAACATACAAGAAGAATCAAAAGGCGTTTATGTGTGTGAAAAAATTATAGTTTCTGAAGATGATGCAAATATTCCTGAGGATGCTAAATTTTTGAAAGTGAATAAGGAAAAGCAAATTGCTGTTGTGGCAGAGTGCGCTGGTGGAAAGTTGGAGGGGGTTGTTAAGGCTGATAATCCTGACTCAAACGAACAGTGGTTCTCTTTTTTTAGAGCGAATTTGGAAATTTCTAGAATTAAAAAAAATGGGAATTTCTATAAATATAGCTCGGCTCAGGATTATGGCGTTGTGACAACACGAACTATAGAAAAAGATGGCTCGTCATGGAAGGTAGGGGCTATTGTGGATAAATATTATGGTGCGTTACAGTATGATTTTGTTGATACCAATGATGAATGTAAAAGTAAAACAGACCGATTGTGTGATGGAGATGCTCTTTTGCTTATTGATGGAAAAAAAGTTCATGGTTCTTTTAAAGATATTTATAGTTTGTTGGTTGGAAATGTTGGCTCTATTGCAAATATACGGGTGCATAGATTGTTAGGAAATAAGAAAATTGTAAAAGAAGTGTCCGTGAAGAGGGTGGTCGCGTGGGAAGTAGATTCAATGAAAACGTACTACGATAACGGAACCATTGAGCGGTTTCTTATATTGCGATCCCCATTTAGTGATAGTGTTACATGGGAACAACAATATTATGAGTCTGGAAATTTAGAATCTGTGACGCCAATTACAAGGAAATATGGGTCTATGTTGTATCCAGAAGGTGACGAAAAATGTTTCTATGAATCGGGGGAACTTAAATGTATTGCTCCATATATAAAGGGAAAATTGAATGGTCTTTATAGGGAATTCTACAAAAGTGGCTCATTAAGCCAAGAAGTTTCTTATAAAAATGGTATGCGAGATGGTTTTGCAAAGCTGTATTATGAAAGTGGAACTGTCAATAGAGAAATTACCTTCAAAAATGATAAGGCAAATGGGATAGAAAAAATCTATTATCAATCAGGGAAAATATATAGAACGAACTTTGTTAAAGATGGGGCTTGGGACGGTGTTTCCAAGGTTTATTTTGAAAATGGAAAACTGGCTGGATCGGGAAAATTTCGCAATGGAGAACTTGTTGGTTATTTTAAGTGCTCCGATGGAAGACTTGGAACAGAAAAAATTAATTGCCTAGAGTGACAAAACCAGTCCGATAAAACTACACTTTATATCGCACTCTCTTTTCGGCGACGCAGAGCTCCGTTTGTTTACGGCGTTTTCTGAATTTCATTTTAGGGACGAGCGTCATCTGGATCCCCATGGCGTTTAACACCTTGAAAATTGTTTCAAAGCGCGGATGGGCTTTTTCGTCTAAAGCCTTGTAAAGACTTTCACGGCCGAGTCCTGTCTTTTCAGCTATCTGCGACATTCCCTTGCTTCTCGCGATGTGTCCGATGGCTCGGAGAAACAGCGCGGGGTCATCAGATTCACTGACTAAAATTGGCAAAATTTACGTAAAATCGGCAAATTTTCACTTTTTCGGTGGAAAAAGTGAAAATTTAATGCACTAATTCGGTTGAAAAAGTGCGTTTCATCGTTGACAATTCGGTTGGAAAAGTGTAGTTTTAGAACATGTTCAAGCGAAAAATCCTTAAAGAATTCGAAAATTGGAAGATTTCGGGGGGCAAAAAGAAGGCCCTGGTTGTCAAGGGAATGCGCCAAATCGGCAAGACATCCAGCGTCCTGGAATTCGCCCGCAGCAACTACGAGAACGTCGTCTATATCAACTTTAAGGAAAATGAAAATGCGAAGAAGGTCTTCGAGGGAGACCTGAACGTGAGTCGGATTACCATAGACCTTTCCGCGCTTTTTCCTAATGTGCATTTTGTCGAGAACAAGACCGTCATCATCTTCGATGAAATTCAGGAATGTGCAAACGCCCGCGCAAGCATCAAGCCTTTTATGGAAGACGGTCGCTACGATGTCATCTGTACCGGTTCCCTGCTAGGCATTAAGGGGTACAACCGTAAAAAGGGAAAAGGCGTCCCGACCGGTTTTGAAAGAATAATTTATATGAAGCCCATGGATTTCGAGGAATTTCTGTGGGCAAAGGGCATTGGCGAAAACGTCATCGCATACCTGAAGGAATGCTTCGCGAAAAAAGAACCCGTAAGCGAGGCGACACACAACGCCATGCTCCGCTACTTCAAGGAATACCTTTGTGTAGGCGGGCTCCCTTATGTCGTTTCTCGATTTGTCGAGACGAACGACATGAATGTCGTTTGGCAGGAACAGCAAGACATTCTTGAAGAATACAAGGACGACTTTGGCAAGCACCTTGACGAGAACGAAAACGAGGAAATCGACCGCACGCTTCTTGGCCGCATCAATCGCGTTTTTGATTCAATTCCCGCCCAACTTGCGAAGGAAAATAACAAGTTTGTTTATTCGCAACTAGAAAAGAAAGGCCGTTCCGAAAATTACCAAACCGCAATCCAATGGCTCTACGACTGCGGCATAATCAACATTTGCCACAACCTGACCAACATCGCGGAACCCCTTGAAGGCTACAAGATCGAGAATACGTTTAAGATTTATGTGCAGGATTCTGGCCTGTTTGTCGCCATGCTGGAACGCGGCACTGCGGCCAAGATTCTAAGCGGCGATTTGGGATTCTATAAAGGCGCCATCTACGAGAACATCATCGCAGATTGTTTCTCTAAACAAGGTCGCAAACTATTCTACTTCCGCAAAGATACGGGGCTAGAAATTGACTTTGTAGAAAATGTCGGCGGCGAACTCGCCATTATTGAAGTCAAGGCGACAACGGGACGCTCCAAGTCGGCAAAGACCGTTTTAAATAACGATAACTACGCCGCCAAGGTTTGCTACAAGCTTTCCGAAAACAACATCGGTGTTGCAGGCAAGATGGTTACATTGCCGTACTACATGGCAATGTTCTTGGAATGATTTTTATAAATTGGCAGGGGCTTCTGTAACGCCCCGGCTTAGAACCACTTCTTTAAGAATTTTTGCATGCCAGGGTTGCAGGCATACATATAGCAGCCCTTGATGCCTCGTGTCATCATCACCTTGTAAGCATTGATGATATGCTGTTGAATTTGAAGTTCTGGCGAATCCATCTTGACTTTAGTATCGTAGAATTCTTTTTCATTGATTATGAAACAATTACGACGTTCGTCCCAATCAATTTCATTTCCAAATATCAATCCAACTATATTCAGGTCGTAGCCTTGCGATGTATGAACGCAGCCAATTTCGTTCACGGCATTGGGACTCAATATCCAATTTTTATCCGTTGTATTCCAATAGTACCGATATGAGCCTATTACAATATCAAATAAATTGCCTGCTACTATTTGTTGAGCAGTTTGTCCCTTCGTTACCCATTTCCAGGCATATCCTGCAAGATTTCGGCAAAGTCCTATTTCACGATCCTTAGCTTTGATTGCTTGGACCATTTGGTCAACATCGTCAAAAACCTTTATATCATAATCACCAAAAACTTTCTTTGGAATATTTTCCAAATTAAATATGGATTTAATATAGTCAATATAATCGCTACCACCAAGACAACGCATTTGTGATAGTAAAGTGTTCCGCTGGATGAATGTGCCTTGAATAACATTATTGTATTCTGCTGGATTGATATCGGCAGGCTTTATAGATTGGGACGGGTCGTAAAACAGAACCCTATGGCGGCTCTGTTGTACAATCCATTCTAATTGATTGGAGGTTTTGGGATCCAATCCAAGTGATTCACAACATTCATCGAACATTTTAAATTCGAAGCCGCCTGCAAGTGATTTTCTTTTCTTTAACCGATGTGATTCATCTACGATGACAATGTCATATTTTTCCTTTGCAATTCTATATGGGGATATTACAATTTCTTGCATTTGCTTCCCTCCGACATCATAAAAAACATCGCTTAAGGTTGCATTTAAAGATTGCATTGGAACGACGAATGCGATTTTGGGCAAACCGCTAGCGCGAACATACATTTTCCACTCTTTTATCAGTTTTTGCCATTTGTCCGATTCGTCTATATCGTCATCAACGTTCATTAACAGAATGTTTGTAAGCGTATAGACAAGATTGATAGCAACGATTGTTTTCCCGGTTCCCGCTGAACCGTAGACTATTGATGTTCCCGATTTGCCGTTTTGCAAGGATTCAAGAATTTGCTTCATGACACTATAGCATACATCGTTCTGTTCCTCTGTTGGAGTAGTATACGGGGAATATTTAAACAGATTTGAATTGACAAGCTCATCATATGCATGACTTGTCAGCTTTGCTTTGGACAGTTCTTCCCAAATTTCTGGAATTTTCTTCTCGTATTTTTCCCGCTGAAAATAGTTGTGCATCCCGGATTGTCCGGCATTTTTATTTTGCAAAACAAATTTCCCATCGGCACCGCATAAACGTATGAGTCCCTGTTCAATATCAAGAATTGCCGACTTGTTAAATTCTTCATCGTCAATAAAAGAAATGGTTGTTAGCGATGCTCTTTCTGGATTGTCAAGATGCTGTCTAAATCTATTTTGGAAACTATTGGTTTCACCAACGTACATTTCTTGTTGATTATGAATTAGATAAACAACGGGCCAATTCTTTCCCCTGCTTGCTTGACCAGCTAATTCACAACCCATTGAGTTAAAATCATAAGTTTCCAATTTCATAGTTCTGCCTACAACTCGTTATACTTCTTTGCGGTTCCCTTAGCCTTATCAACGGGATACTTCTCCCCGTTAATTCGCAACTTTTCGTCCATGATTTGCTCAATATCAAGATTATACTTGTCTGCAATTAAAAAAGCATAATTAAGCACATCGGCTAATTCTTCACGCACCTTTTCAATTTTTACATCTTCAGGTTTCTTCCAAAGGAACGCATTGAGAAGTTCCGATGCCTCGCCAGAAAGGGCAATGGCGAGGTCCTTGCCGTTGTGAAATTGGTCCCAGTCGCGGTCAATGGTGAATTGTTTGACCTTCGTTTTCATTTTTTCAAAGTCGCTCATTTTTCACCTCGTCTGGAATCAAACATCTGCTTTGCCATACTGTAGGCATCTGCAAAAGGTAAGTGCAGTTTATCGAGCATTTCCGGATGCGAGATTGCCCAGCTTACATAGTAATAGGCGAGCAGTTCATAACCGCTAAAATCTTTTCCAGGAACATTGTTCAACTTGTATCCGCTCTTTTGTGCAGGGCTGATTCCATTTTGTCCAACCATGGCGCATTCAAAAGCGACTTTTTCAATATCTTCCGGCAGCAACCCTTCAAAGTATTCCAGCGCACCGACCATGTAGGAAGACATCATTATGGTAATCATCGGGTCTGCATTTGCGGGATTGTGCGTTTCGTTGAACTGGTCTTGCTTTCTGTCGACCTCTGTCTTGATTTCACTCTTTTCAACGCAGGAAAGAGCGAAATACTTTATTAAGCCGAGTGCTGTGGCAATCTTTTCAAAGACAGCGTATTCATCGCCTGCGTTGAACGATGCAAGAGAATCTTCAAATGCCTTGAAGAATTCTGTTGCCCTGTTCATCATGTTTTGCGATGGCTTGTACTGATTGACAAAATCCAATCCATAGAGTTTGCGTAAAAGCAAGGATTGAAGCATGTTCAACAGTTTATTCGTGTCCTTGATAATTTGCGGAAATTCAGCAACATTCGCGGTCTGTCACACGGCATCGATGTTGCTTGATTCCATTGCAAATAAAGATGTCAACTGAAGCGGCCTGAATTCCGCCTTCTCATAAATTTTCTGTTCCACGAACAAGTCTAGCGGGGCATTCATCACCTGCAATGACAATCCCTGGAACAAGTGCTTCGCCAACTTTTCTGATTGGATTGCGCCAATCTTTTTCTTGACTTCGTCAAAATGACGTTTGTAATCTAGCAAGAATGCGTCAAAATTTTTCTGCGTAAATCCGATGGTCTGGAGTTTTCCATTTCTTTGGGCAGAAAGCATCATTTCTAGGTGTGTCAATTCATGAAGCATGTAATGACAGTAGTTGCCATCCTTCTTGTATTTAACTACGTGATCCTTGCTGTGATGGAAATCGGCGAATTCCAAATGTGCTAAGGTGTCCTGCTCGTCATCGCGCTCAAATTTGATGGTTACATTATACTTGGTTTCAAGGCTGTGTGCAAATTCAAATACCTTGGATTCGTAGTCTGTTGATTCTGCAATATCTCTTGCTATAGTCAATAGCAATTTCAAAAGTTCTTGACGGACACCGGGGTCTTCTGCGCGGTTTGCGCCCTTCAGCGCACCTTGACTTGCGTATTCAAAAGCGTTGTCCAAATCATCCTTGTGATAGTATGCTAAAGCAATCCCATAATAGCTGTTTGTGTAGGTATTGTCCAGTTCAAGGGCTTGTTTCATGTAGTGAATGGCGCTGTCATAATCTTTTTTCCGAATGAGCGTACCCGCAACATTGTTGAGCGCGATGGCATTGTCGGGATAGTATTCTAGAACTTTTTTGTAATATTTGTCTGCGGCATCGGCATTGTTCTTGCCATTGGCGAGGATGTTTCCCATCAGGATGAGAGCCCACATGTTTTTCGGGTCGATGAGAAGAGCCTCAAGGACTTCATTCATGCCCTTCTCTATTTCGCCCTGCTGGTAGAAAACTTGGCCTAGAAGGCGATGAGCTTCAGAATATCCAGGACAAGCCTTGATTGCCTTATGCAGCAAATCCATTGCCGCATTGAAACGCCCTTCACTGCAAGCTAAAGACGCTTTCTGAAAATTCCTTTCGGCATATTCAAGGTTTTCTGTATCGAATATGATTTTGACAGTATTGTCGGAAATGATTTCAACTGTTGGAGGACAGCCTTTTTCGGCAAAATAGTGAACAATCTGCTTTTTCAGCTCTTCGGCGTTAGCGGCCTTAAAGTTCGATGTATCAACGGTCTGTATGACCTCAATTTTTGCCATAGGGGCATCCTTATCAGCGAGATAAGTCCCTGCAGCAAATGAACGATTTCCAACTTTTTTGAAAAAAAAAAGGCGTGGAGTCGTTCTTGCGTGCTTACCGCAACTGAGGGCTACCACACCCTACCAATCAATAAGCACAAACGACCCACGCCCCAGATGGGACGTGAGTGTTCGTCTTACTCTCGATTGGTTTGAAAGTGGTAGTTTCAGTTGCGAGAATAAGAGACGAATCTCAAAAATTCCGGTCGCTCCGCACCATTCGGTACGGGGCTATGTCAATGGGAAATATAAATAATTGGAAGAGAAAAGGAGATGCCGAGTCAAACCCGGCATGACAATTTTAGGGGCTTTTTTTCATTGTTGCGATAAATAATATATCCCTTGACTTTGACAATCTATTTGTGTATATTGTAGCCGATATTCGATAATCCTCGTGACAGTCGACATAGACCTTCGGGTCCGTACGTGCATTCGCGGCGGGGCCCATCAACCTTCTTGATGGTTCTGTTGGATAGCTGGTAGGAATACGACCTACTCGAGTCCACTTGAAAGAGTGGCAAGTAACGCCGGGGAAAGCCCCCGCCAACAGGATTGCAAGATCATCCCATTCCGCGCAAGGCGTGGAAAATCTCAATACATAACAAATAAGCAAGGGCATGTTGTGCGCTGTTTTTCGGCGTAATCGCAACGGCCAGTCAAATTGTCGCCCAATGGCGACGTTCAACTAAAATTTATAAGGAATAATTATGTTCGATGAAATTTTCGGAAAATTCAACGGAGGCCCGAATCGCGGTGCTAACAACGCCATCGGGGATTTTGCCAAGGTACTAGAAGAAAAAGATGCGGAAATCAAACGGCTTAAGGAACTGATTCTGCGTTGCCCAAAATGCGGTGCGAAACTGCGTTACCCGAGAGGATGAAAGGGGTGCCGATATGGATGAAAAAGAATTGGGAAAAATCATTCGTCAGGGCGAAGGCTTGACGGTCGAATTCAAGAGGGCAAAGACTGCATTGCCCGACAATCTTTTTGAATCTGTTGCGGCATTCTTAAACCGCAATGGGGGCCATATTGTCCTTGGTGTTACAGACGACAAAAAAATTGAGGGCGTTGATCCCAATTGCGTCGAAAAAATTTGCAAGCAAATAGCGAATTTAAGCAACAATCCTGAAAAATTGGATCCTCAGAACTTGATTGACCCGCAAGTTGTTGATTACAAAGACAAAAAATTGATCTACTTCTTTGTTCCCGCCAGTTCGCAGGTCCACAAGACCGGCAAGAAGGTCTTCGACCGTAGCGTCGATGGCGATTTTGTGGTAAAGACGCAGAGCGCAATTAGTGCAATGTATTTGCGCAAAAGCAACAGCTATACGGAAAATACCGTTTATCCGGGGCTTCGCGAAATTGATATTAAACGCGGAATGCTTAAGAAGGCCAAGGATTTGATTCGTTCTATCAGGTCCAATCACCCGTGGCTCAAGTTGAACAAGGAAGATTTTTTCAAAGCGGCTGGTTTGATTCGCTATGATTCTACCATTGGAAAGTCGGGCTATACACTTGCTGCACTTATGCTGTTCGGCACGGACGAAGCGATTTCAAGTTATTTGCCATATTATAAAATTGAAGCAATAGTCCGCAAACAAGACCTGATGCGTTACGATGATCGCTTGACTGTTACATGCAACCTGATTGATGGTTACGAATTATTGAACGGGTTTATCGAAAAGCATCTCCCAGACAAATTCTATTTGGATGGGAAAACAAGACTCTCTTTGCGTGACAAGATTTTTAGAGAAGTGATTGCGAATATGCTGATTCATCGTGAATACATGAATCCGATTCCAACAACACTCGTTATTTATAAAGATAAGCTTGTGACGAATAATGCGAATAAGCCCTTTGCGTACGAGAAAATAGCATCTCAACTTTGTTCTTATCCTAAGAATCCGCATATTGCCACAATGTTTGCACAGATGGGGTTTGCGGAATACCTCGGTACGGGTATCCGTAAAATTAGTGACCTGTGCGAAATTTATTCTGGGCTAAAACCCAAATTTGTGGATAACGATATTTTTATAGCGGAGATTCCGCTGACTGATCATGTGCCAGAAAAGAGCAATGTTGGCGGATTAAATGGCGGATTAAGTGGCGGATTAAGTGGCGGATTAAAAATTGAACTAAATGAAACACAGCAGAAAGTGTTCCTGGAAATCACAAAAAGACCTGGAGTTATGATAAAAGAACTTTCTGGCAGACTACAAATGCCTATTGACACACTTGATAAGGTTGTTTCGTCTTTGCGTAAAAAAGAACTTATTGAACGTCGTGGTTCTAAAAAGACTGGCGGCTATTGGGTGAAAAAGGAACCTACGTCCACAGGCTGGTAATCCTTGTAGATTTCCTTGATACGTTCCACGAGTTCCTTGCCGATGCTTTGGCCTTGGTATTCGGGGCGCATGAGAAGGTGATTTAAATTTTGTATCCAAACTTTCGTAATTTTTCGACGTATTTCGGGTCGCCTAGGCGCGCCTTGGATTCGGCCATAAACTTATCGTTGTCCTTGGCTGCGAAGCCGAGCTTGATCCGGAGCGCGATGAATCCGCTAACGACGCCGAATAGCGAGCATAGGATGCACGCCAGGGTAAGCTTTGTGAAATTGTTTCCATGTACGAATGAAGTTTGAAGTAATACCCCGCAGATTATTGCCATTGACAAAAGGAATGCGGCTCCTTTTGCGTAGAATTTTGCATTCTTGCTACGCGGATCAAATCCGTCAATTGCCACCTCGCGCCAGCGCCTGTCCAGGTATTCGCTGCGGCAGGCCTTGCATTCGCGAATCGGACTGCCGTACATCCACATGTTGCAAGTTTCGCGGTTCTTGGTCTTGCATTCCGGGCAAACCCATTCGGCATAATTCATTTTCATATAAACTCCTAAAAGCTGCTAGAAAGATAGCCTTTTTAAAGCCTGCTATTCCTTCCGGCGATAAACATTCGCCAAAATCGCTCCCGAAATGTTGTGCCACACGGAGAATATGGCGCCAGGCACAGTCGCCATGGCAAGTCCCGAGAACGCTGTTGCCGCAAGGCTTGTAGCGAGTCCGGAATTCTGCATGCCGATTTCGATGGAAAGCGCCTTTGTCTTGGGTGTCGAGAATTTCAGCAGCTTCCCGAGACCGAATCCGCAGCCGTAACCGAGCAGGTTGTGGAGAATTACGACGGCGAACACGATGGCACCCGTAGAGAGAATCTTCGATGCATTGTGCGAGACGACTGCGGCTACAATCATCGCGATTGCAATTACCGAGACGAGGGGCAAGATTTTCACGGCACGGGCGGTCCATTTGCCAAAAAACTTGTTGATGACGAACCCGAGGGCAATCGGCACGATGACGACTTTCACGATGGAAAGAAACATGGCCATCACATCCACGTTCACGGTGGTGCGAAGCAACAGGTAGGTAATCGCCGGCGTCAGCACGGGAGCGAGCAGCGTATTCACGCTGGTCATGCCGACCGAAAGCGCGACATCGCCCTTCGAGAGGTAGGTGATAACGTTACTCGAAGTGCCTCCTGGGCAAGTTCCAACAAGAACAACGCCCGCCATGAGGGCGGCATCGAGCCCGAAAATCTTGGAGAGCAAGAACGCAAGTGCAGGCATTATAATGAACTGCGCCGCACACCCGATGGTAATTTCCTTAGGGCGGGCAAACACAAGTGCAAAATCGCTCAGCTTGAGCGTGAGCCCCATGCCGAACATCACGACCATCAAGAGGTAATTCACCCAGCTGAGCTCAATCCAGAGCGTGGATTTCGGCAGGAACAGCGAGAGCGCCGCGATTGCCAAAACGACAACCGCCATCCACTTGCCGACAAGTTCACTGATCTTTTCAAGAATGTGCATTTTATACCCTTCTTAAATCAACGAAAAAGATAATCTATTTTCCGACTAATGGTTCAAATCTCGATGCTTTCTTCGTCGCTTGTGATAAATGCCTTGAGGCGCTCGATGGTACGGTCAAAGTCGTTCTTGATGGAACATTCCCAAATGGTTGCAACGCGGTAGCCTTGTAGCGAAAGTTTCCAGTTCGTCTTGATGTCGCGCACCATATTGTTCGTGAATTTTTCGTTCCAGAATTCAGGATTGCTTTTGGGGCGGCTCGTGAACTTGCAGCCGTGCTGGTGCCAGAAGCAGCCGTTTATAAATACAACCACGCCGTATTTGAGGATAAACAGGTCTGGCGAGCCGGGCAAATCGTGCCTATGCAGCCTGTAACGCAGCCCCGCCTTAAACAGCGCCCGCCGCACAAGCAGTTCGGGCCGGGTGTCTTCCGAATGGACCGCCTGCATCATTTGCGAACGGTTCATGGGAGCGTGTTTTTTACGACGGCATTTTTTCATGGGATTAGCATTTGAAAAGATAATCTTTTTTATTTATATTCATCGCATGAACAATCTTATCAAGAAAGTTTTTATCGTAGTCGCCTTTTGTTGCGCGTCGCTTTGCAGTTTCGCTGCAGATGTCAAACCTTACGTGGAAGCAGATGCGCTCCCGAACGCACTGAACTTCTACCCGGCGCCCCCGGATACTATGTCTCCGCAGTTCATGTACGATATGTCGCAGTACATTTGGGGTAAAAAGATGCGTGCCGATTCCGCGCGTGCGGCCCTGGCCGTAGCCCAGGCGGTAGAAACGGTTGAAGAGATGGCCAAGATGTTCAGCGAACCCTTCGGCATGGAAATTTCGGCAAAGAAGACTCCCGCCATCATGAACCTGCTCGAACGAGGAATCCGGACGCTTAAGCAGGTGGGGAGCCTTCCCAAGAGGCATTACATGAGGCGTCGCCCTTACGACCGCTTTAACGAACCGACCCTGGTTCCGTCCGAAGAAGAACGCCTGAGAACGAATGGTTCTTACCCGTCGGGGCATACCGTACGTGCATGGTCTATGGCTATGTTGCTGATTGAGGTGAACCCGTCTGCTCAGGATGCCTTGTTGAAATACGCATACGAATGGGGCCAGAGCCGCGTGATTGCCGGGTTCCACTGGCAGAGCGACGTGGATGCCTCCAAGGTGCTTGTTTCGGGTGCTTACCCGAGCCTGCATACAAACGAGGCCTTTATGGCCGACATGCGCAAGGCCCAGGCAGAATTCAAGAAGCTTTCCGCCGCGAAGGGCAGCAAGAAGGCGAAGTAGTTTTTCTACTTCACGATTCCGACGTCGCTCGTCTTGACGAAGCCGCGGATTTTTTCACCGAGACGGATTTCGACGAATCCACCCTGTTCCGAAAGCACCTCGAAGGTAGTGCCTTCAGAAAGCGTGTTCAGCGTTTGCGACTTGTTGTTCGGGGCGCTTGTCACGTCGGCATCTTTTGCGGTTACGACGCCTTCGATGTTGGTCTCGGCGACAAAAATCTTGTAGCCGGCACTCATCGCGATAATGCAGAAAACGCTAGATAAAGCAAACATGGTGCCGATTAGCACGTTCTTGGTTCTGCCACTGCGACTGATGCGCCTTGCGATGGCGGCAAGTGCAATAGCCCAGAAAATTCCGAGCAACACCCACATCTGAGTCCTTAATGAAAGTGCGTGGTGGGCTTTGAACAGGCCGGAGAGAAGCGGGTTTTCTTCGCCGTCTTCTTCAACCTTGTCGCGGGTCATGGCCTGCGCGTACTTGAGGTTGTGAATGATGTCGTCGTTGTTGGGGGCGAGGCGCAGAGCCGACTTGTAATAATAAATGGCAAAGCCGATCTTGCCTTCCCTAAAGTAGGCATTGCCCAAGTTGTAGTAAAGGTCTGAATTTTCGGTGCCGTTGTCAATGCAGGTGCGCCATTCGTCAATGGCTCGCTCGAATTCGCCTTCGTTATAATAGACGACGCCGGATTCGATTCCGTTGCAATGTTCCGCGGCAAAAGAGCTTGCTGTGCCAACAATCAAGACGATAAGAGAAAAAAGAAAGACTTTCAACTTCATACTTCCTACTTCCTGCTTCCTACTAATTCGCACAATTTTTCGACGTCTTTGAGCATTTGTTGCTGCTCGTCCTTGGTCGGGTTCACCGGAGCAAATCTGGCGAATGCGCACTTGTCAAGCCAGCTGTCGATAGCCGTAATGGTTTCGTTCTTGACGCCGAGCTTTTCGAGTTCTTCGTTCATTTGCGCTCTGGTCATGCCCTTGAATTCCAGGTTGGTCTTGTCGCTCAGGTAATCGATGAGGCCGTTTTCGAGGGCTGCATAAAGCGCCTTGGCGTCGCCCTTCTTTAAGGCTTCGCGGGCGTTTGCAAATCGGACCTTGAGCATCTTGTCGGCCTTGCCCTTACGCACCAGAGCGGCGTCACTGTTGTGCTTGCGGCGACTGCGCACGGCAAAGGTGACAATCAGGTAGAACGGAATCGCGGCGGCAAAAATCACCCAGTAAACAATGCTTTTGTAGGGGGCGGTCGTGTTGCTGGCATCGTTCACCTTATGGATAAAGCGGATGTCGGAACCGAGCGATTCAATTTCTTGCTTTTGCACGGCGGCGGGGCCTTGGGCGACCGGCGCCTGGAATATGGCTTCGGCAGCGGCTTCACCCTTTTCGACCACGACGTTCCAGGGGCCCGCCTTGGCGGTTTCGTAAGCCTTTTTGCTCGGGTTGAACCAGGAATAAGTAATTTCGGGAATGGTGAATTCGCCCTTCTTTTTGGGGTACAGGAACACGCGAATGTTCTTGGTCGTAATCACCTTGTTGCCAACCACCTTCTTGTTGATTTCGTTTTCGGGGGGCACCGAGCGGAATTCGCCAAAGTCGGGGAGCTTGGGGTCGGTAATGGAACCTGGCAGGCCGTCGCCCTTGATGTTGATGGTGAGCGTCATGGCTTCGCCGACCTTGAGGCTTGTGCGGTCAAAGTCGGCGTTAAAGCTGTAGTTGCCTACCATACCGCTAAAGTTGGCTGGTTTGCCCTCGGTAGGTAGCGGCTTTACGGTAATATTAATAGCAGGGGTTTGGGTTTCGGTTTCTACAGATTCCTGCTTGACGCTTCTGCTCGAGAATGTCATGCCGCCCATTTGCTTGTTTTCTTCGACCACCTTGGGTTCGCCGCGCTTGGTGTACTTGAACTTGAACGGCGGAATTTGCAGGTTTCCGCTCTTGGTGGAGGCTAACCAGGCGAACTTGGCGCTAGCCTGCATTTCGCGACGGCTGCCGTCAACCGGTTCGAACTTCATGTTGGCTAGGTCGCTGCGGTGAACGATAAAGTCGTCGCCCGTGTTCATGTCGGTGGCCTGCAGGCCGCCTTCAAAGTGCTCGTAGGTGTGGAATCCGAGCGTTACGCTGAACTGTTCGCCCTCGTAAACGGACTTCTTGCTCGGGGTAAGGCTTACGGCCAGGGCGTCATCGGTGTAGGCACGCTGAATGCTGATGGGAATGTCGCCGGTGAGGTTGCGTTTTTGGCCGTCGATGGTCAAGAAAATCTGACCGACGCTGAGTCTGCCCGTCTTTTTGGGCGCTTTTAGATTAAAGGTGTAAACGCGTGCCTTGTAACCGCCGCGACTCCCGCCACTGAAAAACGAATTGAACATGTCTTCCATGCTGGGGCGAATCACCTGGTCGGCGCTGTCGAGCTTGACGAGCGAAAAACCGTTGGCAGTCTCGATTTGTAAATCGCTACGGTTTTCAGGAAGTTCTGCTAACGGGAATACAAGCTGGAGTCCAAAGGTCTTGCCCGATTCCACTCGTTCCCGATCCACTTGCAGGGACGGCCGTGCTTGTGCGCACAGGGCAGCGGCTAGGCAAAATAAAATAATTCGTTTCATGCCCCCAAAAATACCAAATTTTAGCCTGAAAAACAAAGAAAAGGGGGGAGGTCTCCCCCTCGCTACAGCCTTCGTCTTTCGCTACCCCCTCTGCGGGCACATCCCGCAACGCCCTATCCTCCAAAGGGGGGGGGCTTTTAAAAAAAGTTGCGGAATATATATTATTTCCCCTTGACGCGTTAGTAAATTTTTGTTAAATTTGGCGCGCTGTTAAAAAATGGCGATAAAACGTCGAAAAAAAAGGATGGAAGGATAATATGTACTGCATTCTCGCTGCCCTGCTGATCAAGAGCTTCAAGAAGTACGCCAAGCGCGCTTAATTCGCCGCCTGGCTATTTTTTTTAGAATTCTCTCTCTGGTGATTACCGGTTAAGCTGAATAGGCTGACCGGTGTTTTTTTTGCCTTAATCAAAGTTAAGACTACGGCGGTAGGGGGTAAAACCGGCGTTTTTGATGAAATCTTCGGCTTGCTCGATGCTGGTGAGGCCGTGGTTCTGGAGCACGTTTTCTTCGATGACGATGCTGTTGATGTCGTCGGCGCCGCTATGTAGGCCGAGTTCGCCGAGCGAGAGTCCCATGCCAAGGAGCGAAACTTCGATGTGCGGGATGTTGTCGAGGTACAGGCGCGAAAGTGCCAGGAGCTTGAGGTATTCGTCGCCGCGCACGTGGCGGATCGGGAACTTGTCTGTCTGCGGCTGGAATGTCCAAACCACAAAACTCTTGAATCCGTGCGCGATGTCCTGAGTCTTGCGCACGTATTCCAGGTGCTCGATGATTTCTTCGGGCGTCTCGACGCTACCGAAGACGATGTTTGCGCTACCGGGGAGCCCCTTCTTGTGGCAGGTGGCGAGCGTGTCGCACCAGACTTGGGCGGGCAATTTTTTCGGGCTCAGGATTTGACGCATACGGTCGGAGAGAATCTCGGCGCCGGCACCCGGCACAGAACTCAGGCCCGCCTCTTTAAGAATATCTAGCAGCTCGTCGAGCGTGATTCCGTTGAATTCGGCGATGCGCACGAGCTCCACCGGCGAAAAACCGCGAACTTTCACGTCGAGTTCTTGCGTAAGCATTTTCAGAACATCGGTGTAGTATTCAAGCGGAATATCCTTGTTCACGCCACCTTGCAAAAAAATCTGGTCGGCTCCTTTGGCCTTCGCTTCGAGCGTTTTCTTTCGGATTTCGTCCAAACTAAGCACGTAGGCTTCTGGATTATGCGCCGGGCGGCAAAAGCTGCAAAAGCTGCAAGTGATTTCGCAGACATTCGTGTAATTCACAATGCGAAAAGCCGTATAGCCCACCTTGTTGCCCGGATTGATCCGGTGGCGCACGGTGTTGGCGGCCTGGGCGACCTCGGTCCACGGGGCGTTCTTCAGAATGTCGAGTGCTTCGGCGGGGGAGAGGCGGTTGCCTTCGATTGCTTTTTGCAAAAGGGAATTCATCGCTGAGTAAGATAGAAAAAAGTGGCCGTTCTTTTCTATGTACTTAATTGGGAGCATCGCCCCCTTTGTACGTCAAAAGGGCTTTTTTTTTGAAAGTTGCGAGCCAAAATCCCTGCGATAATTGTATTTTTCTTTCGGTACCGAACGATACCTTTAAAAATGCACAAATTGCAAAAAAAGGTGAATACTATGCAAGTTGATTTGAATACTGTCGATTGGAAGACGCTCCCCTTCGGTTATTATGACACCGATTACAATGTACGCTGCTACTACCGCAATGGTCAGTGGGGCAAGATTGAGCTGTCATCTTCCAAGGACATTAGCATCCACATGGCCGCTACTTGCTTGCATTACGGCCAGGAAGGTTTTGAAGGCCTCAAGGCTTACACGGGCAAGGACGGCAAGGTCCGTATTTTCCGCGTCGACGAAAACGCCAAGCGCATGCAGAATACCGCGAACCGCGTACTCATGGCTGTGCCGCCTGTTGAATTGTTCCGCGAAATGGTCCACACCGTGGTGAAGGCCAACAAGCGCTTTGTTCCGCCGTATGGCTACGGTGCAACGCTCTATATTCGTCCGCTCCTCATCGGTATGAGCCCGGAAGTGGGCGTGAAGCCTGCTGATGAATACTTGCTCATGATGTTCGTGACTCCGGTGGGTCCGTACTTCAAGGACGGGTTCAAGCCGGTCGACATGATGATCAGCCGCAACTTCGACCGCGCCGCTCCGCAGGGTACGGGTACGGTGAAGGTCGGCGGTAACTACGCTGCCAGCTTGCTTTCCCTCGCCGAAGCCAAGAAACTCGGCTACTCCAGCACCATCTACCTGGATGCGAAGGAAAAGAAGTACATCGACGAATGTGGTCCGGCAAACTTCTTCGGTATCAAGGGCAAGACCTACGTGACCCCGAAGTCCGAATCCATTTTGCCGTCTATCACCAACAAGAGTTTGCAGCAGCTGGCTGAACACCTCGGCTACACTGTGGAACGCCGCCAGGTTCCGTTCGAAGAACTCGCTGAATTCTCCGAAACTGCCGAATGCGGTACCGCCGCCGTGATTACCCCGATCAAGAAGATCGTGGATCCGGTTGCCGGCAAGGAATTCACCTACGGTGACGGCAAGAATCCGGGCCCGGTCTGCACGGAACTCTTCACGAAGTACACCGCTATCCAGTTCGGTGAAGCACCCGACCCGTTCGGCTGGACTGAAGTGGTGGAACTGTAGTAGGTCGCGACTCCGTCGCTTTGAGCGATGAGGTCGCTCGTCTTCGACTCGCTTCGAGGTATGAGCGAATTTGAAAATTTCCCGCGGAGAAATCTGCGGGAATTTTTTGTGATTGCGATAATTGCGTTTCTACATCAAATAATATATATTGGTAAATAATGCGCTTGGGCTATGAAGGGGCTGTCTATGGCTTGTATTAAATGGTTTGTTTTTCTAGGCTTTGTAGTCATGCTCGCCGCTTGTGGGGACGACAGTGATTTGGTCATTGAAACGTCTTTCGATGCGGCTGTTGAAGATATCGAAGATTCTTCTAGCAGTAGTGGTAGGGTCGAGTCTTCGTCCAGTAGCGCGGTGTATTCGTCTGCCGAAGAAAATTCTTCAAGTAGTTCGGAATTTGCGGAGGAAGAAAAAGGCAGGACTATTTCCGGTGTTGCCCAGAAGGGGCCGTTCGTCGCCGGGTCCACTGTCAAACTTTACGAATTGGATGAAAAAACTTTGACTAAAACGGGAAAGTTTTTTTCTGGAGAAGTCGATTCAGTTGGTGATGGTGGGTTCAAGGTGTCGAATGTGGAATTGACGAGCCCGTATGCTCTTTTTGAGGTGACAGGCAAGTTCCGTAATGAGCTGGCAGGCAAGTTCCCTCATGAGGTGATAGGTGAAGAGTCTAGCGATGAAATCACCTTGCGTGCTCTAGCCAATCTTGATGAACGCGAAAAGGTGAATGTCAACTTGCTTACGCATATGACGTATGAACGTATTCTTTTCCTGTTCGGGAAGGGGATGGACTTTGCTGCTGCCAAGAAACAGGCCGAGTCCGAAGTTTCCAAAGCGTTTTATTTTGGTCGCGAATTTGAAAATTTTGAAGACATAAATATTTTTGGCGATAGCGAAGAAAGTGCTGCTTTGCTTGCTACTAGCGTTCTTGTTGGCCGTAACGAGAATTATTTGATTATGTTCCTGGACACTTTTGGGAATGATTTTAGGAAGGATGGTACATGGAATGACGAAACCACTAGATACAATGTTGGAACCAGGTTTGATTACGATGTGCAGATTGTAGAACGAATCCATAATAATATTATGGGTTGGAAAAGCGGTCCTGTTCCGAAATTTGGAAAGTATATAAAGAAGATGTTGTGTGGCTTTCGAGGTTGGAGCAAATGCAATGTAGAATGTAAAGATGAAGGTGCTTTTATTCGCACAGGCAACAATTCATGGGATATTTGCCGAGGTGGCGCGTTTTTTCGTGCTGATTACTCAACTGTAGATACGTATGGATGGGCTGCAGGAACTGATGGGGAACTACAGAAAGGCGACTCGACGGGTCGTATATATAAGTATGACGAAGACTTAAAGGCGTGGATAATAGCGGATTATGTAAGCTATGACTATGTTACCCTTATGCTCAATGGATGTACGCATAAGCGTGAAGGCGAAATTGGCTTGAATCCCAGGGATAAAACCTATTATGTTTGCGCGTATTATATGGATTCTGAAGTAGGAATAGATGGATACGATTGGAAGAGAGCGCGGGAAATAGATTTCATTAAGCGAGATAATAAATGCGATAGTGAAGACTTTGGCCGGATTATTGCCGGAATAGATACCGTCACAAATAGATATTACTGTTCCGCGAATGGTTGGGTGGATTTTATGGCATGGAGTTTTGATGTGCCGAAGGAATACCGTTTTTATCCAGATATTGATTATGGATCCATGACAGACAAACGTGACGGCAAGACGTATAGGACTGTAAAGATTGGTAACCAGACCTGGATGGCAGAAAACTTGAATTATGCGGGTGACGGGATAGGGCATTGCTACGATGATGTCTCTGAAAACTGCGAAACGGGAGGGCGCCTTTATAAATGGGATGTGGCAAGGGATGTTTGTCCCGAAGGCTGGCATTTGCCATCAAAGAAAGAGTTCGAAACATTGTTCTCTGCTGTAAAACGAGTGTATGACAAATATGACAAGGCGCAATACAGTCTTGCCGATATGTTCAAGGCTACCAGCGGTTGGAAGAATGAATACACGAGCTGGACTCAAGGCCTAGATGTGGTCGGTTTTTCTGCGGTGCCTGCAGGAGGAAAGCATATTTATTCATACCGCATGCCTGAATACAACCTTGCTGGCAGTTTTGCGTTTTTCTTGACTTCAACTGAATACAATGAAAGATACGTGTACGTGATGCTGTTGGGAACGGATGAAGCCTCTGTAGTATACGATTATGAGGAAGGCGTTCCTCATTATGACTCCAAGGAATCGGAATTTTCTGTTCGTTGCCTCAAGGATGCGAAATAATCGACGGAGGTGATTATGGTTTATACAAAATGGCATGTCTTGTTAAGCATTGTTGTCTTGCTTGTTGCTTGCGGGAACGACGATTTGGTAGTGGAAACGTCTATCGACTCGTCTGTAGAAGATATAGAAGAAATATCCTCCAGCAGCAGCGCTAAGGTAAAGTTGTCGTCTAGCAGCAAGGGTATTTCGTCTGCCAAAGAGAATGTCTCGAGTAGTTCGGCGCGCGAACCGGATTCTTCGGCGACAGACTCCGTGCCTGCAGCAGTCATCAAGGACAAGACGATTTACGGTGTTGCCCAGAAGGGACCGTTCCGCGCTGGAACCAAAGTCAAGATTTACGAACTGGATGCAAAAACCTTTGCCCAAACTGGAAAATATTTTGAAGGAAAAGTTCAGTCAGATAAAGACGGCTCGTTTGTTGTGCCAGGAGTGACCTTGTCGAGCCCTTATGTCCTTTTCGAAGTTTCGGGCAGTAATATTACCTTGAACGCACTCGCCGACCTGAGCGACCATGATACGGTGAATGTCAATGTGCTTACGCACTTGGAACAGGATCGCGTCTTTTATCTGCTCGAACAAGGACTCAAATTTTTTTCAGCTAAGATACTGGCCGAGGTTGATGTCTTAAGCGCGTTTTACATTATGGGCTCGTTTGCAAGTTTTGTAGACATGAGTATTGCCGGCGATAAGGGAAGTGCAGAGTTGCTCGCTGTTAGTGTACTCTCGCTATGCTATGGTGGCGAAAGCAAATTAGCGGAATTCTTGAAGGATTTTGCAGCTGACATCAAGGAAGACGGTAAATGGAATGACGAAATTGCCAAAGCAAAAATTGCGGATGAAGCGCAAAATAAATATTTTGAAGGAAAACTTGATGCAATCTACCGGGATATCTTGGGTTGGAAAATAGGTTCTCTTCCGAGTAGTCAAGACTATATAAAGCGTATAAATGATTTCTGGTCTAGAATTTATGACATTGGTTTTTGTCCTGCTTATCCTGCTTATAGTACAGACTCTGTGGCAAGGCATGTCAATAATAAGAATAGTTCAATTTATGACTCCGACATTTGCTTTTATTGCAAGAAATCGAAAATTTGGACTTGGCTCAGGGGGTCGTGTATAGATGGACCTGTAGATGAACCTAAACAAGAGGAAGTCCCTGCTTCTGGGTTTGATGGCCAGTTGCGTGAAGGTGACAGGGGTGATGTAGAAAAGTTCGACGAAATTCTTGGTCGCTGGGTGGACGCTAACGAAGAAGATCGTACACTTATGCTCGATGGCTGTACTTTTAAGCGCCGTGGAGAAATTAGCAAAAGTCCTAAAGATGGAGCCTATTACTATTGCGATAGTTGCCCTGATGCTATTCTTTGGTATAATAATGGTGCGGCACCTGGCGAACCCCCAAGTTGGCGGAAAGCGGTGGATGTAGATTTCGTTAGGCGCGATGAAAAATGTGAAGCTGGAGATGTTGGCCGGATCATTGAAAGGGCTGATAGCGTTACCGGGAGCTTTTACTGTACGGTGAATGGTTGGACTAATTTGAAGGACTGGAGCTATGATGTGCCGAAGGAATTCCGTTTTAATCCGGATATTGATTATGGAACCATGACGGACGATCGTGACGGTAAAAAGTACAAGACCGTGAAAATCGGAGACCAGGTCTGGATGGCCGAAAATCTGAATTACGCCGGCCCTAATGATGACATTAGCCGTTGTTACGAAGATGCGCCTGTAACCTGTGAAGCTGGGGGACGATTGTACAGTTTGTCTGTGGCGGATACCGTTTGCCCCAGTGGTTGGCACTTGCCTAAAAAGGAAGAATTTGAAATTTTGCTTACGACCGTGGGTGGAATAGATAAAGCTAGCAATGAGCTCAGGTCTATCAGTGGTTGGACGAATGATTACAGCGGTTCAGATGCCTATGGATTTTCTGCGGTGCCTACTGGAGGAGCGTTAGTTGAATCGCATTATGGAGATTTTTTCAGTTACAGCGGCTATAGCGCGTTTTTCTTCTCTAGCGATGGATACGTCTTGTCCATTCAGCTATGGGGGAGGACGTCCTTTTCTGGCAAGGGAGGTGCTGTCAATGATCCTAATGAAGCTTTACTTCCTGTCCGTTGCCTCAAGGATGCGGAATAGCCGAACGGCGTAAAATGCCTCGCACCTCAATCATCCCAAGCGTTCTTTAAGGCGGGTGTAGCGGCGGGTGCTGCGGTTGTTGCGGACGGCCTGGTGGAAGGCGCCGGGAGCAGAGAGAATCCACACGTGGCCTTTCGCGCGGGTAATTGCCGTGTAGATTAAGTTGCGTTGCAACATCACGTAGTGGCTGGAGTCGAGAATCACGATGACGGCGGGGTATTCGCTGCCCTGGCTCTTGTGGATGGTGCAGGCGTAGGCGAGTTGCAGTTCGTCGAGTTCGTCGTCTTGGTAGGTGATGAGCTTGTCGTCGAAGAAGACGGCGATTTTCCGCTTTTCTTTGTAGATGCTGTAGACGATTCCGACGTCGCCGTTAAAGACGTTCTTGTCGTAGTTGTTCTTGATTTGCATGACGCGGTCGCCCACGCTCCAGCCGATGCCGACCATCTTGTGGCGCGGAACGCCCGGGTTCAAGAGGTCTTGTAGGAACGGGTTCAGCTCAATGATGCCAAGCGGACCTTTGCGCATGGGGACAAGAATCTGCAAGTCGGATTTAAGGTCGATGTCGATTTTGCTACGCACGCCGGTGGCGATGAGTCGCTGTAAGTGGAGCTTGGCTTCTTCGGGCGTTTCGAACGGGACAAAGTGGAAGTTCGGGCCTTCGATCGGGGCGGGCGTTATGCCCTGATTGATTTTAGCGGCCTTGTCGGCGATGTCGTTGTCGCCGGATTGCCTAAAGATGTGCTGCAGGCGCACACTTGGAATGCGCGGACACTGCAGCAGATCGTTGAGGACGTTGCCCGGGCCCACGCTCGGGAGCTGGTCGGCATCGCCTACAAAGACGATGCGGGCCGTTTCGGGCACGGCGTCGAGGAGCGAGGCCGCAAGCCAGGTGTCAACCATACTGAATTCGTCGACAATCAGCAAGTTGCAGTCAAGCTTGTTGAATTCGTTCTTGTTGAATTTTTTGGTGACGGGGTCGACATCGAGCAGGCGGTGAATGGTGTAGGCCTTTTCGCCGCAGCAGTCGCCCATGCGCTTGGCCGCGCGGCCCGTAGGGGCGGCGAGCAGAATGTTTTCGCCCATTTTGCGGGCGAGGTGAAGGATTCCCTTGAGAATCGTCGTCTTGCCGGTGCCTGGGCCGCCGGTAATGATACAAATCTTGTGTGCGGTCGCTAGGCGAATCGCTTCGCGCTGCACAGGGTGAAAACTGAACTTGTGTTCGCGTTCCCAGTCGACGAGTTCGCGCTCGAAACCGTAAGTGGGCAACTCGTTTTCGTTAAGTCTGCGCTTGATGATTTCGGCGATTTTCTGCTCCGCATTGTCGAGCGGCGGAAAGAAACAATCATCGCCGTGGCGCTTGATGCGGCCCGCTTCGCAAATGCGTTTGAACTGATCCAATAGATTTTGAATCGCGTCGTCGTCGGTGACATCGATGCGCAAATTCTTGAGCGTGCGGCCGATTAAATCGTTGCTCGGCAAGTAACAGTGACCGTCCGAAAGTGAAGCCTCTTGCAGCGAGTAAAGAATCGCCTCTTGCAGGCGCATGGGGCTGTCTTTGGGGATGCCGACTTTCATTGCGATTTCGTCGGCTTTCAAGAATCCGATTCCCCAGATTTCTTCGCAGAGAATGTAGGGGTTTTCGCGGATTTTGCTGATGGTGTCCTGCCCGAATTTCATCCACAGCTTTTTTGCAACGCTGCCCGTGATCTCGTGATTGTACAGGAACAATAAGGTTTCGCGGCTGTGGCGATTTTCTTGCCAGCTGGCGAGGAACTGTTCTACCTTCGCGGCCGAAAGTCCCTTGATTTTCTTGGCTCGGAAACGGTCCGGCTCGTAGTCCAGAATATCGCGAAGTTCGTCGTCGAAAGTTTCGACGATGGCCTTAGCCGTCTTGGGGCCTATCCCTGGGAAAAGCCCGCTGCCGAGGTAGGCTTCCAGATTATTGCTTTGCGTTTCGACGATTTCGAAATGCTTGGCCTGGAACTGTTCGCCGAATTTAGGGTGGCGTCCCCAGTCTCCTTCGAAGCGCAGATTTTCGCCTACGGAAAGTTCAGGCAAGGTGCCCGTAACGACCACCACCTTCTTGGTGTTGCTATCAATAAGCCGCAGCACGGTGAAGCCGTTCTGCGGACTATGAAAGGTAATGGACTTGACGGAACCTTCGAGAACCATTTATTGAGCTTTGGGGACCTTGCCTTCGTCCAGTTCGGGGTTCCAGCGGTCAGGATCGAAACCTTCCATCTTGGTGAGCGTCTTGCCCCTAGTGCAAAGCAGGAATCCGAGAATGACGGCGTCGTGCAGGGCAATCACAAGGGCGGTCTTGTAGTCGAGACCGAAGCCCAGCGGAGCACCCTTCAGGTTTTCGGGGCTCACCCAAAGAATATAGTCGCAAGTAATGAAGGTCATGAACATGCACGGAATGAGTGCAATCCAGAAGTTCTTCTTTTTGCTGCGCAGGTAAACCGTGGCCACACAAAGGCTGCACACGGCCATGAGTTGGTTGCTCCAGCTGAAGTAATTCCACAGGATGTTGAATCCTTCGGGGTTCAGATTGCTCCAGAAGATGATGATGGCGCAAATGGCGAACATAGGCACAGTAAGAAGCAGACGGTTGCGAATGGAGGTCTGTTCCATGCCGGTGAGTTCTGCAATCGTGAGGCGTAGGCTTCTAAGGCTAGTGTCGCCACTGGTGATAGCAAGGACAATCACGCCCACGACAACGAGAATCGAAATCGGAGCCCAGGGAATCACGGTAGAAACGAGGACGCTCAAGACCTTGACGCCCGAAGCGCCAGTCAGGAGTTCCGGCATCTGGTGGTAAATGAACATGCCGCCGGCGGCCCAGACCATGCCGATCAGGCCTTCGATAATCATCATGCCGTAGAAGGTCTGACGGCCTGTTCTTTCGGTGACTTCGGTGCGGGCGACAAGCGGGCTCTGCGTGCTGTGGAAACCGCTAATGATACCGCAAGCAATCGTCACGAAAAGCATCGGGATAATCGGCTGGCCAGCCGGATGCTTGTGGAAGTTGCTCATGATGTCGCTAAAGCAGAATTCGTCGAGTACGTTCAGGTTCGGGACGATTCCCACGAAAATGGCGAGGGAGGCAAGAATCAGGAGTGCACCGAAAATTGGGTAGATACGTCCGATAATTTTATCGATGGGGAAGAAGGTGCTCGCAAAGTAGTAGACGAAAATGCAGGCGACCGCGACCCAGAACAAGGTGGGCGATACGGCAGAACCAGCAAGAATCGGGGTGTTGATAAGGGCTGCAGGCGTGTTGGTGAAGACGGCGCCCACCAAAATCAGGGCGACCGAAATAAGCGTCATCACGACCTTGGCTGGACCCTTGCCCAGGAACTTGCGGGAAAGTGCCGGCACGTTGTAGCCGTTGTTGCGCATGCTGACCATGCCGCTAAAATAGTCGTGCACGGCGCCGCCAAGCACGTTGCCGATAGGCAGCAGAATGAACACGATGGCGCCGAACTTGATGCCCAAAATCACGCCAATCACAGGACCGATGCCTGCAATGTTCAAAAGCTGGATAAGGACGTTTTTCCAGTGCGCCATGGGAACGCGGTCAACGCCATCCGGGTTTTCGAGGGCGGGAGTCTTGCGGTCGTCGGGGCCGAAGACATGTTCAACGAATTTTCCGTAAGTAAAGTATCCGCCGATAAGAATCGCGATACCGATCAGGAATGTAATCATGTGATGCCTTCTTTGTTTTAAGTTAAAAGTAGAAAGTTTTTATTCTTCGTTAAAAGTATCTTCGGTAGAGGCCTCAGCAGAGTTTTCTTCTGCTGCAGGTGCTTCGGGCGCCTCAACCGGTTCATCAGCCGGAGTTTCTTCTATGGTGGAGGCTTGTTCTACCGGGGCCTCGGTTTCGCTGGACTGCGTTTTCACGTTCCCGCCGCGGACATAACCCTTATCCTTGGCAATTTCGTCGGGAGTCTTGTCCTTGCCGAATTGCGACTTGAAGTAGAGCACGTTTGTCGTGAAGCTGGACTTGCCGGCGTAATCGTAGCCGATAACCGGGTGGAACGAGTTGATTTGCAAGGCGATTGCAATGCCGAAACGGAATCCGTTGTTGCCCTTGACGGTAATGTCGGGGTAGATTTCGTTCTTTCTGAAGTTGGTGTAAGGGTCGATCTGGTAGAGTTCGCCATAAGACAGCATTTCGGCACTCTGGTAGCCAAGCGACATCATGACTTCGAAGAAGTTGACGGGCTTGTAACCGAAAACGAACGAGAAGTTGTGCGTAGAAACATCGAGGCCAAGCTTGCCATCGAATTCGTCGGGGCGGTAGCCGATGCTGCTGGAATTGTAACCGTAAACAATGCTCACGTCAAACGGCTGGGCGGCTTTCGGGAGCATGTACTGGAAAAAGTGCCCGAAGCTGTACTGGAATCCGATGCCGAACAGGCTGAATTTACGGAGGTCGCTGATGGAGGGCAGGTACATCATGCGGAGTACGGCTCTGAAGTGGTAGAAGCTTGCGCCCATTTGCAGGTAGGGGTAGGTGAATACGCCGAGACCGTTCAGGGTCTTGATTCCGTAAATGGTGTCGGAAGGTGCTTCCGGGTTGCCGTGGTCGCCAAAGATAGTCGGCTTGCCATCGTAGCTCTTGTCGTCATCGCCAATGGGAATGATTGAAATCGGAAGGCCCGCTTCGAAGGTGAAACTCTGCGGTACGGAAGCGCTTGCATACCAGTTGCTGTTGAGCACGTTGCCCAGGTTGTCGATAATGGGCTTGACGTAACCGGAACGATTGCCGTATTGGCTGTCGAACGCGGACATGGATTCAAACTGGGTGGCCCAACCGCTATCGTCCATAGCGGTTGCTGCTGCGGCTCCCATAATAAGCGCTGCGAGAAATAGCTTTTTCATACGCCGCCAAAGATAGAAAAAAGCGAGTGCAGCGCAAGTTTAGCTTGCTGAAACTTGCATTGCCGAGCTGCACTATCTTGCCCTTTAGGGCAAATTAGAAAAGGCGCCGCTTGGGCGCCCTGTGTTAAAATTGGTACTGCACCGAAACGCTGGCAAAAACGAATGATTGCCACAAATACGGGTCTAGATCATTGTTGTCGATTCTAGAACAATGCACGTTCTTGAACCAGTTTTCGTAAATCTTGATGGCCGGAACCATGGCCAGATTTTCGGTAATGTAATAGTGGATGTTTGCAATGAAGGCGACTGCAGAACCCATAAATTCAGAGTCGTAGACGTCGCTCCCGAAGAAGGCGGAATTTTCGGATTTCACGCTGCTGTAAGAATAGCCTGCGCCAAGACCGATCTGGAAAAATTCCGGATAGAATAAGTTGTATGTAACTTCAAGTCCGGCACGCCAAATGCGCACGTCCTGCTGGTAGGAGTCTTCGGGAAACCCGATGATGTCTTGTTTCGATTTCCAATACTGGAATCCGAGTCCGAAGGTGAATGCGCCGAGGTTCACGCCCACCATGAAATCGGGGGCTGCGGTAAACGCGATTGAAGGCGGGTGAATGTCGCCCTTGACTCCGGCGGTATCTTTGCCGGTAAGGACGCGGTCGTTAAAGTCGCCCTTGGAAACCTGCGCGCCAAAGCCTGCGCTTACATAGTAGGTGCGCGGCCAGTAATAATCTTCGGCAAATGTGAATCCGGCACAAAGGCAAATAAGCAATGCAATAACTTTCAGTTTTTTCATTTTTAACCCCTAACCAATAACCCTTATTTGCTGGCATAGTAGAACATGGCGTCGATGCACTTCTTGGCGGCAACGCGGGTTGCTTCGTCAAGTTCTACGTGCTGAGCCTTTTCCGGATGACGCAAGGTTTCCAAAATGTTTTCGAGCGAGTTCGACTTCATGTACTTGCACATGCTGCAGCTGCCAATGAAGGTCTTGTTCGGAAATTCGTACTGCATGCGAGCGTTCAGGCCGCATTCGGTGAGGAGCAGGAAAGGCGTACCTTCGGGCTGCTCCTTGATGTAGTTCACCATCTGGCCGGTGCTGCCCACGTAGTCGCTGAGGAGGGCGACGCCCGGGTGGCATTCGGGGTGGCTTACGACCTTGAGGCCCGGGTTCTGGCTGCGGAAGAAATTGATGAGTTCGGAATCGTAGGTCTCGTGAACGTAGCAGCAGCCGCTGTGGAGCACGATTTCTTTCTTGATGCCGCGCTTCTGCATTTCGTCGATCAGGTTCTGGCCCATGAGACCGTCCGGCACGAATACGATCTTGTCGTTTTCGAGGCTAGAGACAATCTTCATCACGTTGCTGCTGGTGACGCACACGTCGCAGTTCGCCTTCACGTCGGCGGTGGTGTTGATGTAGCACACGAAGGTGTGGTCGGGGTACTTTTCGCGGAGTGCCTTGACCTCGGCGCCGGTAATGGAGTCGGCGAGGCTGCAACCCGTGAGCGGGCCCGGAATCAGAACGTCCTTGGTCGGGTTCAAAATTTTGGCGGTTTCGCCCATAAAGCGCACTGCAGAGAACACGATTGTCTTCGCGCTTACCTTGGTGGCGTCCTGGCTCAGCTTGAAACTGTCGCCGTCATAGTCGGCCACGCCCAGAATGATTTCGGGGGCAACATAGCTGTGGGCGAGGATCACGGCATCGCGTTCCTTTTTCAGTTCGTTGATTTCGTTGATGAGCGGGAGCATCTGTTCGCACTTTTCCATGGAATAGGTGCAAAGGACGGCGCCCGGCTGAATTGTGCTAAGACGTTTGTAGAGTTCTTCTGCTGTCATGAGCCTAAATATAGCAAATTGTAAAAATATTTCTATATTTGAAAGCGAAAAGTTTCCTGTGCCCTGAAAAGCCCATGCGGGAGCCCTACTGGGTGGCCCGCAAGGAGAGAATCCCGTGAGAGCCGGGAGCGGTCGCGCCGCTGTAAGGGAGGACGAAACCGGCATGAACCAATGTCGCTTGCGATGTGAAGGAGCCGGGAGTAGAGTGAGCCCCGAGCCAGAAGAACTGTGGGAAACGCTTTTTGAGGAACGATGCGAACGACGTCTTTCTTAAAGGCCGCACGAGCTGCGGTCCTTAGCTGCTCGCTTATTGGGGGTGGGCTATGTGGCGCCTTTGCGGAACCTTCGGGCAATTCCCTGGAGGATGTTTCGGTTATTTCGGCAAAATCAGTCGCGGTCGATGAAAATTCTCCAACGCAAGATTTGGGCTTGAGCGAGGTTTCTGCTCCCTCGGTGAGTGGAGTTGTCGTTTCTGGTACGGACTATATGGAAATCCAGCCGTCCGCCTGGGAAGGCCGTGGCCTGTCTGCTGCAGAAATATTGTCGTCACTTTCAGGAATTCAGAGCTATACGCAAGGGGGCATGGGTAGCTTTCAGACGGTGAGCATCCGTGGCATTGCGGCAAGGAACATCTTGATTTGTATTGACGGAATGCCGCTCAATGACGCAAGCGGTGGTGCAGTAGACCTTGGAGCAATCGATCTCAATAATATCGAGAAAATCGAAATCTATAAGGACCGGGTGCCTGCCAAGTTTGGGGGAGCCGGGATAGGCGGTGCCATTAACTTTATCACCAAAAATTCCGTTCGTGCGATGCGTAATCCTACAGGACGTGTTTTGGCGAGTTATGGCTCTCACCATTCATTCGAGGGTTCTGCACAGGTAATAGCCACAGTAAAAGATAGCGTGCAGTTCTCGGCGACAGCGTCGATGCGCCATAGCGATAATGATTATGAATTCAAGAATCGCAATGGCACTCTTTATAACGACAATGACGATTTTAAGGACAAACGAAGAAATGCCCAGTTCACGGAATATTCAGGAAATGTGCAGTATCGAATGCTTCATGGTGGCGGCTATTTTTCGACGCTTTCGGGTAATGTAATCCATACGGAGGCCGGAAACCCCGGCACCGAGGATTTGCAGACAGTCGTTGCAAAATTTACGGGGGATATGGGCCAATTTGCGTACCGCCTAGAAACCCCGGAATATTTCAATCATCTGCTCGTAGAAACGGGTGTTACCGGGAAATTTGAAAAAAATATTTCGGCATCGTATTATCCGCTTGATAAAATTGGTTTTTTGTCGCAGAATTATAGGGAATTTGGACTTGCGGGGTACAGGTTGATTCCCGATGTTTCGGCAAATCTTGTTTTTGGACAGTTTGAAGCGTTTTTGAGGGTGTCGGGAAGTGCTGAATATTGGGAATCCCGCGGGACTTTGCAAGATTTCGAAGTGAACCGATATACGGGGAATCTTGCGGGCAATATAGAATATCGCTTTTTTGAATGGTTCAGTCTTTTTGCCGAAGGAAACATCCTTAAGTCTATAGATGACATTGGTGGCGGAAGGGTCCTGATGTCAACAGGAATGGCTCAGGTAAACGAGTCGACCGACCGCGATTTGAATATGGGCGGATTGGTTCAGGCGAAATTCGGAAAGCAGGATTCGTGGTTCGGAGCCAATGTTTCGGTTGGACGATTTTTTAGGCAACCCCAGCTGATGGAACTTTATGGAGTGTATGCGGGAATGCTTTCTAGTCCTTCGCTTAAAGACGAATCGGCTCTCAGGTTTTCGGCAGGGGTTTATTTGTCGACCCCTCAAAAGCGTTCTCTGTTGCGTGCAACCTATTTTGAAACGCATGCGGAAAACGGAATATATTGGGTTACGAGCGGAAACCTGATGAAAGCGTTCAATATTAATGAATCGTGCATTCGTGGTGTTGAACTTGAACTGGAAAGCCGTCCGGTAAAATTGTTCCAGACCGTATTGCGGGCCACCTTCCAGGACCCGCGTGAAGAAGGAAAAAACATGGCCTATAAAGGAAACCTTTTGCCGGGAGAACCTGTTCGCAGCTATTTTGCCGAAGGTACGCTCTTTTTGCCGTTTGATTTGAGTGCAACGTTCCAGATGACGTATAGAACCCGGATTTTCAGTGACCGACTGAATTTTACAAGGCAGCCTCCGGTAACGCATTACCACGCGTCACTTTCTTGGTTGCCGTGGGATAAGACTCGCCTAGTTTTTGCCGTCAACAATATATCGGACGAAACCTATCGGAACATTTATACCCCCTACCCGGCGCCGGGTAGGGAATACAAGTTCACAATCATACAGGGGTTCTAGCCCCCGCGCTAAAATAGCGTAAAGCCAGAAAAGGACAAACCATGAATAAAAAACTACTCTCATTACTCGCATCGGTCTCGTTTGCGCTGTTCATGAGTGCTTGCGGTGACGACAGCAGTTCCTCGGCAAGCATTGAATGCTTGGACAACGAAAGCTGCCTGGACGACGAAGATCTCAGCAGTGATTCTGACGATGCCAAAAGTTCCAGCTCGGCCAAGTCCAGCAAGAACAAGTCCTCAAGCTCAGTCAAAAAAGACGAAAAGTCCAGTAGCTCCGAAAAGGTGACTTCTAGCTCCAGTGAAAAGAAGGACGAAAAGTCAAGCTCCAGCACAAAGGACGAAAAGTCTAGTTCCAGCACGAAGGACGATAAGTCCAGTTCCAGCACGAAGGACGATAAGTCCAGTTCTAGTGAAAAGGTTGAATCTAGCAGTTCCTCTGAAGAACCGCAGTCCAGCAGTTCTGTCGAACTGAAGGTGACGTACCTGTCCACAACCCCGAATGCCGCTGACCTCGAAGTTTCGGGTGACACGCTGTTTGCAGTGTTCCAGCGTTATACGCTGTCAGATGACGGTTATACCGCCCTTTTCAACGACAACGGCTTGCTTGCCCTTTACAAGTTGAGCGACGGAACCCTTCTTGACACCATTCCTCTTGTGACGAAGAACCCGTCGGTCGTGAAGGTTGTGAAGGGTAACGTCTATGTGGCAACCCATGGCGAATACAATGAGTCCTGGGGAACCGATGCCGACGATAACCGCGGTATTGAAAAGATTGACCTGAAGAAAAAGAAGTCTGAACTTTGGGTGAGCGGTACTGCACTTGGTGGCGGTGTAACCTTGTTTGAAGTCAATGCCAAGACGGGCAAAGGCTATGTGGCAATCGACAAGTACTACGGATCGGTGCCGGTTGTGGAAGTGGACCTTGCAAGCAAGAGCGTGAAGAATATCAATGGCGTTACGGATGCGACCGGCGGATTCTTTATGGATGCGTCTGGCAAGCTCTATATCGGTGACCGTGGATTCATGGATTGGGAAACCTATGAAATGGGGAACATGAATGTTCGCGTCTATGATGGCACCAAATTGACCGCGATGTTCAAGGACCTCGATCCGGATACGTATGAAGGATTTATGTACCAGCCTGCAGGAATATCCGTAGTTGGTGCTGACACGTTCATTTATATCTCCGACTATTCGTCTGGCAAGCTCTATTGGGTTGTCGATGATGGTGGAGAAAAAGGTGTCTGCGATGATGTTGACGCTATCGCCTTCTCTGGCGATACGAAAATCGTGACCGTGAACGGCAAATTGTATGTTCTCGATCGCAAAGGAAAGGGCAGCATTTCGAATATCAATGTGTCTGCAAAGGCTGTTAACTGGCAACAACCTTTTGAATCTGAAAACCCCTACGATGTCGTAGCTATCGACAATAACTCGGCTTGGGTCGCCATGTACAATACGGCAGAAATCCGCAAGATTTCCCTTGGCGACGGTTCTACCATTTCGAGCATCGACACGAAGGAATTCAGCGCCAAGAAAGTCGAAGTCGTGGAAGCTGAATAATCAAAAAGACTAAGGCTCAGTAACCAAGTCCATAGCCCTGCGGATCAGTTCCGCGGGGCTTTTTGTTTTGGGGGCATTTTCGCCGAGGTACTGGCGGTATTTGCGGGCGCCGGGCTTGCCGTTAAAGAGGCCGTACAGGTGGCGCACCAAAATGGTGGCGGGCGTTCCGCGGGCGGCTTCCATTTCTACATAGGGGAGGTAGGCCTCGAGTAATGCTTTGCGGCTTTCGGGCTTGGCGGCGTTGGCGTCGCCAAAAATGCGCTCGTCGGCGTCGCGCAGGAACCACGGATTTTCGTAGGCTTCGCGACCGACCATCACGCCGTCCAAATCCTGGAGCAGTTCAAGCGTCTGGTCAAGCGTTTTGATGCCGCCGTTAATCGAGATGTTCAGTTGCGGCATTTCGGCTTTGAGTTTGTGCACAAAGTCGTAATGCAGCGGCGGAACTTCGCGGTTTTCCTTGGGACTTAGGCCCTTGAGCCACGCCTTGCGGGCGTGAATAATGAACACGCGGCAACCCGCATCGACAATGGTACCTACAAAGTCGCGGAAAAAGTCCCACGAATCGAATTCGTCGACACCGATTCGGCACTTGATAGACACGGGAATGCTCACGGCGTCTTGCATGGCCTTAAAGCAGTCGGCGACCAGGTTCTTGTCTTTCATGAGGCATGCGCCGAAGTTTCCGTTCTGCACGCGGTCCGAAGGGCAGCCGCAATTCAGGTTGACTTCCTGGAATCCGGACTGTTCGACCATCTTGCTGCATTTGGCCAAATCGGCGGGATTAGAGCCGCCCAGTTGCAGCACCGCGGGGTATTCGAATTCCTGATGGCGCAGGAACTGGTCCGGATCGGTATGCAGCAACGCATTGGTCGTCACCATTTCGCTGTAGAGCAGGATGTGCTTGGACAGTAACCGCAAGAAATACCTTTCGTGGCGGTCGGTGCAGTCGAGCATCGGGGCAATAGATAATCTGCGGTTGAAGTCAAGATTCATAGAGGTCGCTTCGCTTTGAGGTATGAGGTCGTGCTAAAGCACTGTGAGGTCGATTCGCTTTGAGTTTTTTTGCTCATTGCTCATGCCTCAGAGAGCCGAAGGCTCGACCCCACTGCCACTAAATAAACATCATCGTGTTGAGTTTGGCGCGGTATTTCCAGGTAAGTTCGTGCTTCGGACCGAGAACTCCGAACAAAGTAAGCATCGCCTTCTTTGCGGCGCCGTCGTTCCATTCCGGAGCTTCTACGTACAAGTTCAGGAATGCCTGCAATGCGCTTTCAAAATCTTCGCTGCAAGCGAGCTTGCATGCTTCGTGGTAAACAATCGCTTCTTTGCCTTGAACGTCTTTCTTGGCGGCTTCGGCGTGAAAGTCGAGGAGCTCCAGCAACGATTTCGCTTCGCGGTACTGGTCGTCGGCTTCGGTGAACTTGGCAAGGACTTCCTTGGCTTTTTCGGTGTCGCCCATGCCGAGGCTTGCCTTTGCCCACAAGAGTTGCAACTTCTTGTCGTCGGGGGTCTTGGCTAGAGCTTCGTCGAGCATCGGGAGCGCCTGGTCAAAATTCTTTTGGGCAATGGCATCTTCGAGGGCCATCTGGAAACGGGCCTCGTCGCTGATGAAGAACTTTTCGAGGCGCTTCTTGAGGTCTGCTTCGGGCAACACGCCCTGGATCACGTCTGCGATCTGGCCCTTGTCTACAATGTGGACTTCGGGCACCGAACGCACGCGGAATGCCTGGATCAACTGCATGTTTTCGCGTTCGTCGCAACTCACGACGCCAAGCGTAAAATCCATGCTGGTAGAAAGCTGCCCCAGCAATTGGGAATACGGTGCGCAGTCAGGGTACTCTGCAGAAGAGAAAAGCACCGCTACGGCGCGGGATTCAGAGGCCTGTGCGACCTCGGTTTCAAAATTTTCAGTGGTAATCTGTACAACTTTAGCCATACGCTAAATATAGAACTTAGAACTTAGAGCTTAGAACTTAGAACCAAGATAATGAGCTTTTTTCTAAGTTCTACCAACTAAGTTCTATCAACTAAAATACTATATTCCCCAATATGAGTACATGCCCTTATTGCAAATCGGAGGTGGCAGAAATCAAGTTCCAGCATCTGGACTTGCGCATTTGCCCCAAGTGCTATTCCACGTTTTTCCCGTGCGACCAGACGATGGCCTTCCGCAGCGACCTCACCGACAAGTCCCGCGAGCTCTGGCTCAAGGCGCTCCTTGCCAAGAATGTGCAGGACCCCGTTTGCGAAGACCCTTGCTGCATTGATCACGGCGAACCTCTGGTGCAAGGGAAACTCCCGGATTACGGTTACGACGGCAAAGTCACCTCTTGCTGCAAGATGTTCCACATGCCGCCTTCCATGACCATCACGCTTTTAAAACGTACTTTGGAACACCCGTTCCAGGTGCCCGCTAAAGAAGGCAAGCATCATTTCTTCTTTATCCGTGCGCTCGACGCCGTGGTAAACAAACTCTTTGGCGAAAAGGAACCTGACGAAGATCCGCTGGATTTGGTGCAGTACAGCCTTCACCTGAAACCGATTTTGGAACCAGAAGATTCTAATGGCTAAGACATATATTATAATAGTGGCGATTGCCGCCGTCATTCTCGGCGTATACTTTGCCTTGCCGGATCGTCACTTTGTCGATTCCGTATTCCCGCTGCACGATGGCGCCTCTGTCTTTGAATACGACGACAAGGCCGATGGCGGTTCGTCCGAGGTGACGTTTGCATTGACGGATTCCTCGGCTTCCTTTAGTTGCATGCTTGGTGCCGATACTGCCAAGAGCGCCTGGTGCGGACTTTTATTGGACCTCAGTCAAGGTGAGGAGGCGAAATATCGCAACTGGACTTTTGTGGATTCGCTGATTTTTGAACTGGAATCCAGCGGAACCGATGAAATCCTTGTGAAAGTCTGGACGTTCGATCCGGATGTCACCGACATCTCCAAACCGCGTACGTTCCGCCTGCTCATGAAGGAAATTCCGCTGACCAAGGGCCGCCAGCGCATTGCGTTCCCGTTCGAACAGTTCTACACGCCGGACTTTTGGTATGACGACGAACATGTCGATCGTACGTTGAACCGCCGTCATCAGGAAACGGTGGCCCGCGTCGAAATCGCTCCGGGCTGGAATCAGCCGCGCGGCAAAAAGTTCTCGCTCAAGTTCTATTCCATTACGGCAAAGGGTGTGAGCAATTTTGCCTTTGGCGTCGTGATGTTCTTAATGCTTGGGCTCATGATTGTGGCGATCGGCCGCACGCATTCGTATAACAAGGAACACGAAGAAAAGTCTGCGGAGCCTCGCGCATGAAAAAAATTATCATCGCAACAGCTACGCTAGTTGTTGCTGTCGCCGTATGGATTTGCCTGTTCGTCAAGTTTAGCGCAACTGAACAAATCCTGTTCCCTGGCGGCACGTTCCAGGTGTATGCCGTTTCTGACGCAAATGTGGGCGGATTCTCGACGGTCGAACTTTCCAATCAGGATTCCGTCATTTCTGCCCACGTGAACATTCGCTCGGGCATGGCTTACCCGTATGCAGGTGTGGGCGTTAATTTGCTCTCGGTCAATAATCGCCCGGCAAACGGATTCTTCGACTTCTCGGATTTTGATTCACTCGTCATCGATGTTGAAACGGGGCGCATGCAGCGCGTGGGCGTCAAGATTTTGAATGATGACCCGGTGTACAGTAAAAAGAATGTGTACCAGAGCTACCGCCCGATGGTTGCTCAAGCGCCGGTGATTATTCGCGACCGCGTGAGCCGCGCCTCCGTATCGATGCTCGACTTTAAAGTGCCTGAATGGTGGCTTGCCATGCAGGGCCTCGACAAAGACGATGGCTTGCGCTACATGAACCGTGGCATGTTCTTTGAAATCTGTAACGGCGAAGGTACCATGCTCGGCATCCCCGACGACATCGTGGTGCGCTCAATCAAACTCTGGGGCGAAAACCGTACCTTCAAGGCGCTCATGGTTGTGGCGCTTGTGGTAATGGTTTTGGTGTACGCGGGCGTTGTTGCGCTGACAGTTCGCAATTCCGCAGGCCATATTGCAAATCGCGAAAAGAAACTGGACGAATTGAAGACTCGCATGGCGCAAGCGGCCAAGCTCTTAAAAGAATCGGACCGCTCGATTGCCGAAGTCGCACTGGCCGTAGGCGAAAAGAATCCGGCCGCATTCGAAAAAGCTTTCGCCAAAATCTATGGCGTAAAACCTCTGGAATATAAGGCTAAGAAATGAGACGTATTTGGACTGTAGACCGCGTGATGCGGCTTTTGATTATGGCCGCCGGTGTCGGCATCCTGCTTTGGGTGCTGCATTATTTGAGTGGCGTGCTCGCTCCGTTTTTTGCGGCGTTCCTTATCGCCTACATTTTCGATCCGCTGGTTACAAAAATTCAGAACAAGGTCAAGTTTCGCATTGCCGCTGTCATAGTGGTGCTTACGCTTATGATTCTTGTGGTGGGTGGAGCCTTGTGGCTTTTTATCCCGATGGTGGTGGGCGAAATCAGGCACCTTGGCGAATTGATTCCAAAACTGTTTAACGATTCTACGTGGGCCGAACGCTTGTCGATGTTCGTACCGAAAAACTTGTGGCAAGAAATAAAGACGTTCATTTCTTGGAACAAGGTTGCTGTCGCCATGCAAACTCTCGATTTCTGGAATGCCGCGCAGTCCGTGGCCGGAAAGGTTTTGCCGAGCGCATGGAACGTACTTGCCAAGACTTCTAATTTGTTTGTATGGCTCTCCGGCGCAATCCTCATTTTTATGTACCTCGTGTTCATCATGCTTGATATGCCTAAGCTTCGCGGCGGTATCAAGAAACTGTTTCCGACAAGGTATAAAGAAGGTGCGTCTGATTTCGCAAAGAAGATGGACGTGTTCATGGGTAGCTATTTCCGTGCGCAATCCTTGGTCGCATTGACGGTTGGTATTTTGTATGCAATCGGTTTTGGAATCATCGGACTGCCAATGGGAGTCGCCTTTGGCTTGTTCTCTGGCGCACTGAACATGGTGCCGTACTTGCAGCTGGCGACAATCCCTGTGGCCCTACTGCTGGCAGTGGTCTATGCTCTTGACAAGGGAATGCCTTTCTGGGAAGTGGCCGCCATCGTTGCTGTAATTTACTTGGTGGTACAAATTATCGAAGACATGATTCTTGTTCCGAAGATTGTCGGATCGTCGATGGATTTGCCGCCCGTAGGCATTCTCCTTTCGCTTTCTATCTGGGGAAAGCTGCTTGGATTCCTCGGCTTGATCGTTGCGATTCCATTCACTTGTTTGTGTCTGGTGTACTTAGACAAAATTCAGAAGAAAGCAGACACGATTGTAGAGTCTGAAGGCGAACCACCGCCCGAGGCTTGATTTTATAAGGATTTTTCAAAAATTTTTCAAAAAAAGTGTGCCGCGACGCAAAAAAAAAAGTATAATATCACTATAAAATTCTTAACCTACTCAAGGAGTTAATAAAATGAATAAGCAAGATCTCATCGACGCCATCCTCGCTAACAAGGAAGCTGGCATTGAATCCAAGGCTGCCGCTGGCCGCGCTGTTGACGCCGTTCTCGACGGTATCACCGCTGGTATCAAGAAGGACGGTCTCGTTCAGCTGATCGGTTTCGGTACCTTCACTGTTAAGGAACGTGCTGCACGTACCGGCCGTAACCCGCAGACTGGTGCTACGATCAAGATCAAGGCTTCCAAGACTGTTTCCTTCAAGGTCGGCGCTGGCCTCAAGGAAACCGCTAAGAAGACCAAGGTTGCTAAGAAGTAATTTTGCTCTAAAGCGATTTGCTTTTGCACTCGGGATTTCCCGGGTGCTTTTTTTAGTTCGGAACTCAGAATTTTGAATTAAGAATTGCTTGGTAAGGCGGCTTTGCCGCGATTATAAAACTCCGAACGCTAAACTCTGAACGCTGAAATTACTATCTTCTAACTTGTTGAACATCAAATGTTTAGGAGCAGAAATTATGGTTCGCAAGTTTGTTGGTTTCGCCTCTGTTTTGGCTGTTGCGCTCGCTTTTGCTGGCTGCGGCACTGCAAGTACCCAATCGGATGACCACTGCACCGTGGACCCGAACGCTGCGGATTGCGCTAGCGGAGAACCGGAAGAACCGGCGGCTGATCCTGCTGGCGAACCGTAAGCCGAAATTATTTTTCATTTTTTGTGTTTTGCCTTGAAAGCGTTACATTTTTTGTCTATATTTGCGCAAGTTTAAACCTTGAGCGAATTAGACAGGAAGATGAACAAAAATCTTGCAATGTCGAAGCCCCAGAGCTGCGAGACCTGCGCAATCCACTGTGCAACTGCAACGGGTTTTTCCAAGGTTAATAGTTTTTCTGATTTTATTTTTGCTGGACTTTTTAGTTCAGCTTTTTTTTATGTCACCCTGGAGCGTAGCGATAGGGTCCACGAGCACTTTAACACCAGAGTTTAAAAATTAAATAGCAATAACGGAGATAAAAAATGAAGATTGAAGGCATCGACAAAGTCCTTATCATCGGTTCTGGCCCGATCGTGATCGGTCAGGCTTGCGAATTCGACTATTCCGGCACCCAGGCTTGCAAGGCCCTGCGCGAACAGGGTTACAAGATTGTGCTCGTGAACTCTAACCCGGCTACCATCATGACCGACCCGGTCATGGCCGATGCCACCTACATCGAACCGCTGAACGTCGCCCGCCTCACCCAGATTATCGAAAAGGAACGCCCGCAGGCACTCCTCCCGAACTTGGGCGGTCAGACCGGCCTGAACCTTGCCTCTGCTTTGAGCAAGGCTGGCGTCTTGGACAAGTACGGCGTGAAAGTCATCGGTGTGAACCTCGACGCTATCGAACGCGGCGAAGACCGTGAAATCTTCAAGGAAACCATGCAGAAGCTCGGCATCGACACTCCGCGCTCCGGCATTTGCCACTCTGTGGAAGAAGCCGAAAAGATTGTGGCTGAAATCGGCTACCCGGTGGTGGTTCGCCCGGCATACACCATGGGTGGTGCAGGCGGCGGTTTCTGCTACAACGTGGAAGAACTCCGCACCATTTGCTCTAACGGTCTTGAACTCTCCATGACGCACCAGTGCCTCATCGAAGAATCCATTCTCGGTTGGGAAGAGCTGGAAGTTGAAGTGGTTCGCGATTCTAAGAACCAGATGATCGCCATCTGCTTCATCGAAAACATCGACCCGGTGGGCGTGCATACCGGCGACTCCTTCTGCGCGGCCCCGTTCCTCACCATCGACAAGAAGCTCGAAGAAGAACTGAAGGAAAAGGCCTTCAAGATTGTGGAATCCATCGGCGTGATTGGCGGTACCAACGTGCAGTTCGCTCACGACCCGAAGACCGGCCGCGTGGTGATTATCGAAATCAACCCGCGTACCAGCCGCTCTTCTGCCCTTGCTTCCAAGGCTACCGGCTTCCCGATTGCCCTCATTTCTGCAAAGCTCGCCGCAGGCCTCACCCTCGACCAGATTCCTTACTGGCGCGATGGAAGCCTCGAAAAGTACACCCCGAGCGGTGACTACGTGGTGCTCAAGTTCGCCCGCTGGGCATTCGAAAAGTTCCGCGGTGTGGATGACTGCCTCGGCACCCAGATGAAGGCCGTGGGCGAAGTCATGGCTATCGGCAAGACCTATAAGGAAACCCTCCAGAAGGCTATCCGCGGCCTCGAAAACGGTCGCTCCGGCCTCGGCTTTGCGAAGGACTTCAACAAGAAGAGCAAGGAAGAACTCTTGGAAATGCTCAAGACCCCGAGCTCCGAACGCCACTTCCAGATGTACGAAGCTATCCGTAAGGGTGCTACCGACGAAGAAATCTTCGCCGCCACCTACGAAAAGGCTTACTTCGTGCAGCAGATGCGCGAACTCGTGGAACTCGAAGAAGAAATGCTCAAGACTCCGGGCCGCCTGCCTTCTGACGAACTGCTCATCAAGGCCAAGAAGGACGGCTTCAGCGACAAGTATATTGCCAAGATCCTCGGCATCCGCGAAAAGGACGTGCGCAAGAAGCGCACCGAACTCGGCGTGGTCGAAGGCTGGTGCGCAGTGCCGGTAAGCGGCGTCGAAAACCAGTTCTACTACTACAGCACTTACAATGCCAAGGACGAATCTACCGCTTCCACGAACCCGAAGAAGATCATGATCCTCGGTGGTGGCCCGAACAGAATCGGCCAGGGCATTGAATTCGACTACTGCTGCTGCCACGCTGCAATGGCCCTCCGCGAAATGGGTTACGAAACCATCATGGTGAACTGCAACCCTGAAACGGTTTCTACCGACTACGATACCAGCGACAAGCTGTACTTCGAACCGGTCAGCCTCGAAGACGTGCTCCAGATTTACCACAAGGAAAAGCCGGCTGGCGTGATCGTGCAGTTCGGTGGCCAGACTCCGCTGAACATCGCCCGCGCTTTGAGCGACGAAGGCGTCAAGATTCTTGGTACGAGCATCGATTCCATCGATATCGCCGAAGACCGCGACCTGTTCCGCAAGATGATGGACCAGCTCGGCATCCCGATGCCGGAAAGCGGCATGGCCACGAACATCGACGAAGCCCTCGCTTGCGTCAAGCAGATCGGCGGCTACCCGGTGATGATCCGCCCGAGTTTCGTGCTTGGCGGCCGCGGCATGGAAGTCATCTATGACGAAAACATGCTCCGCGAATACGTGGCGAAGGCCGTGGGCGTGACCCCGGACCGTCCGCTCCTCATCGACCGCTTCCTCCACAACGCTTTGGAATGCGAAGCCGACGCCCTCTCTGACGGCGAACACGTTTACATCCCGTCCGTGATGGAACACGTGGAACTTGCCGGTGTCCACTCCGGTGACTCCGCCTGCATCATCCCGCCGGTGACCATCACCAAGGAAAACTTGGCAACCATCAAGGATTACACCAGGAAGATTGCTGAAGCCCTCCACGTGTGCGGCCTCATGAACATGCAGTACGCTATCGAAGACGGCAAGGTGTTCGTCCTCGAAGCGAACCCGCGCGCAAGCCGCACGGTGCCTCTCGTCTCCAAGGTCTGTAACACGCAGATGGCCCGCCTCGCTACCCGCCTGATGCTCGGTGCCAAGCTCGAAGACCTCAAGCTCAAGGACAAGAAGTTCAAGCATCACGGTGCCAAGGAAGCTGTGTTCCCGTTCGACAAGTTCCCGAAGGTGGACCCGGTTCTCGGCCCCGAAATGCGCTCCACCGGCGAAGTGCTCGGCCTCTCCGACGACTACGCCCTCGCTTACTACAAGAGCCAGGAAGCCGCAGGTTCCTTCCTCCCGAACGAAGGTGCCGTGCTCATCAGCCTCTCCGACAAGGTTAACTTGTCTGAACAGGCCATCGAAATCGGCAAGGAATTCCAGAAGCTCGGCTTCAAGATCTATGCTACCGAAGGCACCGCCAAGTTCTACGAAGCCGCCGGTGTCAAGTGCGAAGTCGTGAACAAGATCGCTGAAGGCCGCCCCAATGTTCTCGACATCATCCTGAACAAGCAGGTGAACCTCATCATCAACACGCCGTGGGCAAAGCGCGACGCCATCAAGGACGAAAGCGCTATCCGCAAGGCCGCCATCAAGTACAAGGTTCCTTACATCACGACGCTTGCCGGTGCGTACAACACCGTGAAGGGCATCGCCGCTGCAAGGAACGGACACGGCGCGGTTAAATCTCTTCAGGAATATCACGCGAGCATCGAAGAGATTTAACTGAAGAGTCTGCAGGAGTAGCGTGCTTCGATTGAGGAAATCTAAGGCTTGAATGTCATCCCCGCGAAGGCGGGCGGACAGCACTTAGCACTTTTATACGATACTTGGCAACTTGTTGCCATAGTAGAGTTATCCTCTTTGGGGAAGTGCTTAGTGCGCATGGCCACCAAGGTGGGGATCTCCTAGCGTAAGCGTGTCATCCTGAGCGAAGGGCGTAGCCCGAAGTCGAAGGATCCAGACCCGCATTTGTCACCCTGGAGCGTCCATAGGATGCGATAGGGTCCAAAAGCATTAAAGACCGTAGCAATAAAATGCTGCGGTCCTTTTATCATACTTGAAAAAGATTATTTCGAAACGAACTTGTTGACGAATTCCTTCGGAGTCATTACAGACAATGCGGAATTGCTGTAATCGGAAGTGTTGCGGGTGACAATACAGTCGAACCGGTGATGTTCTGCAACGGAGTTCTGAACAGCATCTTCAAAATCTTCCCATCCGCTATCGAGAGCCGCCCAAATGTCGACTTCTGATACGGAAGAAACATGGACAATTTGGAGTAGATTGCGGATAAGCTGTTTTGTTAAAGACGTTTTTTTCAATTCCTTTTGTGCGATGTAATAAATATCCGTAATTGAGGAAGCCGAAATGAATTCTTGGATATCGTCTGATGCTGCCTTGAGAACTGCTGCCGATTCGTTCACATGGGCGGTTCTATTCAGCAGAACATCTAGAACAACATTGGTGTCAACCATTATCTGCATACTTTTCGAGTCTCTCTGAACGGTAATCTTCTAGTGACTTTCCTGTATTGGGAATAGCACCAATAAGCGAATCAACGAGATCCGCTTTTGCACTCTTTTTTTCAGAGGATGCTACGACAGTATATGCGATAACAACCTCCTGTCCCGCTTCTAGCCGAACAGGTGGTTCTAGCACAATCTGCTGCCCATCGAAAAATCCTTTTGCAGTTGCTATCATGGTTTTACTCCGATAACGTTCTTTCTAAATATACCTTTTTACACGCTCGAAAGGCAACCCCATTCCAAGTTGGAATGGCTATTTTTCTTTACATATTAGTCTGGACTGGTACGCTGTTGTACGAGTGCGAAATGGTATTGTCATATTCATAGGGTAGTCTGGAAAAAAGACTGAATCAAAAAAATCCCGGACCGTTCAAACAAACGTCCGGGAAAATGGAGTACAAAAAAAGCCGCTCTGGTGGGTCTGTCTCGTCTAGAGACTTGCGGCTCGCGATTGCTGACTGGAACGGCTGCGACGCCGGCGCTTCTTATCCACCAGAAGGGCTCAATCATTAATATACCACTTTATTTTTAAAGTGGTACGGTTTTCTTTATTTTCGATATTCCAAGTTGGAATAGTCGGTGTTAACCGATAAACCCGTGCGGGGTAAAGCCGAGGCCCTTCACGAGTTCGAAGTCCTTGCAGCTGTTGACGCCTGCGGTGGTGAGCATGTCGTCGGTGATGGCCGCGTTGGCACCACTCTTGAAGGCACGCTTGCCGTCGTCGCCCAAGACGCCGCGGCCGCCCGCGAGGCGGATGAATGCCTTCGGGTTGATAAATCGGTAAATGGCCACGATGCGGCAGAATTCATCGTTCGTGAGTTTGGGCAAGTTCTCGTAGGGCGTGCCCGGGATGGCATTCAACACATTCACCGGCGTGGACTTGACGCCGAGCTTGCGGAGATCGAGGCACATGTCGATGCGGTCTTCCATGGTCTCGCCGAGGCCCATGATGCCGCCGCTGCAGATTTCAAGACCTGCGGCAAGGGCGTTTTGGAGTGCACCGATTTTGTCGTCATAGGTGTGCGTAGTGCATACGTCCGGGAAATGCCTGCGGTAAGTTTCCAGGTTGTTGTGGAAGCGGGTGAGGCCCGCCTCCTTGAGCTTGTCGAACTGCTCGCGGTTCAAGAGCCCTGCCGAAAGGCATACGGAAAGTTTGGTTTCTTTCTTGAGGCGTCGAATGGCTTCGCTAATTTGTTCTACGTCGCGGTTCGAGAGCGTGCGGCCCGAGGTCACGATGGAGTAACGCGGAATGCCTGCGGCTTCTTTCTTCTTGGCGTCGGCTACGATTTCGTCGGCGCTGAGGAGCTTGTATTCGGGGGCGCCGGTGTGGTAGTAGCTGCTCTGGGCGCAGTACTTGCAGTTTTCGGAGCAACGCCCGCTACGAGCGTTCACGATAGAGCAAAAGTCAAAATCGTTGCCGTGGAATTTTTCGCGAATTTCGTTGGCGGCTTTCGTGAGTTCGTCGAGGTTTTCACCTAAAAGCTTGATTGCTTCTTCGCGGTTGATTTCGTAACCGCCTAAAACCTTTTCCTTAAGTTCCTGGATAAAAGACATATCTTACTCCTTGAACATTTTCGCGTGCAAATATAAAAAAGTGAAGCTCGGCAGTTGTCGAGCTAAAATCTGTTTTTTGAGAAACTATCTATGGTATCGCATTTCGCTAAAGAAACGAGACGAAAAAACTTTTTTCAGAGAAGCGAGCTAGACAAGGTTCTAAAATGCATTTTGCTTAAGAAACGAGTGAGACAAGGCGTCGCTCGCCCGTAGCGTACGAATTGTACGTGAGGTGCGAGCGCAACGAAGTATCACGAAGTTTATTTAGCAAAAGGCTCCATGACCTGCCACAGCACAGCCTTGTGTGCGTGCAAGCGGTTTTCTGCTTCTTCGAAACTCATGTTCACATCGAGGTTGTCCATCACGGAGTCCGTGATTTCTTCGCCGCGGTGTGCGGGCAGGCAGTGGCTGACCTTGCAGTGTGCCGGAGCAAGCTTCAGGAGTTCGTCGTTAATCTGGAACGGCAAGAAGTGAGACTGCTTCGTAGCCTTTTCGCCTTCCTGACCCATAGAAACCCACACGTCGCTATAGAGAATGTCGGCGTCTTTGACGGCTTCCTTCGGGTCGTGGAACACGCGGTACTGGCAGCCGTGTTTCTTCAAGCCTTCTTGAGCTTCTTCGACCACCTTGGCGGGCTGTTCAAAGCCCTTCGGGCAGGCGAGCGTGAAGTTCATGCCCACCTTGGAGGCGAGTGCGAGGAAGGAGTTTGCCACGTTGTTGCCGTCACCGATAAAAGCGACTGTCTTGGGCTTGCCGTCTGCATTCTTGAAACCGCCGAGGTTTTCCTTGATCATCTGGGCGAATGCGATTGCCTGGCACGGGTGGTAGTCGTCGGTCAAGGCGTTCACAACGGGGACGCTGCCGTATTCGGCGAGCTGTTCCACCAGGTCCTGCTTGAAGCAGCGGACCACGATAGCGTTCACCCAGCGGCTAAGGCAGCGGGCCACATCCTTGACGCTTTCGCGCTTGCCAAGGCCAATGGAATCGGGTGCGAGCAACACGGCGTGGCCGCCGAGCTGGTTCATGCCTACCTGGAATGTGGTGATAGTTCGCAGCGAGGGCTTTTCGAAGAACATGGCGATGTTCTGGCCGTGCAGGCGGTCAGACACCTTGCCGGCGTGGACTTCTGCCTTCAGGCGAGAAGCGATTTCGATAGTTTCCAGGATTTTTTCTTCGCTCCAGTCCATGAGGCGGAGGAAGTGCTTGTTGCGATCAATCATTTTTGATTCCTTTGGGCAAGCCCGTAAAACAAAAAAAATTAAAAAACGGAGCTTTTACACTCCGTCTTTAACAGGAAATCACAATAGAATGCTAACGGATATTAGCGAAGTTTCTTTTTGTGACGGTCACGACGACGGCGCTTCTTACGCTTGTGAGTCGCAATCTTCCTGCGCTTTCTTTTCTTTCCGCAAGGCATGTTGTTTCTCCGTTAAGGGTTAAACTTGAAAATGTGCCTCCAAATAGAGAAAATTTTAGGGGCTTTGTCAAGGTGAACGACCCTTAAAAAAGGTAAAAACGCATAAAAATATGCAAAAAGAGCATGTAAAAAAGCCCCCCAGCTTGCGCCGAAGGGCTTTCGAGGTGTCTGGTTTTCTAGGGGAGCTAGTTCAAAGTGGGTGTTTCCCAGTCGATCCATTCGGACTTCTTGAAGTTGATTGTCTGCGTATTCTTGGAATAATCAATCTTACCCGTCTTGGCGTCCTTGCCGAGCAGGAACTTGTTCATAAAGTCCTTGACTTCGTCGAACTGTCCGTTCGGGAGCGAACAGTGCGCGTGGCCGCCTTCCTGGCTATAGGTGTAATTTTCCGTCACGCCGAGAGCCTTGTAGGTTTCGAGAGAAGCCTGGCCGCAGTAGTTCGACGGCACTTCGCCCAGCCATTCCTGGCCAGCGTTATCGATGATGAGGAGCGGACGCGGAGCGACCATGCTTACGAGCATGTGCTGGTCGAACGGGAGCGTATTTTCCCTGCCGTCGTAGTTCTTGAAGCTAGAAATCATCCACTTGCCTTCGGAACCAGCGCTGGCCAGGCCCTGCACAAACTGCTTGCCCTTCTGCTTGTTGACCTGGGCGCCTACACGCCAAAGCGATGCACCACCGGAACCGGATTCCTGCGGAATGGTGAGGGCGATACGTTCATCGAAAGCGCCGATGGCGAGGGCTGCCTTACCCAGGCGGGAACAACCGCTAACAGCCAGGTGCTTGACATCGATGCCTGCATCGGGGTCTTTTTCCAAAGCGTCGATCAGGCGGCTCACGCCCCATGCCCAGGCGATAATGGTGCCCTGGCCGCCGTTGTAAAGCTGGAAGAACTTGCCGCCACCGCTTTCGGGAGCGACATTGTTCGTATTGAAGGTTATCATGGCGATGTCCAAGCCGTTGGTCGAGGAGCCGAGGCTTCCGCATGAGCCAAATCCCTGGTCCAGGCCGATGAGGGCCGGCTTCGGCTTGTCCTTGGTGCCGGCGCTGTTGATGGTGACGTCGAAGGAGACGGACTTGCCCTTGTCGGTAACGGTGACGGTGTACTTGTTGCCGGACTTCTTGCCTTCGACCTTTTCGGGATTGCGCGGCTTTTCGCCGAACATGAGTTTTTCGTACATGGCGCCGATTTCTTCGCGACGGCACTTCCAATCGGCCTTGCTAGAAATGCGCTTGCCATCGAGACCCATGAACGGGTCGGGCAGCTTCGCGTTGTTCACACTCGTCGGGATGTTGCCAATCTGGCATTCGCTGCGGTGGTCTTCCACGAAGTCGTTGCCGGGTGTCGGCGGAATGACTTCTTCTTCGCTGGAACTGGATTCGGCGGGTTTCACGTCGCCGACAGAGCTGCTAGAAGTGTGATGATGGTGTCCACTGCTCGAAGATCCGACGACGGGTTCTGAGGCCAAAGAACTCGAAGATGTGTAAGAATTATTTGGAATAGAGTCGTTTTGAACGTCAACGGGGTTGCCTGTTTGGTTGGAATCTTGCGGTGTTGTGCCCGGTTCCTGGGAGGTTGCTCCCGAAGAGTCTGCCGGCACGTCAATCACGTTCGGCCCTTCGTTGATTTCAAAGTCGATTGTCTCGACAGGCGTCTGCTGATTGGCTAAATTTGCCGAATCTGCGTTAAATTCGCCATATTTGTCAATGAGACACTGTTCTGTGGTACATTCGGTAGCGGTCGTGTTTTCGTCGCCGCATGCCCAAAAACCGGCGGCAATAATTGCCGCTGGCAATAGATATTTATATTTGTTCATACATCCAATCCCAATTACAGTGTAGTGAATTCTGCACTCGTAAATGTGTAAATAAAATATATTCTTTTTTTTAAAGTGGAAACTTTTGTTCCGATTTTTTACGTTAATTTTTATCAACAGGGCGGGTCGCTTGCTTTTTAGCGCCTAATTTGTGCGAAAACGATAGCGACCATCATGATGGCGCAACCGCAGATTTCGCGGGCTGAAAGTTGTTCCCCTAGAATTGCCCAGCCTGCAAGCACGGCGAAAACCGATTCCAGACTCATCGTAAGCGAAGCGATGGTGGGTTTTACTTTGTCTTGAGCAACAATCTGTAACGTGTAGGCGATTCCGCTAGAGCAGAAGGCGGCAAAGCAAAGTCCTGCGACGGCTCTTGGATTGACAAGCGCGGCAGCAATCGTGCTAAATTCCATAACAGGGAATTTCATGTCGAAAACAAACATGAGCGGAGCCGTCAAAACGCCGATAGTGAGGAACTGGATCGCCGAAACGCGAATCGGGTCGACTTTGTTCACGAACTTGTCGATGACCAAAATATGGATTGAAAAGGCGAGGGCGCACAGCAGCGAAACACCATCCGAAAGTTCCAATGAAAAACCGTCCTTGATGCAGAGCAGGTAAAGCCCGAAGGTCGTGATGACGACGCATAGCCAAGTCTTGATTGAAGTCTTCTTGCCAATGAATAAGCTGACGATGGGTACAAGCACGATATAGCATGCGGTAAGGAATCCAGCCTTTCCGGCTGGGGTGCCGAGAAACATTCCCAGCTGTTGCAGGTTCATGGCCGTGCACAAGGCGAGCCCGCAAAAGAATCCGGCTTTCCAGTGTAGAATCCGCTCCTCGCGGTTGTGAGGCCTGCGCGGACTTTTGCCGATTAGGTCGAGAATCTTGAAAATCAGAGCCAAAAAGCCAGCCGCGATAAAGCAACGTATGCACGAAAAGGTGAACGGCCCGAAGGCGTTGCCCTCAATTTGGGCTACAAAGCCCGACCCCCAGATGGCGGCGGTTAGAACGAGTAAAAGCGTATACCATAAATTGGTCATGTATACATATATAGAAATCCTCAAGATTTGAAAAAAAATTATATCTTTTAAGGAAAAGACTATTTTACAGATGAAAAAGACTGCTGAAAAGAAGAATACGATTTCCTTTGTGGTCGATGTGGGCAACTCCCACACGGTGATTGGCATTTTTAAGGATACCAAGGTTGTTGATTATTGGCGCTTGACGACCCGCAAGGAAACGACCTCTGATGAAGTGATGAATAAAGTGGGCGGCCTATTGAGGTTCTCCAAGATTAAGTCAGAAGAGATTACCCACGTGGGACTTTCTACCGTGGTGCCCGCTTTGGAACGCCCTTGGATCAAGGCTTTGGATTCCTTGCTAAAAAAACGGGTGCAGGTGGTGAATTCCAAGAACTGCATGGGTTTGCAGATTAATTACCAGAACCCGTCTATGGCCGGTGCCGACCGCTTGTGCAATGTGGTTGCCATGCGTGAGGCTGGTTTCAAGAATGCGATTGTCGTGGATATGGGGACCGCTACCACTTTCGACGTCATGAAGGATGGCGCCTTTGCGGGTGGCGTGATTATTCCCGGCATTAATGCAAGCCTGGATGCCTTGACGGAAAAGGCCGCGCGCCTTTTGCCTGTGACGATTGAATGGCCCGAGGCTGTGGTGGCGGACAATACCGATGACGCAATCCGCGCTGGTCTTCTGTATGGATTCCTTGCTCAGTTGGAGTTCCTCATCGGAAAAATCAAGAAGGAAATGGGCTGCGATGACATGCCCGTCTATGCAACCGGTGGTTGGGGGAAAACCATCGCTCGTAGAACATCCTTGATTGATAAATACGATCCGTTTTTGACGCTGCGAGGGATTCGTCTGGTAGCGTTGAACGGGACGGCAACTTCTGCTTACAGCGACGAATCGCGGGACACCGAAGAAGAATAAATTTTCTCAATTAAGAGGGGGGGGGATTAATGTCACTTATGGCCATAATAGCTATATTATGCTCATATAATTGGAGCTTAATATGCGCTGTCTAGTTACTGGTGGGGCTGGGTTTTTGGGAAGTCACTTGTGTGAACGTCTTTTGAACGACGGACACGAGGTTATTTGCCTTGACAACTACTTTACGGGTCGTTTGATGAATGTCGACCACCTGCGCGACAATCATCGCTTCGAACTGATCCGCCACGATGTGACAGAACCGATTCTGTTGGAAGTGGACCGCATCTTTAACTTGGCATGCCCCGCAAGCCCCATCCATTACCAGTTTAATCCGGTAAAGACCATCAAGACGAGCGTGATGGGTGCCATCAACATGCTTGGCATGGCCAAGCGCGTAAAAGCACGCATCTTGCAGGCAAGCACCAGCGAAGTCTATGGCGACCCGGCGGTGCACCCGCAGACTGAAGACTATTGGGGAAACGTAAACCCGATCGGCATCCGTAGCTGCTACGACGAAGGCAAACGCGTCGCCGAAACCCTGTTCATGGATTACCACCGCCAGAACAATGTGGATATCCGCATCGTGCGAATTTTTAACACCTACGGCCCGCGCATGCTCATGAACGATGGCCGCGTCGTCAGTAACTTTATTGTGCAGGCGCTCAAGGGCGAAGACATCACCATTTACGGTGACGGTAGCCAGACCCGTAGCTTCTGCTATGTAGACGACTTGATCGAAGGCTTTATCCGCATGATGAACCAGGACAAGATTATCGGACCGGTCAACATCGGAAACCCCGGCGAATTTACGATGCTTGAACTTGCTAAAGAAGTTCTTGAACTCACGAGTTCCAAAAGCAAGATCGTGTACAAGCCGCTTCCGGGTGATGACCCCAAGATGCGCCGCCCCAACATCGATCTTGCAAAATCCGCTCTCGGCTGGGAACCGACGATTCCCTTGCGTCAGGGCCTCGAAAAGACGATTGTGTATTTCGACAAGCTTTTAAAAGACAATAAACAATAAACCCTAAAATCGTTCCATGAAAAAAATTTCACTCACGGGCATCAAGCCCACCGGCACACCTCACTTGGGTAACTACTTGGGCGCAATTCGCCCGGCTCTTGAACTTTCGAAGACCTACGATACGGTATACTTCATTGCCGATTACCATGCTTTGACTACGGTGCAGAACGGCGCCGAAATGCGTGCGAACATCTACAAGATTGCGGCAACCTGGCTTGCCCTTGGCTTGAACCCCGAAGAGGGCCTGTTCTACAAGCAGAGCGACATCCCTGAAATTTTCGAACTCAGCTGGGCTTTGAGTTGCTTTACGCCGAAGGGATTCATGAACCGCGCCCACGCCTACAAGGACAAGGTGGCGAAGAACGAAGCCGCCGGCGAAGATCCGGATGCCAACGTGAACATGGGGCTCTACTGCTACCCGTGCCTCATGGACGCCGATATTTTGATGTTCAGCGCTGACATCGTGCCCGTGGGCAAGGACCAGAAGCAGCATGTGGAATTTGCCCGCGACATCGCCATCAAGTTCAACAAGCATTTTGGCGAAGATGTGTTCACCATTCCGGAACCGGTGTTCCAGGAAACGACCGGCATCATCCCGGGTCTTGACGGCCGCAAGATGAGCAAGTCGTACGACAACGTCATCGACATCTTCCTGGAAAGCAAGGCTCTCAAAAAGAAGATCGGCAAGATCGTGACAAACTCCCAGGGGATCGAAGAACCCAAGGATCCGGACACTTGCAACGTGTTCAAGCTGTACAAGCTGTTTGCGACACCGGAACAGACCGAAGCGCTCGCCGCCCGCTACCGCGCAGGTGGCATGGGCTGGGGCCATGCCAAGCAGGAACTCCAGAATGTGCTCGAGGAACACCTAGGTGCTGCCCGCGAAAAGTACTTCTACCTGCTCAGCCATACCGAAGAAATCGACAAGATTCTCGCGTACGGCAAGGAAAAGGCCCGCGTTAAATCTAAGGCAATGATGGAAAAAGTCCGTGCCCTGTTGGGCACGTACTAATTCGTCTATAAGCTTCGCAATACGGCGTCACAAGAACTCTCGCTGTATTATTTATACAGCTTCGGTTCTTGTTCCTGGTCTTGCTCGCTTCTAAACGAATTATAAAATGTGAATTGTATATGAGAAGACCCTCGGTTGTCCGAGGGTCTTTTGTCTAATTAATTCCCGCGGCTGCCTTCAATAATCCAATTGCACAGCTCCTCGATACTTGCGTAGTCGGGGAGAGTTTTTATAAAGTTCGATGATTTGCTGCGTTCGATGAACTTGCTCCAAGCCTGTTCATTCTTGGCTTCGAGACCTAGATGTTCTTCGATGGCGCCTTTTGTCCATACCCAAATGCCTTGGCTGCGGAGCTTCGCGTGAATGCTGCGGATGGGTTGTTGCGCTTCTTCCATTTCGGCCATCATGGCATAAGCGGTGGAGGCGCTAATGTTACTGTGCTTGTTGACGGGCAGCCCGTTTACCAAGCGCAAATGATTGTGGAAGGCGAGTTCGCGGAACAGGTCGCGGCAATACTTGATGTCGGGATCGTTCGCTTCCAGGAATCCGTCGCGGGTGGCGGTGGTGAATGCGTAATCTAGGTCCACGATGGCGCGCACGGGCATGTCCATGGCGTCGAGCACTTGCATGCTCTTGCGGGTGTTGCTCACGCCGCCCTGGCGGACCAGCGCGCATTTAATGAGGGCGAAGGACTGCCCGGTAATGCGCTCAAAAAGCGCCGGAAGCACGCGCCATTCGGTCTTGCCTTCGGTCAAAAGTACATAGTCGGCAAACAGGAGCTCGTTGCTGTTGCTAAGGCTGAATAACATTTGCAGCTGGCTGGGAGCATCTTGCACCACCTGGTGCACGGCGTCTTCCATTCGCTTGCGCATGTAGGTGCCGCGCTCCTTGTTCTTGCGGATGAGTAGCGAGGTGCTTACGTCTTCGCTGGTAACCATCTGGGCGCTGTGGGTGGCAAATACCACCTGGTAACCTTCGTTCGAAAGGTTCTTGAGAGCCACGCGCACGAGTTCTACTGCTTGCGGGTGCAGGTAAAGTTCCGGCGAATCGATAAGCAGCAGCGTGCGGCTAAGGTAATGGTTGTGATGGTGCTTTTTTACATCGGCCAGGTAACGCACCAGTGCCATCTGGATAGCTCGCTTGCTGCCTTCGCCCATGCGGCTGATGTCGCGTTCAAAACCGTCGTCTTCGTCGATGACCTTGAGGCTTGCGCTCTTGAGGAATGTTTCAAGGGTCGGCATGGGAATGTCGAATTCCACTTTGACGCTTGGGAATAGCGGCGAAAGTTTTTCGTTGACTTCTCGGTCAAAGGTCTCGATTTCGGCGGCGCGGTTTTCGCTGTCGGGCGAAAGCAGGTCGCTGAATTTGTTCAAAAGCGTGTTGATTTCGTTGCCGAAACGGCGTTCCAGCGGCTTGAAAATTTCATGCAAGAGCTTGGTGAACGCCTGGTTCCCTTCGAAATCCCAAATGGCAATCGATTCGGGGAACATGCGGTGGTAAGCGAACTTGAACGCTTCACTGGGGCGAACCCATTCGCGTTTGTCGCCCTTGCGGTGATTGCTCGGCACGAATACGAAAAGCTCGAGCGCTTCGGGATTTTCGTTGGGAATGCGCTGCACTTTCTTGACGCGCAGGCGGCCGGGGCCTTGTGGCGTATTCTGCAAAAACGGTCGCACTTCGGAGGCGTATTCTTCGCCCAAACGGTTCAAGACTTGGTCCGTGATGCCATCAAAAACGCCGATGACTTCTACGGGGTCGTTGGGGTCGTCAAAGTATGAAATGTCAAGCGAAAATTTGGACAAAAGCCAGCGAATACCCATCAAGATATTCGTTTTGCCCGCGTTATTGTAGCCGATGAGTGCGGTAAAGCTACTGAGAGGAAACGTCTGCCTCTGAATAGAGCGCAGATTCGAAATAGTAATCTCGGATAATCTCAGTGCTTGTTGTGTCATACCCTGAATGTATATAAAAAGTGTGGGGTGTGAACACTAAAAATGCCGTTTTTTTACTTTTTGGAAAGAATCGTGCGGGTCTCCCGCTTATAACTTTTGTATTTTTGTCCCGAATTTTGTTTATAGGTAGGTTTATTCTGCGCTTTCGCTGGCTGTTTCTATTTGCTGTGTTTGTTGGGCTTGCTCAGGCCCAGCTTTTGGACATGTCCGAAATGTCCGAGAGCTATATGGTCGAAAATAAAATCCATAAGGTAAAGGTCGAAGGTACCGTCCACATGGACGACCGCGCGGTCCTTAGCCGTATCGGTATTCGCGATGGTCAAAGCTATTCTCCGACGGCCCTGACCGAAAAGGTGCAGTCCTCGGTGACGTCCCTTTACAAGTCGGGCCTGTTTGACGATGTGACTGCCTGGATTGACTATGTGGGCGATGGCACCGATGTCGACCTCATTTTCAAGATTAAGGAACTCCCGGCATTGGATACGGCCGTATTCGAAGGCTGTGACGAAGAATCCGAAGAAGATTTGAAACTCAAGATCCGTATGATTCCGGGTCAGGTTTACAGCAAGAGCCAACTCGAACGCGACCGCCAGGCTATTTTGGATTTTTACCGCGCCGAAGGCTACTTGCTGGCCGAAGTGGGCTACCGCGAAACGCCGGTCGACGAAAACAAGAATATGGTGACCTTCATTATCCGCGAAGGTGAAAAGGTCAAAGTCCGCCAGTTCGATATCCAGGGCAACGATCATGTGCCTGCCGAAGATATCATGGAACACATGGTGACAAAGCTCGACCAGTGGTGGGGCGGCGGCGAATTCAAGGAAAACATTTTTGAGGCTGACCGCGACACGGTGTTGAACGCTATTCGTCATTTCGGTTACCTGGATGCAGAACTGACCGAATTCAGTGCCGAATACCTGCCGGACTCCACCTGCTTGTTCTATATGGGCCGCATGGTTCCGCTGGGCGAAAACCTGGAAGTCCTTTACAAGCAGTTGAACCTCGCCTTGGGCGACTCCGCAACGCCCTTGTACAAGATGGCGGGCAAGCCCACCATGCAGGTGACGCACTTCTTCCGCAGGCACCGCGAAGTGGGCGAAATGCCGTGGGTGTCTAGACCTAAGGTCACGGTCAAGGCCGAAGAAGACGCCTGGAAGATGTTGAACGACATTATCCGCTACGAAAGCGCCCGTAAGGAATTCCTGGACATTGTCGACGGTCGCAAGTGGAAGAACCCCAAGATCGATTCCTTGCGCAAGGTCAAGAAACGCTCTACTTATCAAGAAAAGTTGATGGTCCGCTACATGATCGAAGACATGTTCCCGGTCCTCAACAAGTACGACAATATCAAGACTTCGAGCTCGATTCTCATTCATATCCACATGATTGAAGGTCGTAAGTACTACATGGGTGGTTTGCACTTCTCGGGTAACGAAGTGCTCAACGACAAGATGCTTGCCTATGCCTACCGCCTCGACAGCGGCGAAGTCTTTGACCAGTACAAGTACGACGCTTCCCGCAAGGCCCTTCTGGATGCCTACCGCGAAGACGGCTACCTGTTTGCCCAGTACGAAGAAACCCGTACGTTCGAAAACGATTCTATTGTGAACCTGTCCTACAGGATGACCGAAGGCCTGCCTGCCCAGATTCACAAGGTGCATATTCACGGCAATACCAAGACCAACGAAAAGGTAATCCGCCGCGAAGTCCGCCTGTATCCGGGCGATACTTATCGTCAGTCCTTGTTGGAACGTAGCTTCCGTGAAATCATGCAGCTCAACTACTTCGACATGGTCGTACCCGACATCAAGGTGGTGGGCGAGCAGGACGTGGACCTCGACTTTACCGTACAGGAAAAGGAAGCCGGTACCGGCCAGTTCAGCTTGGGCGTGTCCTATAGCGAAAGCGACGGTGTCGTGGGTACGGCTAGCGTGTCTATTCCGAACTGCTGTATGGGTGATGGCCAGGCCGCATCGTTCAGCGTGGAATACGGTGCCGACAAGAAGAGTGCTTCTATCAGCTTCCAGGAACCCTGGTTCATGGATAAGCCGATCACCTTGGGTGCAAGCCTTAGCTACTCCTGGTGGAACATGTCCAAGTATGACGACCCCGATATTACCCGTTACGGCGGTTCTGTCTACCTGGGTAAGCGCCTCAAGTGGCCCGATGACTATTTCTACGGCCAGATCGGTTACAGCTGGCTCATGAACAAGCAGGGCCCCAACATCGATGACAGCTACGTGGTTTACACCGGTGTGGAATCGGCCTTGAACTTCCGCCTGTTGCGTGACGACAAGAACCTGCCTCAGTTCCCGACCGAAGGTTCCCGCTACGTGCTCGATATCCAGTGGGCAGACGATGTGCTGTTTAGTGACTTCAACTTCGTGAAGACTGAACTTACGGTGAAGTGGTGGTTCCCGCTGTTCCGCGACCGCCTGGCCATTGCCCTTACGAACCAGTACGGCGTGATCTTTGGCGACCAGTTGCAGTACCGCACGCTTTACACTATGGGTGGCGTGATGGGCTACGAAGGCATGATGCGTGGTTACAGCTCGGGTTCTATCGGCTACCGCCGCTTGGGTCGTAGCTACCAGTACACGGGTGCCGAACTCCAGCTCGGCCTTGTGCCGCAGACCTTCTACCTGTTGCCATTCTTCTTTGACGCCGGTAACGTGTTCGGTGAACGCTACAACCCGCGCACCAAGGTGCCCGAACCCTCCAGGAACCCGCTCAACGAATGGGATCCGACGAGCCTCAAGAAGGATATCGGTTTCGGTTTCCGCGTGATTGTTCCGATGCTCGGTATTATCGGCTTCGACTTTGCCTGGCCCTTGGATGTGGGCGAAACCTATAGCGGCACACAGCGTACCGAAGTGGGCGACATGCAGTTCAACTTTGTCATTGGCCAGGGATTCTAAGGAGGCTTTATGCTTAAACATCTGCTGATGGCTTTAATGCTTGCGTTTGCGACCGTCTCGTTTGCCGAAGATGGACTCCGCATTGCGCATGTGGATTCCAAGCTGATTTTTGACGGCTACAAGGGCACCAAGCGCGCCCAGGAAGAATACGACCGTCAGGTGGCCAAGTGGGAACAGCAGGGCAACTTGCTGCAGAAGGAACTTGCCGCCATTAAGGAAAAGCTCGACAAGCAGGTGCTTATGCTCAGCGACGAAAAGAAGCGCGAGCTCGAAGCCGAATACAACAAGAAAGATATGGAACTCAAGAGCTTTATCGACCGCGTGTACGGCCGTAAGGGAGAACTGATTTCTGAAAACGAAAAGGTGAGCGGTCCGATCATTCAGTTGATCCGTAAGGCCATTAACGAAATCGCCTTGCAGGAAGGCTACGACATGGTGGTTGACCGGGCAACGGGCGCCGTAGTGTTCTGGAAAAAAGAGAACGACCTGACGCAGAAAGTGCTTGACTACCTGAACAACAGATAATCAAGCCTCGACAATTTAATCAACAAAAAAGAGCAATGAAATTTTTTCATTGCTCTTTTTAAATTTCACATTTCACACTTCACACTACACATTTCACATTTCTCACTACACACTGACTAGTACGCGCCTTCGCCCTTGAACACGACCTTGAAGGTCTTGAGGATAAGCGAGACATCATCGCTGAGTTTGCCATTGCGCTTGATGTAGTCGTTGTCGAGGCGCATCTGGCCTTCGAAGCTGATGTTGCTGCGACCGCTGACCTGCCAAATGCAGGTGAGACCTGGCGTTACGGACAGACGCATGCGGTGCCAGGGCTCGTATTCCGCCACTTCGGACGGAATCGGCGGACGCGGACCCACAATGGACATGTCGCCCTTGATGATATTGAAAAACTGCGGGAGTTCGTCGAGGCTGAACTTGCGGAGCACGTGACCGAACGGATAGATGCGCGGGTCGTTCTTCATCTTGAACGTCTTGCCGCCCGTTTCGTTCTGGGCCATGAGTTCCTTTTTGCGTTCTTCGGCGTCCACGTACATGCTGCGGAACTTGTACATGGTGAATAGCTTGCCGTTCTTGCCTACGCGGGTCTGCTTGAATATGACAGGTCCCTTCGGGTCACTGATCTTGACTGCGGCCGCGCAGAAAAGCAGTAGCGGGGAACAAAGTACAATCGCGATGCTGGTGCAGGTCACGTCGACAATGCGCTTGACCATGTGGCGGTAGCGAATGGTGTGCGGGTGTTCCCAGATGTGGTCAAGGTTCAGACGGCTAAGCGAGAAGAATCGACCGTTAGCGCTGTTGAAGTCCTTGATTTTATCTTCGAGTTCCAGGTTGTCTTTTTCCTGGTATCCGGTATAGATATAGGCTTCAAAGATGGGCTTCTTGGGGTTGATGCGCAACGTCTGGATAAGGCCTGCGTCGTTCAGCTTGTGCAGAATCTCCTTGCGGATCGATTCCAGCACCGAGAGGTCGGAATTCAGCAAGATGATGCCGAGACCGCTACCGTCGGAAAGGTAGCCCAAGACATCGATAAAGCGCAGGTGCGAAAACATGGTCAAAATGCTGATTCGCCAGGTGTTTTCGACGGTCTTGTTCGGGCTACCCCAACCGAAGAAGTCGTACTGGTGCGAATACATCTTGATGTACAGGAACGGCTTGCGGGTGCGGTTCGCACGCATGAATTCTTCGTTCAAGCGCGTTCTGAAGAGCTTTGCCGGGTAGACAATGTTCTTGAGCTTTTGTTCGTCGAGAATTGAGCCAATTGCCGGATTGACGGATTCCTGTTCCATGTCGCTAAATATAGTTACTTGTAACTGCTTAGGCAAAGTGGGGCTTTCAATTATTGTATCTTTCTAATCAGAATTAAAGAGGAGATTTTATGAAATTCACGATTTCAATTTTTACGGGAGTTCTGTTTACAGCCTTGTCTGCAAATGCGGCGACTATTACTTCAAAAATGCCAACTTTGTCGGATGGTTGTTATCAAATTTCAGATGCCGCCGAACTTTACGGATTTGCAGACATTGTGAATGGTACAGGAGAGGGTGACCCTCAAGGGAAGGTGTGTGGAAAACTGACTCAGGATATCGTGGTGAATGAATCAGTGCTAAATTCCGAAGGCGAATTGAATTCGCAAAAGGATTTTGTCCCGTGGGTTCCGATGAAAGATTTTTCGGGAAAGTTTGATGGGAACAACCATGTTATATATGGATTGTATTTTAATGGCAACGGTGACAAAAGTGTGGGCTTATTTGAAAATGCGTCAGGCTTTCAAATATTAAACCTCGGTCTTGAAGACTTTTATTTCGCGGGAAAAGAAAATGTGGGCGCCTTTGTTGGCTTTGTAAACGATTATTCGAAAAACCAAATGGAAATAACGAATTCCTATGCCGCAGGCTTGGTTGAGGGTGAATCTGGCGTAGGAGGCTTTATTGGAAGCGCAACATGGCACAAGGGATCGCTGTATATATCGAACAGTTACAACCTGTCTATGGTGAAAGGTTTGTACGAAGTGGGGGGATTCATTGGGAGTAAATATGAAGACGATGTCTATATAATAAAATCCTATAATTCAGGGGTGGTTTCCGGTAAGGAGGCTGTTGGTGGATTTGTTGGTTGGGCAAGTAAGGGCGTTCTCGGGGTTTACCAAAGCTATAATGCCGGAAAAGTTGTCGGACAGATGTATGTTGGCGGCTTATTAGGCAAAGCGACTTCTTTCGAATACGCTCTTTTCAAAAATGTCTACAACAAGGGTGCCGTAGAAGGTGGCTCGAGTGTTGGTGGGCTTGTTGGTTATGGAGAAGGCGCAGACCTTATTGGTGGTGGCGTTACTATTGCTAATGCGTATAATGCTGGGCATGTTTCCTACGATGCAGATTCTTCACTAAAAGCAGGAACTATTCTCGGGTATGGATATGGTGACGGCAAGATCAGATTTGAAAATTGTTTTTTTGTGGAGCAAGAGGATATTCTTGTTGCTAATGTGTCGGATACAACTAACAAGGTAATAGAAGATGTTCTAGGTGTTACCGAAGAACGTTTAATGGGTGGAGTTATTGCTGGTTATTTACGAGGCTGGATTGAAACTTACCGTAACGGTTCTTATGTGGAAAATGGCGCCGATGGTCTCGTATGGGCCGAAGACCCTGCTGGCACGCAGGTGCTCCCGCATTTTGATTGGAGTAACACGAAACACTATGTATTTTTCGTTTTAGATGAAGGCGGCAAAATCGAAAAAGGTCATGAGCTGAAGTATTATGAAGAAGGAGTGGAGACAGCGCTTCCTGATGCACAATTCGTGACTCGCGAAGGGTTCTATTTTGCGGGTTGGTATGATAACAGGCAATTTTGGGGGAATGCTGTCACTTCGGTGAGCCCCAAAGCGACTGGTACACAGATCTTTTATGCCAAGTGGACTACACCCCCAGTTTCGAGCTCCAGCGAGGAATCCTCTTCGAGCGTATCTAGCAGTTCTTCTGATGCGTCAAGCTCCTCTGAGACGCCGAGCTCGAGTAGTGAACAGACTACTTCCTTTGAGCGAATGCCGTTGCCGCGGTTTAGCGTGTACGTTGTAAATCGCAACTTGCAGGTGGCGGGAGCCCGTGTGGGCGATAGGTATGCCTTATTCGATATGCAGGGCAACGTGGTGCTCCGCGGGACTGTAAACAGCTCGAATTTCAATATGGTGGTGCCTGTTTCGGGGAATTATGTGCTTCGAATCGGGAATGGAAGCCGCAAGGTGTCTGTGAGATTCTAGCCAAAATTCTATATTTGCCCCGTAAAAATTTAAAATGGAGACGCCTTATGTTGCGTATTGGTCTTATTGGTACTGGAACCGTTGGTGGCGGTGTTATCCAGATTCTGGAACAGAAGATTGCCGAGTACAAGGAAAAGCTCGGTGTCGAACTCGAACTCGCCTGCATCTGCGCGAAGTCCGAAGAAGAAGTTGCCCCGTACAAGGCGAAGGGCTACAAGGTGTCTACCAATGCCGACGAAATGATTGCCGGTAACGACATCGACGTGCTCGTGGAACTCGCCGGTGGCTACAACATGCCGCGCAAGTGGATCCTCGCTGCCCTCGAAAGCGGCAAGCATGTGGTGACCGCGAACAAGGCTCTCCTCGCCAAGTACGGTCACGAAATTTTCCCGCTTGCAGCCAAGAACGGCCTGCATGTGCTGTTCGAAGCCGCTGTTGGCGGTGGCATTCCTATTATCCGCAGCCTGCAGGAAGGCCTGCTCGGCTCTACGGTGGAACACCTGAGCTGCATTATCAACGGTACTTGTAACTACATCTTGAGCCGCATGGCCGACGAAGGCCTCGACTTCGATGTGGTCCTGAAGGATGCCCAGAAGCTCGGCTTTGCCGAAGCGGACCCGACCTTCGATATCGAAGGTATCGACTCCGCCCACAAGACGGCTTTGCTCGCTAGCCTCTGCAGCGGCAAGCGCGTGGACTTCGAAAAGATTCACGTGACCGGTATCTCCAAAATTACCGCCCAGGATATCGCATTCGCCAAGGAAATCGGCTGCTGCGTGAAGCTCCTTGGCATTTACCACCGCGACGGCGACCGCGTGGACGCCCGCGTGCATCCGTGCTTTGTCTCGAACGACAACCTGCTTTCTAACGTGAATGGCGTGATCAACGCCGTTTACCTGAAGTGCGACAATCTGGGCGAAACGGTTCAGACCGGCGCCGGTGCAGGCCGTTTGCCGACCGCCTCTGCCGTGGTAGCCGACCTCGTTTCCCTGGCCCGCTCCGTGGACCAGGGCTCCCGCAAGGCGCTCCCCATGGGCTGGTTCAACGTCGACAATTCCGCGACGCTCGTGCCGATTTCGGAAACGACTTCTCGCTACTACCTGCGCTTCACCTCTCGTGACGCTTGTGGTGTGCTTGCCAAGATTACGAGCATCCTGGCCGAAAACAAGATTTCCATCGAAACCATTATCCAGAAGAACGTGAAGGATCCGGGTAAGGTTTCTATCGTGGTTATCACCGAAAAGACCCAGGATTGCAAGACCTCGAAGGCTGTCGACGCTATCGACGCTTTGCCCGAAATTGTCGAAAAGAGCCAGGTGATTCGTTTCCTCGCCTAAAAATTGCGTGAAACGGAAAATCTGAGATTCGGTAATTTGGTAATTTAGGGCTGTTATGATTCGCGCCGCTACATTGGAACGCATTCTCGTTGTCCTTTCGGACTTCGTGGCGTTGTCTATTTGTTTTGTACTCGCCTTCTGGGTGCAGTTCCACAGTGGTTGGATTGCCGATAAGTTCGATCCTAGCAAGACTTTTGCCGAATATTGGCACATGGGCCTCGTGCTCAATGTGGGCTGGCTTGTGCTGTTTACTTGCGCCGGGCTTTACCGTTCATGGCTGTTGATGTCGCGTACGCACCAAGTTTTGCGCGTGTTGCGTGCGGTGCTCATTGGCATCGTGCTTGTAATCGCAGTCCTGTTCGGCGCTGAATTTATCGGTAAGGTCATGGTGAACGAACCGCTCAATCAAGGTTACCTGTACGGTTCTCGATTCCCCTGGATTTTTATTTATGGCGGCTTTGCGCTGTTCCTGGTGATTCTCTTCAGAATGCTCATTTACCGCTGTCTGCGTAGGCTCTTGAGCCTTGGCTTTGGTGCGAACAACATTCTTGTCTTGGGTGCGACCGAGGCGGGCCGAAAGATTGCCGAAGCGCTTGCGAAAACTCCCGAACGCGGCCAGCGTGTGGTGGGCTTTGTGGATGAACGTTTTCAGGTCATGGAACATGAATTTGCGAATGTTCCGGTGCTTGGAAAATATGCAGACCTTGCTTCGCTCATTAAGAAGTACAAGGTAACGGGCATTATTATTGCGCACGAAAGTTCTTCGCCGCAAGAAATTATGCGCGTGCTTGTGTGGGTGTGCGACCAGCCGGTTCACATTTACCTGGTGCCTGAACTCTACAGCGTGGTGCATGGACAGTTCAAGGCGAACCTGGTTTATGGTTTTGAATTGCAGGAACTGTTTGCGTTTACCATGCCTTTGTGGCAGGTGCGCGTGAAGCGTGTGATTGATATTCTGTTTGGCGCCTTCCTCGGGATAATTTCGTTCCCGGTATGCGTACTCGCCGCCATTGCAATCAAGCTCGAAGATCGTGGCCCGGTGTTCTATTCGCAGGAACGCATTGGCCTGTACGGCAAGCCCTTTACGGTCTACAAGTTCCGTACCATGCGTACCGATGCTGAAAAGTTTGGCGCCCAGTGGGCCACCAAGGACGACCCCCGCATAACCAAGGTGGGCAAGTTCTTGCGCAAGACCCGTATCGATGAACTTCCGCAGATTTTGTGTGTGCTTAAAGGTGACATGAGCATGGTGGGCCCGCGCCCGGAACGCGCCGTGTTCATTGCCAAGCTCCGTGAAGAAATCCCGTTCTATATTAGCCGCCTGAAAATGAAACCTGGCCTGACCGGTTGGGCTCAGGTGTGCCACCATTACGATACCAGCACCGAAGACGTGAAAATCAAGTTGCAGTACGACATGTACTACTTTGAAAACATGAGCTTGTTGCTTGATTTCCAGATTCTGATGCGCACAGTGTATGTGGTGCTGACTGGAAAAGGAGCTCAATAGAAATGTGAAATGACGAATGTGGAATGACTGATGAAATATTTCATTTCACATTACACATCTCACATTACACATTTTAACAAAAGGTACTAAGTTATGTACGGCGATAATTCTACTCCAGTTTTTCCGAAAGATGATGCTCTCACGATGATTCGCTTGGCGCTTGCCGAAGACGTGCGCACGGGTGACGTGACCAGTGAATGGACGATTCCTGCCGACCAGAAGCAGCATGCGCGCCTGATTGCAAAAGAAGATGGCGTGCTCGCAGGCCTTCCGGTGATTGAACTTGTGTTCCAGGAACTCAAGGCGAACGTGAAGGTGACGCTCCACAAGAAAGACGGCGATGTCGTTAAAAAGGGTGACCTGATTGCCGAAATGGACGGCACGACGCACGAACTCCTGACGGGCGAACGCACGCTTTTGAATTTTATTCAGCAACTTTCCGGCGTGGCAACCGTTGCGCATACCTTCCAGGAAGCCTTGAAGGCGGGGAAGACCAAGGTTCTCGATACGCGCAAGACGGTTCCCGGTTTCCGCACTCTGCAGAAGTACGCCGTTCGCGTGGGTGGCGGTTCTAACCACCGCATGGGTCTTTTTGACATGGTGCTGGTGAAGGATAACCACATTGCGGCAGCCGGTGGCGTTCTCGAAGCGCTTGAAGTGGTGAAGAAGAACAACAAGCAGGGCCTGATGGTGGAAATGGAAGTCGAAAACTTCGACCAGCTGCGAGCGCTCCTGAACAAGGGAGTCGACGTCATCATGCTTGACAACATGAGTAACGAGATGATGGCGGAGGCCTTGAAGATTATCAAGGAAAGCGGCGACAAGTGCCTGGTGGAAGGCTCCGGCAACATGACGCTTGAACGCGCGAAGGAAATCGCGACACTCGGCCTCGACTATATTTCGGTCGGCGCTCTTACACATAGTGTAAAGGCCCTTGACATTTCCATGAGAATATAAGACCGTTCGCGCCCAAGGCCCAAAAGGGGAGTCTAGACTCCTTTTAGACTGCAAAAAAATACATCTTTCTTATAAGGGTATTGAAATCTTTACAATGCCCTTTGATTTTTCTATCTTGCGCGCTGAAATTTGTTATTGGTGTTCAAACGTCATTGCGAGGAGTCGAAGGCGACGAAGCAATCCACGTAAGATTTGCCAAAAGGAGAAAAGAATGAGCAAGGACTTAAAGGAAAAAGCTCTCGAATACCATTCCATGGGCAAGCCCGGCAAGATTGAAATCGTGCCGACCAAGCCGCATAGCACGCAGACCGACCTGGGTCTTGCGTACACTCCGGGTGTAGCTGCTCCTTGCTTGGAAATCGAAAAGGATAACAACCTCGCTTACGAATACACGGGTAAGGGTAACTTGGTTGCCGTGATCAGTAACGGCACCGCAGTGCTTGGCCTCGGCGATATTGGTGCGCTTGCCGGTAAGCCGGTGATGGAAGGCAAGGCTCTCCTCTTCAAGATTTATGCCGGTATCGATGTGTTCGACATCGAAATCAATGAAAAGGACCCGAAGAAGTTTATCGAAATCGTGAAGGGAATCGCCCCGACGTTCGGCGGCATCAATCTCGAAGACATCAAGGCTCCGGAATGTTTTGAAATCGAAGACACCCTGAAGGCCGAACTCGATATTCCCGTGATGCACGACGACCAGCACGGTACGGCTATCATTTCTTCTGCAGGCCTTTTGAACGCTATCGAAGTCGCAGGCAAGAGCATTCGCAACGTGAAGATGGTGGTGAACGGTGCGGGTGCAGCCGCTTGCGCCTGCACGCGACTCTACTTGTCGCTCGGTCTCAAGAAAGAGAACCTGGTGATGTGCGACAGTAAGGGCGTCATCCGCAAGGACCGCAAGGGCTTAACCGAAGCGAAGGCTTTCTTTGCGACCGACCGCACCGATATCGAAACGCTCGAAGATGCCATGAAGGGTGCCGACGTGTTCGTGGGTCTTTCCAAGGGCAACATCCTTACTCGCGAAATGGTCCGCAGCATGGCCGACCAGCCGATTGTTTTCGCTCTTGCCAACCCGAACCCCGAAATCAGCTACGAAGAAGCCATGGCAAGCCGTGGCGACCTGATTTTTGCAACGGGCCGCAGCGACTATCCGAACCAGGTGAATAACGTGATCGGTTTCCCGTACATTTTCCGCGGGGCGCTCGACGTTCGCGCTACCTGCATCAACGAACACATGAAGCACGCTGCCGTGCGCGCCATTGCAGCCCTTGCCCACAAGCCGGTTCCGGATGTGGTGAACATCGCCTACAACGCCCAGCGCTTTACCTTCGGTAAGGAATACTTGATTCCGAAGCCCTTGGATCCGCGCCTATTGACCGACGTTTCTATCGCCGTGGCGAAGGCCGCTATCGAAAGTGGCGTGGCCCGCAAGCCGATTACCGATTGGGACGCTTATTATGACCGTCTGCGTGACATGATGGGTTACGACAACAAGCTCATCCGTCAGTTTAGCGATACCGCCCGCAGCAACCCCAAGCGCGTGGTGTTTGCCGAAAGCAACCTCAACATGCTCAAGGCCGCCGTGCAGGCGAAGGTTGAAGGCGTTGCACACCCGATTCTGCTCGGCAACCCCGACCGCATCCAGATTATCGCCCAGCGCGAACAGCTGGACCTCACGGGCATCAAGATCGTGAACCCGCGTTCTCCGGAAGAATTTGAACGCCGCCGCAAGTATGCCGAAATCTACGCCGAAGAAAACGGTCGTAACGGCGTGACGCTCGACGAAGCCCGCGACGACATGTTCGAACCGAACCACTTCGGCATGATGATGGTGAAGGTCGGCGATGCCGACGCCCTGATTTCTGGTGGCTATTCCAAGTACAGCGAAACGATTGAACTTGCCAAGGAAATCATCGGTATCCGCGAAGAATACAAGCACTTCGGTGCCATGCACATTTTGAGCACCCGCAAGGGCACGTTCTTCCTGGCCGATACGCTGGTGAACCGCGACCCCGATGCAGAAACGCTCGTGGATATCGTGAAACTCACGCACGACGCCGTACGCTTCTTTGCCCACGAACCGGTGATGGCCATGCTCAGCTACGCAAACTTCGGCAGCGACAAGGGTGCTCCGCGCGGAACGTCCAACACCGCCCGCGAAGCCGTGCGCATGATTCACGAACAGTTCCCGGATTACATGATTGACGGCGAAATGCAGGTGAACGTGGCGCTCGACAAGGACCTGCGCGATACCAAGTACCCCTTCAACAAGATCAAGGGCCAGACGGTCAATACGCTGATTTTCCCGTGCCTCTCTTCTGCAAATACCACTTGCAAGATGCTCTTGGAAATGGGCGTGGGCGAATCCATCGGTCCTGTGCAGATGGGCCTGAACAAGCCGGTTCACTTTACCGATACCGACGCCTCTGTGCATGATATCTTCAACCTGACGGTTGCCGCCGTAATCGACGCTATCGTTCAGGAAAAGAAGGACGAAGAAAAGAGCCGCAAGAAATACGACAAGATGTGGTAGAATAAATCTACTTCTTTTTACTCTTTTTGGGTTTCGTTTTTTTAGCCTTCGTTTTTACGGAGGCTTTTTTCTTTGTTGTAGATTTTTTGGAAGCCTTTTTCTTTCCCTTGACGTTTTTCGTCTGCTCGGCGGCTGGCTCGGGTTCAGCCATTTCTTCAGAAGAAATTTCTGCAGGATTGGTTCCTGCAGAGGCTGCCGCCGGCTCGTTTTCTGCGGAAGCCGCCGCTGGCTGTGCCGTCTCTACAGGCTGCACAGGTTCTGCGGCTTTAGTAGAATCGACAACTTGTTCGGGGACGGGGGCGACGCTATCTGCTATAGCGGACGTGGTTTCGCTATCATCGCTGCCATCGTCGAAAGGTTCTTCTTGTACAGCGGATTCGTCCCTCTTTTCGATTCGGTCGTGGGGGTTGTAAATTTTGTCACGAGTAATTTCGAAACCGATGGATAGGCGGGCGCCGAATTTGCCTGCCGAAATGCGAAAGTTTTGGTCGCTATGTTCGTAGGACTTGAGCACGGAGGCGTATTCGTAGTTGACTTCGACGCCGATTCGGTAGGGAAGTATGACGCCGAGGCCTCCGGCGACAAAGAAGTCGAAGGGGCGTTCCCACCAGTTGCCGTTAGCTGTGATGAGGGGGAGAACGCCTACACGGCCCACGGCATAAGGTGAAAAGAAGGCGTCGGTATTGATGCGGCCGAAAGCGAAGGTTCCCCATACGGGAATAGAGGCGGGGACAATCTTGGTGTGATCCTCTTTTAGCGGACTCTTGTAGCCTGCGCCGAAACCGTAACGAATGGGACTAAATTCAGCGGCGAAGTTCATTTCGAGTCCGGCAGAGAACTGCTTTTCGCTGTCCCAGTCCCTTTCGGATTTTACGCTTTTCTGGTGGGTGACGATAGATGCGTTGCTGGGAGCATAGCCGTTGAAAAAGGGCCTGAGTTCCATGGCAAAAATATTGCCGATTAGGCAAGAAATGCAAACGAGTATGAATTTCCTCAAAATAACCCCGTGAATCAAGAAATTTGTAGCAAAATATAAAAAAAATTCTAAATTTTTTGTAGGAAAGGCCCCTCTAAAAAAGACCATGTTAGGAGAACATTGATGATTCGTGCATATATTGCATTGTGCATTTTGTTTGCTTTTAGTTATGCGCAGGCTGTACAAGTTTCCATAGAAGATAATGGCGGTGTTTACCTTCTTTCTACAAAAGGGACTAGGGATTATTCTGCCGGCGATACCATTCAACTCAGAGCGTCTACCAAAGATGGCTATGCCTTCGATGAATGGAAAATGGATAATGGTGGTAATTGCGTTATTGACGACGTTCATTCCATGTCGACCTTTGCCACGGCGTACGAAGGTGGCTATTGCCGTTTTAGACCTTACGCCAAAGAACAAAACTATTTTTATACACTGACTCCTGGAGCAAGTTCCCCTACTACGCTGGACTTTAAAAAAAATTCGACCACGACGAATGGTGTTTATGGGGTCCGGGTAAAAATCGAGCAGGGGGCCAAGAGGGTGGCTCTTGCCATTTCGAACTATACTCAAAAAGAAAGCGTGTATAAAAGCCACTCAGGTTTTGATGGCTATATGAGCTCGGGTGGAAATTTCTCAAATGGTCGACTCAATTTTTATAGTGATGAGTACGGCTCTACTCCTTATGATTACTATATCGCTATTCCCGAAAATAACATTGATAGCGAAGACAAAACGGCTACGGTTCAGGCGTTTTTAGCCTATTATTTGTCAACTAAAGTGGAGGGCGGCGGTTCTGTTAAACTGGGTCCCTCTGGAAGTGTCCTTATTGAAGGCGATACGCAAACTGTTTCCGCCACTCCGAATAAAGGCTACCGCTTTGGCCACTGGAAAACGACCGGCGGCTGCTCTGTTGACGATGAAAATTCTGCCACGGCTACCATTACCATGGGAGCAAACGATTGCGTTGTCACGGCGGTGTTCAATACGGGCGAAGTCTTTGAACTTTCTTCGACGCCGAGGTCTTTCAACTTGGCCAAACATGCTTTCTTGGTAGACGGCAATTATGATTTGCGTACCGTATTCAAGGCCCCGGCAACCGGCACCTATGTGATTCATGTAAAGACCAATAGAAGTATCAAGTACATTGACAATGGACAAAGTTCCTCATTTAACGCGACCACGGTAAAGACGCTTGCTAGTAATGGACAAATCTCCTTGAGCATGAGTGCGGGAAAGTCCAACTATATCTTGTTCCGCCAACTGGAAGACTACGGCACAGATGATGTTGAACTGGTGGTGAAGCGAAAATATGCTTTACGCTATGATGTTTATGGCTCAGGAAGCTATAGCACGAAGAATTGCGACCCCGATTCTTCTTACACGATTACTGCGGGATCTGTGTATGGAAAGATGTTTGACAAATGGAACGTGGTGTCGGGTACCTGCGAAATAGACAATGAGAACCTTGTGACTGCAAAGGTTCAACTTTCTACGGATTGCTCTGTCAGGGCACAATTTAAAGAGGCTCCCATTCTGCCCATTACCGAAACCCCCGTCACCTACAAGTTTAGTGTCGATGGCTATGCCAGCGGTTCCAATTACAGAATAAATACGGGATTTGTCCCGACAGATTCCGGTACCTACAGGCTCACGATTAAACCGGCTCTCTCGACTTCTTTTTATTTGTATGATGATGGCTCCGACAAAACGTTCCCTTCTACAACTAGTAAAAGTTATAGTGGAACTACGACCAAACAGGTTTTCTTGGGAAACGTCGATACAGACGGCCGGTACCTTCTTTTTAGCACTGGTGCCTCGCAATCCTTAACGCTCAACGTCGACCGTACTTACCATATAGAGCTTGTTGGTGACGAAGGTGTTTCTGCCAAGTTTGAAAACGGTTCTTCCCACGACACGACGCACATTAATGGCGAAACCATACAAATCTCCGCCACTGCATCTAGCGGAAAGAGGTTTTCGTACATGAAGGTGACTTCGGGTAACTGCACCTTGAGCGACACCGCTGCCCAGAATGCAAAAGTGACTGTCGATGGAGATTGTAAAATAACCGTATTCTCAGAAGATGAGGGTGGTGTTTATCCGATTTCTACAACGTCTTCGAAATTCAACTATGCCATTCACCGTTCTGAAATCGGTTCAAGTTTTGGCATCAGGACCGTGTTTACGGCGCCTGAAGACGGCGGGTACACTCTTTTTGTAAAAAGTAGCCTGTCGAACAATGTTTGGGCTTACGACGAAACCTTTACCACAAGGAGTAGCCTCTCGTCCAATGCGTTTAGCGCCACTGAAGGTGAAAAATATTATTTCTACTTGCAAAGCACCAGTTCTTCCTATTCTCCGGACAAGAACGACACTCTCTCGGTATGGGTTGTCAAAAACGTAAACGTGAGCTCTGCAGTTTCGGGAGCGGGAACCGTTAAAGTCAATGGTAAATTGGGTTCCAGCGACGACAAATTTGCCGGAGATTCCATTTCGATTGTGGCGACTGCGGACGATGGGTCGCGTTTTGACCATTGGGAAAAAGTTTCTGGTTCCTGTACGATTCGCGATACGGCAAAGGTTAGCACCTTTGTGGCGCTCGCCGGGGATTGCAAGGTAAAGGCATTCTTTGTAGAAGGCAAAGTTTTTGAAATTAGCGAAACTCCCAAATGGTTCAATTTCCTTAAAGACGGTGTCATGCGCGACGGTTATATGGGTATACAGACTTATTTCGATGTTCCGACTGCGGGAACCTATAAGTTTGTTACGTATTCTAACACGACCAATTATTATCGTTACCTTTATTCCGATGAAACTTTTGAAGGGGGGACCTACAAGTCTTCTAATGTTGATGCCATTGCGGAGGCCGGTAAGCATTATTATGTGTTCCGTGATTATCACAATGTCTCGCAGGTCACGTTTGCCGATTCCATATTGATTTCGGTGAAACGTACTTACCGGGTTCATATAGATACCCTGGGAAAAGGCGATGTCACAATCAATGGCTATTACCGTTATGACGATTCTACGGCTGCTGCGGGGGATACCCTTCGGCTTGTTGCCACTCCATACACTGGTTATAAGTTCAAAAAGTGGGATATTGTTTCGGGTTCTTGTACCTTGTCCGATAAGGCGTCGGCTGTGACTACAGTCACGGTCAAGGGAGACTGCAATCTTGAAGCCCACTTTGTTGCAGGTGAAATTTATAGCGTTACCGATACGCCCAAGGAATATACCTTCAAAGACAATTATTACAGTGGCTCAGCAACTAATGGCGTTCGTTTCCGTTTCGTTGCGCCGGATGACGGTAAGTTTGGTATTGTGGTAAAACGTAAAAATCAAGCTAACTATGTTACATATTACAAGTGCGCTAATGCGGGCTGCACAAGTACCTCTGCTTCCAGAAGTGTGTATACCGCTTATATAGACTCTGTAACCGTTTCAAAGGGCGACTCGGTAAACTTCAAAGTGGTGCCCTACAGTGTCGCTATTGCCAACGGGGATACTATTTCGGTCCATTATGTAGATTTGAATGAAAAACGCCTTGTCATAAAACTCCTGGCTGATTCCTTGGGGACAGTTACTCCCAGCGCGGGCTATACAGATGTGATTTCTGGCATGGACTACAGTATTGACGCTGCGGCGACTCGCTTTGGTTACCGATTTGATCAATGGAGTGTGAAGTCCGGTAATGCGACTATTGCGAATAAAGATACTTGCCATACATTTGTCAGCACGACCAACGATGCCACCGTTCAAGCTCACTTTAGAAAAGGTGATATCTATGAAATTGACAAAACGGTAAAGTCTTTTGTTTTTAGCACTGACTACTATTCCGATTCTGTTTACCGCAAAAAATATGAAGTGGCGTTGAAATGGACTCCTCCCGATACGGGAACCTTTATCTTGGATATTGAATCCCCGCAGGCAAGCGTGTATGTGTACGCTTTTGGCAGTAGTTCCACATTCAGGTCTTATAATACCTATAAGAGTTTTAGTAATAAGTACAGCTTCCCTGTTACCGTAAAAAATAAGGGTGAAACACTGTATTGGACCGTTGCTCCCAATAGCTCCAGCTATTTTAACAATTCATTTACGGCGACTATACGGGGCTCGGTATCCCTGAAGGTTGTCGCTGGCAGCAATGGATCTATATCGAGTTATTCGGAAATAAAAATTGGTGCAGGTCAAGATACTACCGTTACCGCCTATGGAAATATGGGCTATCTCTTTGACGAGTGGCGAGTGGTTTCGGGCGGTGCGTCTATAAAGAACCCGACTTCACGCTCTACCAAGGTGACTGTCAACAAGGATGCTGTTATTGAAGCCACGTTCCGTAAAGGTTCCATTCAAGATATCGGTTATGACGAAAGTGAGTTTATATTCTATAAGGACAAGTATACCGACAACAGCAGATTCAACAACTATGTATTCATGACCTGGACCGCTCCTGATTCTGGTGTGTACTTTGTTGATTTCGATATTTCGGGATACAGCTATCTCTATAGTTTTGATACGGATTCTTCGTTCTCGAGATATTCTTCGAAGTATTACTATTCCGGCAAGAACGGCTTCGCTTTCACGGGTGCTTCGGGTATTCCGCAGTATTGGGCCTTGGGACCTTATTATGCTAGCGACAGTTCTGGATCCAGTAAAGTAAAAATAAGCAGGGGGTATGAACTTTCCGTTAATGTTGATGCTTCTATGGGAACGATTAATACGGATAGCAAGATTGCTCTGCATAAAGGACGCGATACAACCATTACGGCCAGCAGCAAGGTGGGGTATTTCTTTGACGAGTGGAGTAAAGTTTCTGGTAGTGTGACGATTGGCGCTTCAACCCAGCGTTCGACAAAGGTATCTATCGAAAGTGATGCTACGGTAAAAGCGAAGTTCCATAAGGGACCTGTTCAGAAAATTGGAACAACAGCAAAGACCTTTACCTTTAATAAGGACGCTTTTACGGACCATTCGAGCCATCTGTATGATGTCGCCTTGACATGGACCGCTCCGGATTCCGGCTGGTATTACCTGGATATTGAAAGCCCCGATAGTAACATTACCCGTGGCTACCTTTGGAACTATGGTACGGATTCTACCTTTAGAGGTTCCTATAGTACCTACACCTTGCCTGTCACATACCTGTTCCAGGGGGCAGCCGGGGTGCCCCAGTATTGGTCTTTCCAACGGTATTATTCTGCGGATTCCAGTAAACGCATTACGGTGAAAATCGTAAAGTCCGCTCAAATCATGGTTGTCTCGGATGGTCATGGAACGGTGACGCCCACAACTCCGAAACCTGCAAGTCCGACGAGCACGGTAAGCATTACCGCAACATCGGATTTCGGATACAAGTTCAAGGAGTGGGCTGTTACGTCTGGCACCCCGGATATCGGAGATACCAAGAGCGCAAACACCACGGTAAAATCTGCGGACAATGCCACCGTCAAGGCTACCTTTAACAAGGGTACTATACACACCATAGGCGCCACCTCCAAGGACTTTGTCTTTGCTAAAGACTACTATACCGACACCACCGGGTTCAAAAACCAGGTGTTCATGTCTTGGACCGCGCCTGATACCAACTGGTACTTTATAGAAATCTCTGCCGATTCTGGTGTTAATCTTAATTTATACAGCTACGGAACCGACTTGAAAAATAGGACCGGCCGTTTGAAAAAAGTGAACGGGAAAAGCATTTTGTCCTTCCAGGGAACAAAGGGTGCGGTGCATTACTGGTCGCTTGGTCCCGTGCTCGCTCGCGATAGCCTTGCGGAATTTTCTGCAAAGATTGCCGTTCCGTACGTGCTTACAGTCGAGTCCGGCGATCACGGTACGTCACATCCCAACGGGGCCATCGTTTTGCCTTCGGGCGGCGACACTACCGTCATGGCCATTCCGTACGGCGGATATGTTTTCAGCAAATGGACCGTAACCAAGGGAAATGTGACCATCGCAAACCCCACAAGTGAAAAAACGAAAGTAACCCCCATCGATACAACTTGTTCCATAAAGGCAAATTATGTAGTGGACCTGACCACCGTTCCGAAAGTCGACATTCAAGGAATCAACACGGCCGACCATCCTAAAATTTGCAGCATCGTTTCCGTGGTGGATTCCAACAGCGGAAAGTCGATTTTCGATTTGGATTCTTCTGATTTCGTTTTATTCGAAGACGGGAAATCTCTCCCCGCAACTGTCACAAGCCCGAAAAATGTGATGGGCGTATCTGTCGTATTTGTTGTTGACGAAAGCGGCTCCATCGGTGCCATTCAAGATGCGGCCAGAGAATATGTAACCCGTTTTGTGAACGAAATGGAGGAGTTCGATAGGGTTGCCATTATCGGCTACGTAGATACCGTTCGAGTGGTGCAGGGCTACACGGCCGATAAGGACAGCCTCTTAGGTGCCGTGAAACGGCTAAAGTTTACCGGGGCGTACGAAGACATCGCCCTCGGTGCCTACACAGGTGTGGAACTCGGGGCCGATTTAGGCGGACCCAAGGCAATCATCGTATTTTCGGACGGTAGATCCGACCATAAAAAATACACAGCCTCTACCGTTGTAGAACTTGCCGAGAAATATGCGACTTCCATCTATACTATCGCGTTCAAAAAAAGCGCAGAATATTCCACCTCGCATTCCAACTACGGCTTCGACATCTTGCAGGACATGTCCGCAGGAACGGGAGGCCGCTATTACGAAACGGCGGGCATTACGGAAACGAGGGAAATCCTTGCCCAAATCCGTCATGACATGCAAACCCGTTACACGGTATGCTACACGACGCCGGATACGATAATCGATGGCGACATTCACCATGTTAAAATCGGCGTCAGCTATCGCGGCAAAAAGGCTTCCGATACGGCGAGCTGGCGAGAGGATTTCTTGCCGCCTAAGGTGACTTTGACTAAGGCGACCGCGGGCCTTGTGGGCAAGGAACTTAAATCGGATTCCTTGAATATCGGCGTTCTCGTTTCGTCTAGAATCTCCATGAAATCCGTGAAGGCTTTTGTCCGCACGCATGGAGATACGTTGTCAACATATAAGCAACTTACCATGAGAAAAGTGAAGGATAGCACTTGGACGGTCACGGTTCCTGAAGATTATCTGGTTTCTCCGGGTGTTGATTTTTATGTGACGGCGACGGATTCCCTGGGGCGTGATGCAAGCACACCTTCTGTTGTTTCCCCGGAAAGAAATCCGTACACCATTTATGTCAAGAACCTTAAATCCAGCATAGCGCTTTTGACAGAAGGCTGTGTGGATACGCTTCAAACCGAGGTGAAGTTGAGCTTCGAGGTACGCGACATTGAAGGTGTCAGCTCGGCAAAGCTTTTGTATAGAAATAGCGACAAGGTGCCTTTCGATACTTTGCCTATGGTGCGCCGCAGCAGAACCAGCGATTACTGGGACGTGATGGTGCCCTCAAAGGCGTTTGGCAGAAGCGGACTGCAAATCAATGCCGAGGCGTGGGATGTTCTGGGCGAAAAGACCACTTGGCTTACCACAGAGAGGGTCTTGATTGAGGGCTGCGAAGCTCCGGCCGCTCCAGATGAAAGGGACCGTATCAAAATCGTAAATGCGGATTCTGCCGGAAAGTCTATCAAAAGATCGACGAAAAAGATCAGGTTGACTCTAGAAAGCCAAGATTATACGCGGGGAAAGGATACTCTGAAGGTTTCGCTTTCTTGTCTCTCTTCTGGCGATATTGAAAGCGACCTGAAGGTTGCCGAAAAGAAGCCCGGCTATTACGAGATTACAAAGGACATCGAGAAAAATGAATATGCGCCGAAACGCGGTGACGGAAAGATTTCTTGCGATGCTACGGATACCCTTGTAGCGGAATTCAAGGATCCTGTGTACAAGACCATCGCCCGCAAGAGCGTCGTGGTGTCCGATGACATCGAAATCGCTTACCGTTTCTTGAAAAAGAAAGGCGGGGCGGATTTGGATTCTGCAGAAACCACCGACAGCGTGGCGTTTGTACTCCGCGTTACGGCCGAAAGCAAGTCGATGTATGACCGCGATACGATCAAGGTCATTCTGTTCACTGATACCGGCGATACCATTAAGCTTAAGGCTGTAGAAACCGATGTGTATTCTTCGGAATTTGAAGTGAAATCGGCGTTCTACTATGTCGAAGACAAGAAGGAACTGAAAAGTAAGCGCCTCGATGCTGTTTTCGACTACAAGAGTTCCGATAACCGCATCAAGATTTATGCCGAGGTCGATGGCGACGAGTCTTCGTTAAAGTCCCGCGACTCGCTGATTGTCTATTCCGATTATTCTGCCGCAGACTATGCCGAAATTTACGACAGCGACAAGGATGGCCGCGCCGATTCCGTTCGCATCCACTTTATCGAGCGTCTTTCCGAAAATATCGTAAGCATCGATACGGTCTTTTGGAATGCTGCCGGAAAGACGTGGAAAAAGGCGTCCAAGAGCAAAATGCACTTGAGTGAAGATTTCCACTGGGTGGAATCCATTATCAAGGACCCGTTCGATTACGGCGTGACCTTTGCCGATAAGGACAAGACCCCTTACTTGCGCATGACAAAGACTGCTGCCGACCGCCCGCAAAAGGTGGAACTCCGGGATAAAATTGGCCCGGTTCCCGTGAAGGCGGAAAAGCACCCTGGCCGTGTCCCGACTGTGGAATACATTGAGGATTCTTACGGCATTCCGCCCGACACCTTGTTCGTAGAAATGTCCGAACCGATTTCCACCAAGGAAAAGAAGGAACCTTGGAAAAACTTGTTCCGCTATTCCGCTCGCTGCTCCGATACGGCGAGCATGGCACTGCGCGTTCAAGGTGAACCGAAGGTTAGCGAATCTGGCAAGGAATGGACGATTGTCCTTAAGGACAACAACTTGCTGGTGGACAACTGCATTCGCACAAACCCCGCCTCGGGTTATGTTGACCCTCAAAAGAATGCCGTTGGAATTGGAGGCGTGTCGGTGGGCGGCCAGAACAGCGATATTTACCTTTACGAGGTGTCTTCCAATATTCGCCTTTTAAAGAAAGATAAGAAACCGAAGTGGATACCCCCTGAAGAAGAGGAATGGGAACCTGTTCCTGATTCCTTGCAGACGATCCGCATTTCGTCTATTGCCCCGTACAAGGCCCGCGTCATTATTTACGATAACTATTCCAATGTGGTAACATCGTTTAACCAAACATTCACCAAGGAAGAAATGGAAATGGATTCCCGCGGTAATGAAAACGACCATTCCAAGCTAGGATTCCTCTATTGGAACGAGCGCAGCTCCGAAGGTCGCAAGGTGGGTGACGGCGTGTACATCTGGAGAATCGACTTCAAGTTTAACGATGGTCACAAGGAATATCGACTGCTCAAGACCGGCGTGAAACGCCACAAGTAAATCGAACGGAACCGATTCGTCTGACGAAAATCGAGACGAGGTTCTTTACCCAAAGGCCCTGCGGGCCTTTTTTATGATACGGGGTGTATCATTTACGCATAAAATGCGTTTTAATGTTTGTCTAAAATGCTAAAAACGTGTAAAATTCTTTAACTTTGTATCATTTAACTATTGACAAGGCAATTTTCACGAAATATATTTATGAATATGAAACCGATAGTTGAATATCAAGATTATCGCATCTTCATGAGCGACTATTACGAGGAACGCAAAAGAAGTTCCGCTTTTTCGTGGCGTGAATTTGCAAAAATTGCGGGGTTTACTTCGCCCTCGTACCTGAAGCTGGTATGCGAAGGCAAGAGTAGCTTGAGCCGCGTGACCATGGAGCGTGTGGCGGTTGCCATGGGGCTTGTGGGCTACGAGGTGGACTACTTTAAGGCGATGGTGAATTTTGGCAATGCCAAGAAAGACGTTGCCAAAAGGCGCTACTTTGACGAAATGCATGCGATTGCAAGTGCGCACAAGGTTCGCGTTATTGACAAGGCGGCATTCGAATTTTATGACAGCTGGAAAAATCCGGTGATTCGTGAACTTGCTCCCATGATGCCGGGTGCCATGCCGGGCGAAATCGCAAAGATGTGCAACCAAGATATTTCTGCCTATGAAGTTCGCAAGTCCCTGATTTTCTTGGAACGCACCGGGCTCCTTAAAAAGGTTGGCGAAGAAACTTACGAACAAACTGAAAAGTCGGTGAAGGGCTCAAAAGAGGGGCTCCCCATTGCGATTCGTTCAATGCATCGCGAAATGGGACGGCTTGCCGTCGATTCGCTTGAAAAATTCGATTCCAGCGAACGCAACGTGACTGGTATTACGATGGGCTTGAATCGCGAAGCCTACGAAAAGATTGTTGATGAACTTGATGATTGCCGCAAGAAAATCGTGGCGATTGCTGCGGAGTGTGGCGAACTGGATCAAGTTTATAGGTTAAATTTACAACTGTTCCCCCTGACCAAGCAAGTCAAGGGCACCAAGGAGAATTAATATGAATCAGAAACTTTATATGGCCAGTGCGGGTGTGTTCGCGCTTGCAATGCTCGCTTGCTCGGAATCTGTAGATTCTCCGGTTTCGGGAACAGCCGAAGAACCGAACGTGTTGATGGCGGATAACGACTTGCCGTCGAGCAGCTCGATAGTAGAACTATCTAGTTTTTCTGTAGATACGCCTAATTCTTCTGCAGATGTACCTAACTCGTCTGCAGAAGTGCCGACAATTTCGTCGAGTTCAGAAATCCCGGTGTCTTCAAGTTCAAGTGAACCTTCTTGGTTGTACTCGAGCGCTTATATCCCGCCTGTCTTGTGCAAGATCGGTGGCTTTGGTTGTGCTGTTTCCTATAGTGGTGATTTGTGGAGTCCTGAAACTTATTATGGGAAAGATGAACCTGATGATGATGTGAAAACAAGCTCGTTTGCCGAAGATAAATCTCAGTTCGGAATAAATGCGGGAAAATGGTTCCTGGATATAGATACTGCTGATGGCGGAAAGTCAACTATCCAATGGGCGGCTCCTGTTGGTGTTGAAGGGGATTCGACCTCGATTCTGCCTGTGGTAGAAGAATGTGGTGAACGTGGAGTTTGTGGTACATTTAAGTTGGATAGAGGCGACTTGAGTTATGATCCGTTTGTGCGGGTTGGATTCAATGTGGCAGGCTTTGATTCCAATGGGGTTGCCCTTACAGCAGATGTTTCGAATTGGACCGGAATTTGCTTGATGTATGAAGCTTCTCAATCTGCGATTCTTGTGCTAGATGTCGGTGATTCGCTTGATCAGGTTTTGAAGTATGACTTGCCCAATGTGCCTTTAGCGAGGTCCGAAGCCGGTTCTGTTAAATGTTTTGAATGGAGTAAGTTCAAACGTGCTGGTTGGGGTCCCTCTGTCGAAGGGTGGGATGATGATGTTGCCGGTGAAATGGCTGCACGTCACCTGTCGAAGGTTTATATTCAATTTCAAGAAAGGAACGGAACTGAAGGCAAATTCCACATTTTCGCGGTAGGCACGAACCTAGATTAAGACAAATATCCATAACACCAAAGTCGTACTTTTCCTAGATTAAATTGCTCAAATGAGCAATTTGTCTTGGAAAAATTTGCTATATTTGGGCGGCTATGGAATATGGTGTTTATGGAAGTACTTGGTGGAGCAAGAAGTGGCTAGACCGCTTGCTTGCGGGTGCTTCTGAACGCGATATCGATTACGCCTTTAAGTATGTGGGGCGCGGCCAGGTTCAGCCGTTTACGGTGAACGATAACCGCGTCATGGCCGAGGTCAAGGGCCCGAATGGGGGCTTGCACAATGTGTACCTCGTGTTCCCCAAGTTCGACAAGGAACGTGGCGAAGCCTTCGTGGGGCTTTTAAAGCAGCAACCGGTCGAACTCATGGCGCTTTCGAATGGCGCACTCAATCCTTCCATCGAACTGATTTTATCGAAATGCGGGCTTTCGCTGTTCGAGGGCTTTGACCAGGTGAACATGAATTGCGACTGCAAGGACGCCTTGCCTTGCCGCTACGTGATTTGCGTGTTCCTGAAACTTGCTGAAATGGCGTCGGCCGACCCGTTCCTGTTGTTCAGGCTGCATGGGCTTGATATTGCCTACCTCAAGGATTACAAGCCCGAAGAACCGGTAGAATCGGATGTGCCGCGCGAATCGACCTTGGTACGCATTTTGCCGGTGAACAACCGGGTGGCAGCCCCGCGCGTGCCCATGTTCAAGTTCGAGGAATGGCGCGACTATTCGCATGTGTTGCCGGCCATGCTCAAGAACTTCCCGGATTTTTGCCCGGCAGGGAACTTTAAGAAGAGCTTTGTCGACGAACTTGCCCGCTGCCGCGAATTCTACAACCACTTCGAAAATTTTGGCCAGTTCGCGCAGGATTTTGGAATTTACCATGCCCGAACCTTCTTGATGGAACAGGAGCGCCTGCAGTTGATTCACGCGCGCCCTTGGCAGTGGACTTTTGACCAGATGGTCGAAGAGAATGTGGTTGCCTCGGGGCTTTCGGTTGAAAACGTGATGGGCGCCCTTTGCCGCCTGAATCAGGATTGCGTTTGGCATAACCACGTGACCGTCCGCTTTTTGCACCAGCTTTTGCAGGTGGCGTATTACCTGGTGCGCTGCGGTGCGATATACCCGCAGGTGTTCTGGCTGAATAACGTGACTGCACAGGTGCGCTGGCTACCGGCAGAGATGTTGCCCGATGTGCTTGCGATTGTGGCTGAACTCGAAAAGTCCGTGCCCGATGATTTTGCGTTTACCGTTCGCGAAGAATCGCGCGAGGAAAATTCTCGCGAAGAAAAATCTCGTGAAGAAAAATCTCGTGAAGATCTGGATGCCGCGGCCGAGCATATTCTGTCGGTGTTTATCGGCAAGTTGTTGCGATTTGCCCGCACCGCCCAAAGCTACAAGAAGGGGCCGCACGAAAACTTGCTCGGATTCTTTTTCGATTGCAAGTCGGGGCGCCTTGCCGCGAACGGCCTCAAGATTCCCTCCAAGATTCAGGCGTGGTTCTCGGTCTATAATTCGCTGGAATTCAACCACAAGATTGTATTTGTCTGCTCGGAGCTTGGTAAAGAAATTGCGCTGAATGTCTTTATTGAAGATGCTTCGGGCCGCGTGCCGCTTGCGCAGCTGTTCCGCGATAGCGATCCGAGGCTCTTGTCGCTCTTGAATGTGCTAAACTGCATGGCCGAAATCTTTAAGCCCATGAAGGCCTACCTTGAAAACCATGCGACAGAGCCTGTGGTAATGCATGGTGCCGAACTCAAGGAATTCGTGAATTACACGGTCAAGAAGTCCGAAGTCTTTGGAATCGTGACCGAAATTCCGCGTTCGCTTTTGGAACGTACGCGCCCGAAGACCCAGATGAAGCTGAAGGGTGGCCTTGGAATCGGGGCGTTTACCGCAGGCGACTTGCTGGACTTTGACTGGGAAGTGGCGCTTGGTGAAGACAAGATTTCGGCCGAAGAATTCTTGAAACTTGCCCGCGATGCCGAAGGGCTTCTCAAGTTCAAGGACCGCTACATTGAATTCAATAAAGACGATTTGGATTTGTTGCAACAGCGCCTGGACGAACGCGAAAAAGAAAAGGCGAAAAAACAGAAAGCGGACGCTTCTGACGATGTCGCAGTCATCGATGACGCCGAGAATGCAGAATCGGCCGAGACGACCGAACAGTTTATTCCGTCTACAGCCAAACTGGTGCAGGCGTGCCTTACCGGCAAATGCGACGATATTACGGTCGACATGACCGATGGCCTGAAGGACCAGTTTGACGCCTGGCGCAGCGAAACGAACTGCTCGCTGCCCGAAAATTTGAACGCGACGCTCCGCCCGTATCAGGAACGCGGTTATTCCTGGATGTACAAGAACCTGCAAATGGGTTTTGGCTGCATTCTGGCCGACGACATGGGCTTGGGTAAGACGCTGCAGGTGATTGCATTCTTGCTCAAGCTAAAGCAAGAGGGGCGCCTTGACGAGGGCCGCGCGCTTGTAGTGGTTCCGGCGGGCCTTTTGCTGAACTGGCAGATGGAAATCAAGAAGTTTGCGCCCGAGCTCACTGTATTTGCATACCATGGTGCAAGCCGCAAGCTTGAAAAGTTCGATGCCGACTTGCTGATTACCACGTATTCGACATGTCGTCTCGATTTTAAAAAGCTGGAAAAGCTGAATTGGCAAGTGGTGGTGATTGACGAAGCGCAGAACATCAAGAATGCGGACAGCGAACAGAGCCGTCGCATTCGCGCGTTCCGTGCGCCCATGAAGATTGCCATGAGCGGAACACCGGTCGAAAACCGCCTCATGGAATTCTGGACGATTATGGACTTTTGCAACCGTGGCTTTTTGCCTTCGGCAAATGAATTCCGCGACAAGTTCGAAACGCCGATCCAGAAGAATGCGAACCAGGCGGTGGCCGAGCATTTTAAGAAGATTACGGCGCCCTTTATGCTGCGCCGCATGAAGACGGATAAATCTATCATTAGCGACTTGCCCGATAAAATCCAGCAGAACGAATACGCCGAACTCACGCGCACGCAGGCCGCCCTGTACAAACGTACGCTCGACGAATTCATGAAGCAGTTGGAACTTTTGGCCGAGGGCGCTTCGCTCGATATCAATGACGATGTGCTTGCGGCCGCCGCCGGCAATTCTCTGGATGTCGGAGAAGGTTCGAATGGACCGAATCTCTTCAAGCGCAAGGGACTCATTCTGCAAATGATTCTCGCGCTCAAGCAGATTTGCAACCACCCGCGCACGTATTTGAAGGCGGGGGAGGCCCGCGTCGAAGATTCCGGCAAGCTTGGCATGTTGCTCGATTTGCTCAAGTCCATCGAAGAATCCGGCGAAAAGACCATCATCTTTACGCAATTCCGCGAAATGGGCGAACTCCTGCAAGAAACGCTCGACCGCGAACTCATGATCAAGGCGGATTTCTATCACGGCGGTTGCACGCAGAACCAGCGCAACGAAATGGTGCGCAAGTTCCAGGAAGACCCGGAAGTCAAGGTGCTAATCTTGTCGCTGAAGGCGGCTGGAACCGGCCTGAATCTGACTGCCGCCTCGCAGGTGATTCATTACGACTTGTGGTGGAATCCGGCGATTGAGGCGCAGGCAACCGACCGCGCCTTCCGTATCGGGCAGACCAAGAATGTTCAGGTGCACCGCTTTATTACCAAGGGTACCTTCGAAGAAAAAATCGACGCCTTGTTGCAGGCAAAGAAGGCTGTCGCCGATATGACCGTGAATGCCGGCGAAACCTGGCTTGCGAACATGGACGACAAGCAACTCACCGAAATATTCAATCTCGACTAGCCGGGTTTGCGTGGCAACCACGCAAAAAAATCCGGTCCTATGCAGGACCGGATTTCGCTGCTTTTCCAAGCAGCTCCCGGCGAGACACTCCAACCTGCCGGGATCCACACCAGACTTTTTTTTACGACGGATTTTTTTTACTTCAGAATCACCTTCTGCATGTAGCGCTGGCTGCCCTGGCGAACCATGAGCATTGCCGGACCGCGATAGTTGCTGGAAAGTTCAACTGTGTTCATGCCCTTGTTGACGGTAAAGTTTTGCTGGGCAATCACCTGGCCGAGGCTGTTCAAGAGCGTTGCCTTTGCCGGAGCCGTCTGGGCTGCTACAAAGTTTGCGCTCACCATGCCGGGCTGCACGTTCACGAGCATCTTGCTTGCTGCTGCGACAGTTGCGGTCTTGATGGCTTCAGTGCCGTTGAGGGCGACAACCTTACCGGATGCTGTACCTTCGAGCTGCGGTTTCTTGTCAAAGTCGTCAATGATTTCGGTAGAACCGTCGGCCTTGATACCCTTGATGTAGTCAAAGGTGATGGTGCCGGTGACCTGAGTGCCGTAGAGGTTCAGGCCGATGGCGTTTGCAGAGTTGAGGTCGGTCGGTTCTTTGCGGAAGTCTTCCCACTTAACTTGGATTGTCTGGAATGCGCTGGCATCGAGGTCCTTGTCGGCCTGTTCCACAACAGAGGCGTCGAACCAAGCCCAGCTTTCACCCGTCATCATGAAGAGGTCCATGGAGGTCCAGCCGTATTCGCCGCAGCCATCGCTTGCGCCAGTGCAGGGGCCTGCAGTAGCAACTTCGCCCTTCAAGCGAACTTCAATACCCACATACTTGGAAAGATCCTTTTTCGCACCCTGGAGATTGATACGCAATGTACCCACTTCGCTAGAATCGGAAGTTACAGTTTGGTAAGTCACCTGGACGCCCTTGCCAGCTGCGGTTTCGGGGATGTCGGGGTTCTGGTTGACGAGGGAATCAATGCTGTTGCCCGGGAGAGATGCCTGGCCGTAAGCTTCACGCATGGCGTTCAAGGTTTCGACGTCGGTAATGTCGCCGACGTTGCCACCGAACTTGTTCACCTGGCGGCGGATGATGGTGAAGTTGCCATCGCCTTCGTCACCGGTATCCCATACGCAAGGAACGAGGCCATTCTTCTTGGCTGCGGCGACCGTATAGCCGTACCATGCGGCGCGTGCCTTCAGGTGAACCTTCAGGTTATCACCGGTGAGGACTCCGAGACGCTTGACGGCACCCATTTCACCAATCACGACAGGAATGCCCTTGTCGTAGAAACGGCTCTTGAGTCCGCTGAACAATTCATCGATCGATTTTTTGGAACCGAGGGCGGAGCCGGAACAGGTGTGTGCGGCATCGTTACCCGGAGTCTGGTCTTCCCAGTAGTAGAACATCTTGCCCCAGTCTTCGTCACCGCTGGTCATCAAGGAGAACTGATACGGGTAGAAGTGGACTTCGGCCATGGTGTAGCCTTCGCCTGCCGGGTCAGTCGGGTACATGGACGCGAGCAACGGAGACTTGTCAATTTCGGTACGCGGAGACTGCACGACCACGATACGGGTTGCGTTGTTTCCGCCGGTAGAACGCACTGCCTTAAGGCATGCTTCGTGATAGCTCTTGAGAACCTGCATGCGGGCTTCGTCGAATGCCCACTGACCATTGTCGGAACCGCCGTTCCACGGGTCGTTCACGCCCGGTTCGTTGGCAGATGCAAAAATCAGGTGTTCGTCGTATTCGGCGAACTTGGTTGCAATCTGCTTCCAGTAGCTTTCCTGCTTGGCGGCGATATCGGCTGCAGAAACAGTCACTTCGCCGGTCTTGTCGAAGCCCTTGCCGTCAAAAACATGGTCTTCGAGCCAACCGCCGTCCCAGTGGCTGTTCAAAATGGCGTACATGCCGTTATTGATAACGAGATCAACGACGGTCTTTACGGAGTCAAGCCAGCCGGCATTGATCGTGCCGTTAGAGGCGTGGCTGTCCCAAGCGCAAGGAATACGAACGGTATTGAAGCCGGCGTCCTTGATTGCCTTCACGTAAGCGGCATCCGGGAAGGGGTTGCCCCAGTCGGTCGGGTTCTTGGGCACTTCCATGGTGTTGCCGATGTTGTAGCCGAGACCCATGTCGGGGTAAATCTCGGTTGCCTTGGGGAGAGCGAATGCAGCGGTGGCTGCCAAGCCGAAGGCGATACCAAACATTCCAAAACGTGTCATTTTGACTCCTTGAATTTGTTTACCTTCTTGAAATTAAATTCTATACGGATTCAAGTAAATAAAATTGTGTCGGTGTTGAAAAATTGCGGTGCTGAATCCTCAACAAATGTAAACTTGAATTTACTTTGAGAAAGAAAAATTGCCGATTTTTAGCGAAAATCGACAATTTCTGTTAATGAGGAAACCTTCGTTTAGTGTAGAGGATTCTATTTCACATCAACAAGCAACGTCTTGTTGGCACTTTTGGCCAAGTATACGCCCTGATGCAGTCCCATGAGCGAAAGTTCGGCGCGTCCGGCGCTTTTTGGGGCTGAGCGAATCTGGTTTCCGTTGATGTCGAACAGGCGAATGGGCTTGTTGGAATAAAGTATGCTGCCGTTGCGGGTGAATTGCACCGTAGAATTCAGGCCGGCGATGATTGTCGTCGTGGGAGCGCTAGAGCTAGACACGGCTTCGCTCGAGCTAGAGGCGACAACGCTAGAGCTAGATGCCGGAGTGGAACTTCCGCCGGTGATGTAGTCTTCGACGTGGGTCACACCGGTGTTGTTGTAGTTGCCGAGGTTGTATACGCTGCGCATGGCGTTGATGACGTCAGTTTCAAGAACCTTGCCCACCGGCGAAGATTGACGGCGAATGTAAGCCATGTTGTCGTAGCCGCTATTGCTCTCGTTGCCCATGTCCCAAAGGATCGGCGTGAGCCCGTACTGCTTGGCGGCGCTCACCACGTCTTTGTGCCACTGCACGCGGCCTTGCTTGTGTAGGTTCAGGTCGTTGCCGCTCAGTTCCGGAGAGCGCACGTTGGCGCCGAATTCGCCCACGATTACCGGATAACCTTTATCCACGTAATTCGTCTTCATTTTGGCAAACTGTTCTTGCGGGTGAACGATGCTTCCGAGTTTGGAATCTACGGAGCCTGCCCACGCATTGTAGCCCGCATTGCGCTTGGGTTCGCTAGCCTTCTGGTAGTCACCGTAGTAGTACTGCGGCAGAATGGGCTCGCTCGCGCCCCAGTCCTGCTGGCTAGTCATAAGCGTGTACTGGTACGGATCGTAGTAGTGCACTTCGAACATCAGGCGGCTTTCAACGTTGTCTTTCGGAAAGGTTGTCACCGGGGCGTTCGCGACGGACTTGTCGATGTCGGTGTTCAATCCCTGAATAATCAAGGTGCGGGTTTCGTTGTTTCCGCCTGTAGCACGCACCGCGTCAATAAAAGTCTGGTAGTAGTGCATAAGGGTGGACACATGCTGCGATGTCCATGTATTCACATTAGGACCGGGTTCGTTGGCGCCTGCAAATAGCAAGCGTTCGTTGTAGTTCTTGAACTTGTTTGCAATCTGCGTCCAGTAAGTCTTCATCTTGTTATCGATCGTCTGGTCGACGCTTGTACCGATGTTGCTCTGGAACCAGCCGCCTTCACCTTCGTGGTGAATGTTCAAAATCGTGTAGAGGCCAGCGCGCATGGCATAGTCGACGACAGTCTTTACGGAGTCGAGCCAAGTTTCGGTGACCTTGCCGCCACTGGTGTGGCTGTCCCAAGCGCAGGGAATTCGGACCGTGTTGAATCCTGCCGCCTTCACGGAATCGAGCAAAGCCTGAGTCGGGTAGGGGTTGCCCCAAGCCGTGGGGTTGTTCGGCACTTCCATGGAGTTGCCGACATTGAAACCCATGCCCATTTTGGCTTGGACTTCCTTGGCGGTGGGGAGCGTCGCTGCGGTCGCAGAAAGGGTTCCTGCGAGGGCAAAGAGGGCGGTTTTGGCAAGAATATGCTTCATTTTCGGTCCTTTTTCAAAATTCGCCCTTAATCTATACCGAAAAAATTGAAACATATCATATAATGTGTTAGGCCGTTCAAAAACTATTGAACGGCTTACAACGTACGAAAAGATTTGGTTACTATGTAAATCTTTTTTTTGACTAATGCGCTTCGAGCCAGTTCTCGCCGAAGCCGACGCTTGCAACGAGCGGAACCTTGAGCTGCATGGCGCCTTCCATTTCGGATTTCACCATCTGGGCCATCGCTTCCACCTGGTCGCGGGGGCATTCGAACACGAGTTCGTCGTGCACCTGCAGCATCATCTTGAGCGGCAAGTTCTCTTCGTTGATTCGTTTTTGAATGCGTATCATTGCAATCTTGATGAGGTCGGCGGCGGAGCCTTGGACGGGAGTATTCACGGCCATGCGCTCGGCCATCTGCGATTCCATGCGGTCACTACTATCGATGCCTGCGATGTAGCGGCGGCGGCCCGAAAGCGTTTCCACGTAACCGTCGCGGTGGGCGGCTGCCTTGATGTCTTCGATGTATTGCTGCACGCCCTTGTACATGTCGAAGTAGCCGGTAATAAAATCCTTCGCCTGCGACATCGGAATTTTCAGGTCGCGGCTTAAGCGGAATGCAGTCATGCCGTAGAGCACGCCGAAATTCACCACCTTGGCGTCGCGGCGCATGTCGCTGTTGACTTCGTCGAGCTTGACGCCGTAAATCGCGGCAGCGGTGCGGGCGTGAATGTCGATGCCTTCCTTGTAGCTTTCGATAAGCGCTTCGTCGCCACTGAGGTGCGCAAGCATACGTAATTCAATCTGCGAGTAGTCTACGGCGAGAATGACGTTGTCCTTACTCTGCGGCACGAAGGAGGCGCGAATCTTTTTGCCGAGGTCACTGCGTACAGGAATGTTCTGCAGGTTTGGGTCGCGGCTAGAGAGGCGACCCGTTGCAGTGCCCCACTGGATAAAGCTCGTGTGGATGCGCTTTGTATCCGGGTTCACCAGCGTCGGGAGCACCGTGATGTAAGTGCTCTGCATTTTCTTGAGTTCGCGGTATTCAATGACGGCGAAAACGATCGGGTGCGGAGCCTTGAAACTGAGTTCTTCGAGAACCACGGCGTCGGTACTGCGCTTCTTGATTTCAGGGAGTCCGAGCGTATCGAAAAGGACTTCGCCGAGTTGTTTGGGCGAGCCGATGTTGAATTCGAAACCGGCCATGTCGCAGATTTCTTTTTCCAAGTTTTCGATGCGGCGCTGCAGTTCCTGCTCTAGCGTCTTGAGGGAAGGAACATCAATTGCGACGCCCACGGATTCCATCTGGAAAAGTACCTTCAAGAGCGGCATTTCTTGTTCGAAGAAATACTTCACGTAATCGAGCTTTTCAAGTTCCTTTTTGAGTGGTTCCCACAGGCGAAGCGTGTAGACTGCGTCTTCGGCGCCGTATTCGGTGGCTTCCTTGATGGGCGCGCGATTGAACGTAATCTGGTTTTTGCCGCGCCCGATGAGATTCTCGATGGGAATCATCTCGTGCTGCAATCGTTGCATCACCTGGTTGTCGAGCCCGAGGCCAGACTGTCCCGGTGAAAGCATCCACGCGGCAATCAACGTGTCGATGAGGTTTGCGTTGTCGATAACGGATTGCGGAATCTTGAATGCGCGTGCGAGAACATGTAGGTCGAATTTCGCGTTGTGGAAAACGAATGCTCGCGACGTTTCGGTGCCGGCGACGGGTGCATTGTCGGCGATAAATTCGCTGAACCATGCTTTGACCTTGTTCAAGTCGTAATTGCCCTTGGGGCCTGTCGGCAACGGGAATCCGATTTCGTCGGAATGTCCCAGCGGAATGTAGTAGCCCTTGGCGGGGTCTGCCGAAAGGCAAAGTCCTACGAGGTTACATTGCATCGGGTCCAGGCCGTCGGTTTCGGTGTCGATGCCTACAGTGCTTGCGGCGGCAAATTCGGCCTTCATCTGCTCGAAGATTTCATCGGTGTCAACGCAAATGTATGTCGGCAGAACATCGACTGGGAAGTCTGCACTCACCACGGCGTCTCCATTTGCCGAGTCGCTACTTCCCGTGCCGTCGCTTTCGCGCACAAAGCCCGTCTTGCTCGGAATGCCTTCCAAAAGGCGGAGCAGGCTGTTGATTTCGTGATCCTTGAACATCTGCGCCAAGGTGTCCACGTGCAGGCCGTTGTATTCCAGCGTGTCGAGGTTTCCGCTAAAGGCTCTCTTCGTCTGGAGCGTCACCAGTTCGCGGCTGAGGAATGCCTTTTCGCGATTGTTTTCCAAATTGTCGTGCAAACCCTTCTTGGTCACCTTATCCAGGTTCGCGTAAAGGTTGTCCATGTCGCCGAAGTCGTTCAACAACTGGATAGCGGTTTTCGGGCCCACTTTCGGAACGCCGGGAACGTTGTCGCTGGCGTCACCCATGAGCGCCAAATAATCGCGGATCTTTTCCGGCGGAAGACCGTATTTTTCAAGTACCTGTTCCGGGCCAAAGTCAATGCCGTCGGCACCCTTCGTCAGGTGGAAAAGATGGATCTTGTCGGTTACGATCTGCGACATGTCCTTGTCTTTACTTAAAATCACCACATGGTCAAAGCCCGCTTCGACCGCAGCCATGGCGGTACTTGCCATCACGTCGTCCGCTTCGTAACCCGGTTCCGATAAGAGCGGGATTCCGCTTGCTTCCAAACTTTCGCCAAGGAGCGGCATCTGTGCCGCCATTTCTTCGGGCATGGGCCCGCGATTGGCTTTGTAGTCGGGGTAAAGTTCGTGCCTGAATGTCTTGGTGTGCGCCACGTCGCGTGCAATGGCGAAATGCGTCGGCTTGTGCTTTGCAAGAATACGGAGTACTGCGCCCCAGTAGCCGTGCATCATCGAAACCTCTTCTCCCTGGCTGTTTTTCAGCGGGTTCTGCGAATAGGCGTAAAACATGCGGAACGCAAGCGCGTAAGAGTCGAGCAAAAGTAAGGTCTTTTCAGGCATACTTTGAATGTAGAAAATTTGTATATTGGATTTATGTAAAAAAGGAGTTGGATATGCAATCAAGAGTTAAAGAGGCTCTCATTCTGGCAATGGCCATTCTGTGCTTGGGCGCATTTTTCTATCGAGCCCAAATTGATGTCAAGGAACGTGACCGCGTGGTATTCGTGCGTGGACTTGCCGAACGCGAAGTTTCGGCTGATTTCGTGATTTGGCCGATTGTGTACAAAGAGGTGGGCAACGATCTAGCCGAACTTTCGGCGACGTTACAGTCCAAGTCGCAGATACTTGAAAAGTTCCTGCTCGAAAACGGCGTGAAAAAAGAAAATATCACTTACTCGACCCCGGCCATTGTCGATGCCGATGGCGAATTGTACAGCGGTGGCAAACATGCTTATCGTTATGTCGCGACGGTTGTGGCAACGGTGGCCACGAACAATGTGGAACTTGTCCGTAAGGCCATGGAAAAACAGGGCGAACTCCTGAAGCATGGAATCGCTTTTAGCGGTAGCGATTACCAGTATCGCACCGTCTATAGCTTTAATGGCCTCAACGAAATCAAGCCCGCCATGATTGACGAGGCAACTCGCAATGCCCGCACTGCTGCCGAAAAGTTTGCGAAGGATTCCGATAGCAAACTCGGCAAAATCAAGACGGCCACGCAGGGTGTGTTCTCCATTGAAGACCGCGACGAAAATACGCCGTACATCAAGAAAGTGCGCGTCGTAACGAACGTGCAGTATTTCTTGGAAGATTAAATCAATTTATCCTTAATGCATTTCATGTTCGATGTCATCAAAATTTCTGCCGTTTCTGCGGGCTTTTTTTAAATTTCTACAAAAAAGGATTTATCATGAAGAACTTTAGCGAAAATATCAAGTACATCGGAGTCGATGACCGCGACTTGGATTTGTTCGAAGGCCAGTACGTGGTGCCCGAGGGCATGGCGTACAATTCCTATGTGATTGTGGACGAAAAGATTGCCGTAACCGATACGGTCGATGCACACAAGGTGAATGAATGGCTTGCTAATCTGGAAGCGGCTCTCGCTGGCCGCAAGCCGGACTACCTGGTGATTCACCACTTGGAACCGGACCATGCCGGCGGTATTGCTGATTTTGTCGCGAAGTACCCGGAAACAACGCTCGTTTCTTCGGCGAAGGCTTTCGCACTCTTGCCGCAGTTCATGACGCTTCCTGAATCGGTCAAGAAGCAGACCGTGAAGGAAGGCGATACGCTTTCGCTCGGTGCGCACTCCTTGCAGTTTATCGGTGCCCCGATGGTGCACTGGCCCGAAGTCCTGTTCAGCTACGAGCAGAGCGAAAAGGTACTGTTCGCGGCCGATGCGTTCGGCAAGTTCGGCGTGTACGATGCCGACCCGGATGACTGGGCGTGCGAAGCCCGCCGCTACTACTTCAACATTGTGGGCAAGTACGGCAACCAGGTGCAGGCAGTGCTCAAGAAGGCGGCCGCGCTCGACATCAAGACGATTTGCCCGCTGCATGGCCCGGTGCTCACCGAAAATCTGGGCTACTACATCGACAAGTACAACACCTGGAGCAGCTACGCTCCCGAAGACAAGGGCGTGCTTGTGGCATTCGCCTCGATCTATGGTGGAACCAAGAAGGCCGCGGAATTGCTCGGCGAAAAACTCAAGGCTGCCGGTGTCGAGAAGGTTGTGGTATCTGACCTTGCCCGCAGCGACATGGCCGAAGTCATTGAAGACGCCTTCCGCTACGACCGCATGGTGGTCGCCGCTCCTACGTACGATGCGGGCCTTTTCCCGGTCATGGAAGATTTCCTCAATCACTTGAAGGCAAAGAATTACAGCAATCGCAAGGTGGGCGTCGTGGAAAACGGCACGTGGGCTCCGATGGCTGCCAAGAAGATGACCGAAATCCTCGCCACGCTCAAGAACGTGACGCTTGCCGAAACGGTAGTGACGGTAAAATCGACGCTCAGCGCCGAATCCGAAGCGGCGCTGGACAAACTGGTTTCTGAACTACTTTAGTAGAAAAGGAGATGCCGCATCAAGTGCGGCATGACATTAGTAGCCTTAGCAACCAAATGCTGCGGGCAACATTTCAATAACGTCAGTCGGGAGCATGCCAAATGCTCCCATTTTTTCGCGCGTGAGTCTGCCTGCTTTCTGGTGCAAAAGTACGCCGAGTACGGCTGCTTCTGCAGTCGGTAAACCTTGTGCTAGAAGTGCGGTGATAATGCCGGTAAGCACATCGCCTGCGCCGCCTTTGGCAAGGCCTGAATTGCGGGCCGGAATCACGTACACGCGTCCGTCGGGAATGGCCACGTAAGTGGGGCAACCCTTCAGCACGATTGTAATCTTGAACTGCGTTGCAAACTGCTGCAGGTATTCCGGATAGAAACTTTCGTTTGCCGGAAGCGGACCGAAGTTGCGTTCCCATTCGCGCTTGTGCGGCGTGACAATCGCATTCGCAGGGCCGCCTTCCATGCAGAAGAATGCAGAACCACAGGCGTTAATCGCGTCGGCGTCGACAACCACGGGAATCTGCAATCCGGTCAAGAACATGCGGACTGCGTCTTGCGTTTCGGTGTCGGTTCCAAGTCCAGGACCGATGGCGATTGCATTCTGATGCATCGCGATATCCTGCAACTGCATCAAGTGCATAATCGAAAGCTTGTCTGTCGTCGCATTCCCGATTCCGTAGAATACGGGCTCGTCAAGCTTGGATTGCAAAGCCGGGAGCAAAGCCTTCGGTGTCGCGGTCGTGACAAGTCCTGCACCGCTTCTAAGGCATGCCTTGGTACAAAGGGCGGCGGCACCGGTCATGTTGCCGGAACCTGCAATCACCATGGCGGTACCTTGGCTGCGCTTGTCGCCAAATTCATCGCGGTCGGGGAGCAATGCCGGAATCATGTCTTCGGTGGCGAGGAATACGCCCGACAGGACTTTGTCAATCAGGTTTTCGGGGTAGTCGAGCGGTTCGACCGTCGTCTTGCCGAAAACGCGAGCGCCTTCGTTGGTGTAGGCATCCAAGCGGGGGAGCCCGAAGACGAGCGTCTCGGTGGCTTGAATGCAGTTTTCGCCGCAGCGGTGTTCCGAAGAATCAAAACCGGTAGGGGCGTCTGCTGCAAGAATCGGAATGTTCCATTCGTTCAAGTTGATGACGACTCGAGCAAAGGCCGGGCGCAGTTCGCCCGAGGCTCCGTTGCCGAGCATGCAGTCCACGGCAAGAGCGAATTTCGGTTCGTGTACGGGGAGATCGTTAATGACAATGAGCTTTCCGCCGCTTTCCGAGAAATCCTGGTACGCCATGGCCGCTTCGTTCTTGAAGGTTTCGGCCTTGGCGAGCGAATAGATGGTACAGGGAATGCCAGCCTCAATCAGCAATTTGGAAAGAACGAGGCCGTCGCCGCCGTTGTTTCCGCCGCCGACAAATACGGCGACCGATTTGCCTTCGGAGTTTTCGCCGAGCATGGCAATCGTTTTTTCAAAGAGCTTCTGCCCGGCCAATTTCATCAAGCCGTATCCGGCATCGATGGCGGTAGCGAATCCATCTACGAATTCTGCGTCAATATCGGTCTGAGGTTCCCAAAACGGTGGAAATCCGGCGCTAGAAACGCGGCTCCTCTTGGTGTCGCCATCCAAGAAGCGCATGGCCTCTGCAGTCACTACAGGGGCACATTCCTTGAAAGTCAGGTTCGAAAGGAGTTTCAATTAGATAATCCAGTAGCTGAGACCGACCTTGAACTTCATCATTCTTGCGCCAGACATATCAACCAAGGAGTAATCACCCGTAGCGAATTCCAGGTCGTCCAAGGTCTTCACGTCGGGGTAGAGTTCCGTGATGCCCATGTAGAAGCGGAAGTCGAAGAACAGACCTGCGACAATGTTGACGCCTGCACCGGCTACAATGCCGAATCCGAATGTTGCCTGTTCAACCTTTTCGTTGCTTTTGACCGAGATGTTCAAGGTGGCGTTTTCGACAGCGTCAATCTTGGCTTCGCTGCTCAAAGTAAAGTTGAACTGGGCACCGCCGGTCACATAGAACCTGTTGGCAATGACGCCGCGCATCAGCAAGGGAAGTTCCAAGTCCGTAGTAGAGTATTTGCGCTTGTGGCGCATGAATTCGTGTTCGGTGGTAATGTGGGCGATGTTGACTTCGGGGGTGAAGTACAGGTTCGGGATCATCTGGATGCGGAACATGAGGCCGCCGTCAAAACCGATGCCCGACGGAGTTCCGTCGATGTCGCTATCGTTGTCGAGGTCTTCCTTGAAGCCGAACATTCTGCCGTAATTGAAGGCGAACTTCAGACCGAAGCCGAAGAAGGGCGTATTGTTCGTATTTGCCGGAGCGTATTCGTCGTTCTGGGCGCTTTCCTGGGTGTTTTCCTGAGCGCTGGCCTGGTACGGAGCCGGAGCGGGGGCCGGAGCAGGTTCTTCTGCTACGTTAGCCTGTTCTTCTTCAGCAGGTGCTGCAACCTGTTCCTGTTCGGCGGGTTGCTCTTCAGCTTGTTCTTCTGCTTGTTCAGCGACCTGTTCTTCGGCCTGATCGGTATATTCAGGATCAAAGTCGTCCTGAGCAAATGCGACGGAAGCAACCAACATGGTGCTAGCAATGAGCGTCCAAAGCTTTTTCATATTTTCTCCAAACTAAATGTTATTTATGTAATAAAATAGTATATTCCGCCCTATTCCTTTTAAATACGTGTGAAAAAAGGTTGTAAATCGATACTCTTGTAAATATTCCTAAACCTCTTTTGGATATTTTGTCCAAAGCAATTGCGCCTTGGCGTGGAATATAGCCAACATTTGAAATTATTTTCACAAATAGCAATATAAGGAGCTACTATGAAAAAGAGTGTTTGGGAACCTCTAGCTCTCGCTTGCGCAATGGCTGTATCGGCTAGTGCCTTTACGCTGACGGGCAAGGTGAGTGATGAGCAGGGCAGCGCCGTTAGCGGCGCATCGGTTTTACTTGTCAAAAATGGTCTTTCTACAAAGACCGATGACAAGGGCGAATTCAAATTCCACGAAGAAGGAATGTCTGTGATGGGACGCGTGCTTCCGGGCTATATCAGCGTCAATAACGGCGTTCTTTCTTTCTCTCAACGTTCCAGCGAACCCGTACAGGTACAAATCTTCGACATGATGGGTAACCGCTTGCTGAGCGAAACCCTTTATGGTTCTGGAAGCCTTGACTTGCAGGCATGCGTCAAGGCTCAGGGTTCTTATTATGCGAACGTAAAAATCGGATCGGCTCAGCGTAGCATTCGCTTTACATCGAACGGTAATTATGGTTCGTCTTATAGTGGCAACACAAAGACGGCTCTCAAGAGGTTGACAACGACCGAAACCCTCAAGGTCATTGCCGATGGTTTCGATACTCTTTCGGTGATTTTAAATAAGTTAGATACAAACCTTGCTCTTACGGTGAAAAAGCCGAAGGCCGAACCGCAGTATGCATACGGTTGGGGCTTGAAGAATGCTCCGGTGCCTTCTAGCGGCTGCGGCAAGGATACTAAGCTTGATTACAAGTACCGTGCTAGTGGCAAACCGTATATCAGCTTCAAGTGGAGTAAGGGTACTCGTGATGTGCGTATCGATATCCCGAAGAGTTACGACAAGAATAAACCGTACAAGTTGATTTTCGGTATGCAGTGCATGGGCGGCTGGGCCGGCGGCGTGCAGGACGAAGGCTACTATGGCCTTAAGCCGCTTGACAAGGAAGAGACCGCAATCTTTGTTGCTCCGGAAGGCAATGGAAACCAGGCTCCGTGGGGTCAGGATGACTACAAATTATTCGATGAACTTCTGGCCATGCTCGAAAGCAGCTTCTGCATTGACTCAAGCCGTGTGTTCTCCACGGGCTTCAGCTACGGTTCCATGTTCAGTAACGGTCTTTCCTGGAATCACCAGGACGTGCTCCGCGCAGTTGCCGTGTACGAAACCGCCGAACGCAATATTTGGCTCCCGCAGCGTCAGAACAAGGGCATTGGCTGGATGGGCGTGCTCGGTTTGCAGGACGGCCTCTGCACTCCGACAATGGGCCGCGCCGCTCGCGATATCATCTTGACGCTCAACTCCGAAGGCGGCAAGGCCAAGAATGAAAAGGCTCAGGAATATGGCGGCAGCGGTCCGCACGTGTGCTACGATTACACGACAGTTGAAGAACGTTTCCCGGTCCGCTGGTGCACGCAGAACGGCGGCCACATCTGGGATCACAAGGATCCGGGCCAGCAAAAGTCCTGGGTTCCGCAGGCCACTTGGGATTTCTTCAGCAAATTCTAGAGTTTCCTATAACACATCCAAAAAATCCCCTACTGCAAAGCGGCAGGGGATTTTTCTTTTTTATAAAGTGACCATATTTTCTAAATTTGGGCGCATGGAATTCAAACGTTTTGAAGCTCTGATTGAAATGTTCCCGCAGGTGCAGATTTTCAGCACCGAGGGCGAAGATCTTGACAGGGTCATTACCCATTTTTTGAATCAGCAGAATAATGTCTCCACCATGTCGGAGGCAATGCAACGTAAGATTCAGCATGCGCTCGCACCGTTCTTTCAGCAGCGATTCATCAGCCTGCACGATGAAGAAGCCCCGCTGGTGCGCCACCTGCTTTTGAAAAAGAAATTCTTCTTGCAGACGGACCGCTATATTGACGATATGGCATGGCCCGAAACCGACCCCGACAAGCTGGAAGAAGCGTTAAAGATTGCCGACTTGTCCGACGAAGTTTTGGACCGCAAGTTGTTGAGCCTTTCGAACGGGGAACTGCGCCGCGTGTTGCTTGCGCGCATGTGGATGGAAAAGCCCGAGTGGGTTTACTTCAATGATTTGTTTGGCGGGCTTGACCCGGAGTACCGTGCGCATTTGGCGGGCTCTGTTGTGGAACTTTGTAAGCGCCCTGGCCTGAAAGTCGCCGTGCGCCTCGCCCGCGAAGACGAACTGCTCCCCGAGATTCCCGCGTTCGTGTATGCGAACAAGACGTTCACGCAGTACGCAGGCGAACTCCCGAGTGCCGCAGCGAAGCCCAAGTACACGAAGGCCGAGCTGAAGGACTACGAGATTGTTTCGCTCAAACCTCAAAGCGAGCTTGCGAGCGACCCCATTGCTCAAACCTCTTCTGAAATCCTCTTCGATTTGAAAAACGTCAACGTCCAATTCGGCGACACGACCGTGCTCAAGAATCTGAACTGGACGGTTCGCAAGGGCGAACATTGGGCCGTGATGGGCGAGAATGGTGCTGGCAAAAGTACGCTTTTGGGTATGCTTACAGCCGACCATCCGCAGATTTACAACAACGAGATTACCCTTTTGGGCGAACGCCCGGGCCATGGCCTGAACATTTGGGACCACAAGGCTAAACTCGGATTCTTCTCGCCGGAACTCGCGCTTCAGTACCGCGAAGACTTGAACCTGCAAGAAGTCTTGTGCACGGGCTTTACCGCAAACCTTTGCAAAGCCGACAATACCACTTGGGAAGAACGCGCGAAGGCGAAGGAATGGCTCAACTATCTGGGCTTTGACGACGTGGAAGCCCGCTACCGTGACCTGTCGCCCATCGACAAGCGCGTGGTGCTCATGGCTCGTGCTGCCATTCGCCCGCCCAAGGTGCTTTTGCTCGACGAACCTACGCAGGGCCTCAAGGGAGAGTACCGCGAAAAGATTTTTAACTTGTTGCAGTTGCTTTCGAAAGAAACGACAATCATTATGGTTAGCCATTACGAAGAAGAATGGCCGCCTTGCATGACGCATCTGCTCCGCATGCCTAAATTCTCGATGGAGAAGTCTTAATTATGCAGCTTAATGAACAAACTATTATGACGGCTCTGCAGGCGGTCCAAGACCCTGATCTGCACAAGAATATCGTTGAACTGAACTTTGTCCAGAATCTAAAGATCGATGGCGACAAGGTGAGCTTTGATCTTAGGCTTACGACGCCGGCATGCCCGATTCGCGATCAGTTCAAGGACCAGTGCATTACGATTGTCAAGTCGCTTGGCGCAAGCGAAGTGAACGTGACGTTTACGGCGCAAGGCCGCGTAGAAAGCTCCAATACGGCAGTACTGGCTCCGAAAGTTTCGTACATCGGCGATGTCGCTCATGTGGTGGCGGTTGCAAGCGGCAAGGGTGGTGTGGGCAAGTCCACCGTAACGGCAAACCTCGCCATGGCCCTCAGCCTCTCGGGTGCCCGCGTGGGAATCTTGGATGCCGACATTTACGGCCCGAGTATGGGACTCATGTTCGGCATCGACTGCGCTCCCGAGGTGTTCGAGGACAACACGATTGCGCCGGTCGAGGCGAAGGGCGGCATTAGTATTGTCAGCATGTGCATGTTCGCCGATAGCGACAAGGCGACCATCTGGCGTGGCCCGATGGTATCGCAGATGATTCAGCATTTTATCCATCATGTGCGTTGGGGCAAGCTCGACTACCTGCTGGTGGACTTTCCTCCTGGAACGGGCGACATTCAGCTGACCCTTACGCAGAATTGCCCGATGGCCGGTGCCGTTGTGGTGACGACACCGCAAGAGGTGGCTCTTGCCGACTGCCGCAAGGGGCTTGCCATGTTCGATTCCGTGGGCGTTCCGGTGGTGGGCGTCGTCGAGAACATGAGCTACTTTATTTGTGATGAATGCGGCAAGCACCATCATATCTTCCGCGAAGGCGGTGGTGAACGCATTGCCCAAAAGTGGGGAGTCCCCCTGATTGCAAAGGTTCCGCTTGAACCTGCAGTCGCGGGCTGCGGTGACGAAGGTACGCCGGCCGTGCTCCGTTACCCGAACTCTGAATCGGCCAAGGCCTTCATGCAGGCCGCCGATGCGACCGTCCGCACGCTTTCGATGTTTGCATCCGAAGGTAATGGTGTGCTCAAGAATTTTAACTACGATTTCGAACAACTTCCGGTGGAGGCTGTCTAATGATTCAACCGAAGAAAGTTTTTAGAACTGCCGAAGGAAAGCTGGGGTTCGAATGGAACGACGGTAGCCGTGGTGCATGCGATATCCGCACTCTCCGCTTGGCTTGTCCTTGTGCATTGTGTGTCGATGAACATACTGGCGAAAAACTCTTGGATGAATCGACGGTACCACAAGATATTTCGCTTGTCAAAGTGCAGTCGATTGGCCGCTACGCCGCAGGCCTTACCTTTAGCGACGGTCACAATTCGGGAATTTACCCTTACGAAAAGTTATATAACTTGACGAAAACAAAGTAAAAAGACATATTTGGATAGTCTTCAAGGAAATTTCCTATGAAGAATTGAAGGTATGTATTTCTATGAGTGATGCAAACGAAGCGCTTTATTTTAGGGACCTCAACAGGTTTCCGACCCTGAGTCCTCAGGAAGAAGAGGCTCTTCTTGCGATTATCAAGAGCGACCAGGCGGAAGAAATCCGCAAGTCGGCCTTGCAGCGCCTGATTCGGGGTAACCTCCGTTTTGTGGTGAGTGTCGCAAGAAAGTACCAGGGGCGTGGACTTTCCCTGCTTGATTTGATTAACGAAGGAAATATCGGGTTGTTCAAGGCGGCAAAACGCTTTGATATGGGAAAGGATGTCAAGTTTATTTCTTACGCGGTTTGGTGGATTCGCCAGTCTATCCAGAAAGCCCTGTTTGAACAGGTGGGCGCGGTCCGAATTCCGCCCAACAAGCTTGCTTTGGTGAACCGCTTTAAACGGGCCTTGATGCAGAACGACGGTGACTACGATCGTACCATAGCTATGGACGAATTCGCGCCGTTCGAAAAGGACATCGTCGAGGTCATGGAAAAAATCGTGGACATTTCGCTGGATGCCCCCATTGGCGACAGCAACAATGTCGGCGGTAGCGGTGACACGGTCAGTACGCTTATGGATGTCTTGGGATCCGACGGTAACCAGGACGAAGACATGGAAAAGGATGAACGCAAGAAACTCATCCAGGAAACCTTGTCCGCCCTGCCGCAGCGCGAAGAAGAAATCCTTCGCATGTTCTATGGTCTTGATACGGTTGAAGATACGACGCTCAAGGATATCGGTGAAGATTTGAAACTGAGCCGCGAACGCGTACGCCAGATCAAGAACAAAACCTTGCGTCGTTTGCAAAAGAGCAAGGAACATAAAGAAAAACTGGCTGATTTCTTGGAAAAGTAATGGCGTATTCGTCTTCGGCAGCCCGCAGGGCTGCATACTTGTTTTTGACCCTTTGTTGCGGAGCCCTGCTTACTTTTGCGGGCTTTCGTATTTATGATGTATATGGCCCCAGTAAAATTTCGGTAGGCGGGATTCCGTATGGCCTTCCTGCCGGATCGACGGTTGCTCGCGGTGATACGCCGGATTTGACCGCCGATGTGGCCAAGGTCCCGGTGCAGGTACAGACGGAACTTCGCCGTGCGACGGAGCTTGCCCGTTCGGGCTCTTACCAGGCTGCCTACGACATTTACGACGGCGTGATTGTCCTTTACCCAGATCTTTTGCCGGCGCTCCTCGGACAGATTAATACTTTGTTTGAAATGGGCGCGCTGACGGAAAATCAGCAGGACCGCCTTTCCCTTTTGATAGGAAAACTGCAGGCCCGCTTGCCGGGTTCCGGCGTGGCGACCTATGTAGAAAGCCGTAAAATTTACCAGTCCGGCAATGCCTCTGCCGCCCTGGAACTTGCCCGCGTGGCCTCTGAACGTGCGCCCGCCTTGTACCAGACTCGCCTTTGGTACGGCAAGCTCCTGATGGATAACGGACGTTTCTTGCAGGCCGCCAACGAATTCAAGACGGTGGTGAGCCTTTCGGGTGGCGATGTGCCTGCCGCCTACGAAAATCTTGCCGAACTTTACCACCGTAGCGGTCAGCTGGACAGTTGCGCTGCCGTTGTGGAATACGCCCTTTCGCAGTACCCGGTCAACGTGAAGCTTTTGCTGTTGCAGGGTTACATGGACGAATACCAGGGCCATTTCGATGCCGCCGAAAAGATTTACCAGCGCATTCTGGCCTTCATGCCCGATTACGCTCCGGCACGCGAAGCGGTCTCTACTTTGGGCGAAAAGTCTCCTCCGGGTCCGGGTAACGGCGTGGTGCTTTCTCCGCAAGACCGTGCCCAGACGGCGCTCGATATCTTGGAACCCATGGTCGACAAGTATCCCGAAAACCTGCCGCTCAAGGAAGCTCTTGGCCGTGCGTACTTGAAAGGTCGCCAGTTCGATTTGGCCCGCAAGCAGTTCCAGGATATCCAAAAGGTCGATCCAGAATACCCTGACATCCAGCAGCGCATTCAAGAATCGAATATTACGAGGCCGGCTCCCATTAACAAGAACGACGGCTTGACTGCGAACTTGAACCGCGCTGTCGATAGTCTGCGCGAAACGATGGCCCCGTCTGCCGTTCATGATTTCTCGACGATGCTTGGCCATTATGTGGTGCGCTACGGTGCGACTCCCAAGGAATTCTTCAAGAAGTATTCTATCGGGAACTTTAGGCCCGTGGCAAAGAACGTGTGGCAGGAATCGTTCTTTGTTGCTCCTTACATGCACACCTACACGGTCGTCTTTGATTCCCTGAATCATTTCCGCGAAGTTCACGTGGTCGTTTACGATTCTTCTTCGAGCTCGAACCATTTCGGAATCGCGCCCGAAATCTACACGAGACTCCTGAAGCAGAATTCCAGAATCTCCGGCATTGGCAACAGCACGGGCGAAACCGATTGTGGCGATGGCCTGATTATTGATGCCGCCGTGTGGGAAACGCAGGACAACTTTGAAATGCTTGCCCGCGTGGTGGGTAAACCGGCCGAAGTCCGCATGGTCCGCTTTGACAAGTCCGCGCTCCCGCCGGGCCTCAAGCTCTGCGATTACACCAAGTATCTGAATGAATTCTAGCGAAGAACGTTAATGAGTGATGTGAAATGTGGAATGTGTAATGATTAATTTTACATCACTCATCGCACATCTCACATCTCACATTTTTTTTATCCCGCATTTTTGTATCTTTACACTATGATGTTCCGTTTTTTGGCATTGGCTGCTGTCGCCCTCGTGTTCGAGGGGTGTACTTGCTGTGCCTACCTGAACCACATGTTCAATGCGGAACGCCTGGATGAGCAGGCTGCCGAAATGCGTGCCGCCCGACTCGACAGTATTCCAGATAGCGAAAATTCCCTGCCCGGCTCTGAAGAGCGCCAAAAATACGATAAGATTATCGAAAAGGGCTCCCGTGTGCTGGAGCGATTCCCCAAGAACAAGAAACGTACCGCCGAGGCCGTGTTCCTGATTGGTGAAGCTTTCCGCCATAAGCATGAATGGGGCAAGGCCATTACCAAGTACGACGAATTCGAACGCTATTTTGCCGACCACGATTCCATGAAGGCGGTGGAATACCAGCGTGCCTATTGCCTTTACCGTAACCACGAATACAACATTAGCCGTTTTGCCCTGGAACCGGTGATTGCTTCCAAGGATCACCCTTATTATTTCCAGGGACTGAATCTTCTTTCGCTTTTGGACGAACAGGCCGAATTCCCGGACCAGGCGATTGCCTCTTTGGAAGCGGTGTTGGCCGATTCGGCCGGTACGCCCTTTATGCGTGGCAAGGCGCACTTTAGACTGGCTGGCCTGTACTACAAGAAAGAAAACTGGGACAAGGCTCGAGAACATTATACCGCCAAGGAAATCAAGGAACTGAACCCGCGCGAACAGCAGACGGCGGGGGAGCAGGCGGCAGAATGCCTTGCTTACCGCAAGGAATACCTGCAGGCGGCCGACGAATACAAGGAACTTTACAAGAATCCCGAATACGAGTCCAAACAGCCGGAATACCTGGTTCGCATTGGCGAACTGACCATGTTGGGCGGACGTTATCCCGATGCGATTATCATCTTGCAGAAGGTGAACACGGAATACCCGCGTTCCGAATTTGCATCTCGCAGTTATTTCTGCCTGGGCGACTACGAACAGCACAAGACGATTGACTACGACAAGGCCGTTGTCTATTACGATAGCAGCTTTATTTCTCGCACGATCAGCAAGTGGGGCCAAGAAGCTCGCGAACGTCGCGACGCCCTTAAGCGCTTGATAGCCATGCGCAACCAGAACGACAAGGAACGTAAAGATTCGATTCCGAACGTAGACAACTTCTTCAAGTCGGAATTCCTGATTGCAGAACTGTTCCTGTTCAAGCTGGACGAAGTCGACAGTGCCATGACCCGCCTGGATGCCGTGATTGAATCGGGCGACAGCGCGAAGTCCTTGCGGGCCCTTTATGCCAAGGCATTCGTTTACGACGAATACATGCATGATCCCGATTCTGCCGAAGAAATCTACAAGCAGATTATCGAGAAGTACCCGGAAACGGAATATGCAAAGCAGGCCCAGGTGAACTTGGGTATGCGCGTGACTTTAAAGACCCGCGAAGATTTGGCGAAAGAAAAGTACATGGAAGCCGAAAGCCTTTGGACGATTGCCGCCGAAATGCCTTTGGATAAAATGGACATGGTGGACTCGGCGTATGCCCGCGCATTCGTGCGTTTTGACAGTCTGTATCAGGAGTTCCCCGAAACGCAGGCCGGTATCCAGGCGCTTTACATGAAGGCGATTTACTTCCAGATGAATCCGGAACGTATCGATAGCACCTTGCTCACTTACAAGCTCCTTCGCGACAAGTATGGCCAGACGCCTTGGGGCAAGGAAGCTGCGAAAAAGATGAACACGCGCCTCACGATTACCGACCAGGATCTGGAACGCCTGCGCAAGCGCGTCAAGAGCAGCGAAACGCATGTGAACAAGCTGTCTGCGCAGTATTACGAAGAATTGAATAAGGCTCCCGAAGAAAAGCAGGCCGAAGTCAAGAGTCAGGAAGATGAAATCCTTGAAAATACGTACAACAGCATGTATGATTTTGAATAGGCGCATCATTTTTGTTGTGCTGGCGATGTTTGTGGCAGTGCTTTTGTCTAGCTGCGCCGACGGAAATGCAAAAATTGCCTCCCGTCAAGGTTACGAAAGGTTCCCCGAAGACACTCAGACTCCTCAAAAGGGTAAAAAGGGCAAAAAGACCGCTCCAATCGGAAAGGTCATGAAGGGCCAGGCGAGCTATTACGGCCCTGGATTCGATGGTAAGAAGACTGCCAGCGGTGAAATTTTCAATCAGAACGCTATGACCTGCGCCCACAAGACCTTGCCTTTTGGCACCAAGTTGCGTGTGGTTCGCGACGACACGGGAGCTTCTGTCGAGGTGCGCGTCAATGACCGCGGCCCCTTTGTGCGCGACCGCATTATCGATTTGAGCGCTGCCGCCGGCAAAAAACTGGACCTCGATAAAGTCGGGCATGCCAAGGTTACCGCTACCGTAATAGAGTAGTGAAATTACCCTAAAGAATGAAAATTGCCGATGTCATAATTTGACATCGGTTTAATTTTATATTTAGCTGTACAGAAAAGCACTAGTAAGTTTGTGTGTTTTCCTTGAATTAGAGGTAAATATGTGTAGCGAATATGATCTTGGAAAATCCGCCTGTAAAGCCGACCGCGAGCCTATGATGCTCTGGAATTCCGGCTTTTCGTCCTTCAAACGCCGTATAGACGAACAGCTTCAGCTGAATGGATTCGATGATTCTTTAGTTGATGACGAAACCCTGCTGCCGTTTTACCGTGCGGGCGAAAGCGAAACCTACGTGCTTACGGCATTGGGCTGTGCCGTGGGGGTGTAATGTTGGCAATGTTTGCCAGAAAGGCTTAATTTGCCTTGTTGCTAACAAAGTATCATGCGTTAGTAGAATATGTAAATAATAATGTTGTATATAATAATTGTGTATTTGCATGGAAATTTTAGAACAAATGTGCAGCTTTTGATGAGGTAAACAAAGTTTTACGAAGTAAAGTTGGTTGCGGGAAACCCGATAAATGAGGTTTTTTATAAGGAAAAACCTTGTACGAAAAATTAGCTACAAAATTTTTACATTCAGTGCGAATTTATTAAGAAAATATTATTTTATATTGCAGATTTGAATAAATTAAGTAAAAAAGTGTGATTTCCACGACTGAAGGCAAAAATATGGCTAATGAAGAGTCTTCTCAGAAACAGGGTGAAAACCTTTCTTCTGTTACCTATTTTGTTGAGAAACTGGCAACGGTTTTTTCTCGAGTTAAAGATTGTGTCTTGCAAGACTTGCTCGATGAGCTTATAAAAGAGGGCGCTACCTGGGAAGATTTCCAAAAAGAATTGGACCAAGTAAAGGATAACAGCATAGACAAAAACATTGATGATTTCAAAGTTTTTGTTGACAGAATCGTAAAGAAACTCGGTTATGATATTTCGGCTGCGAAGGCAGAGTGCGGCGAACTCTACAATGTGTTAGCGCAACTAGTTGTATCTGGAGAAAAGCTTGGTGTTGCGTTCAAAAAACTTTTTAAGGAATACGAAGATAAAGACCCTCAGAAGGTTCTCGAAGACCTGATATCAGGTATTAAAGTTACACCTAACGAAAGCAAAGACGGCAAAAATGCCACGCTTGTCACTTGGTCTGATGTAAAAGAAAGCTTCGGTTCCCTTGACAATTTCTGTAAAGAAGCAAAAAAAATCGGCGATAGCGATACTATATTAATCGGAACAGAGAAGTTTAATATAGGCTTGGCCGCTGAAGGTAGTGATTATGGTAAGATTATGCCCATTCTTAACCTCGTCCAGGAGATTCTTGATCTAATCAAGAAGTTCTCGGATATTGAATGGGGAAAAATAAAGGACGAATTCGAGGATTTTGGTAACTTTATATATGACTCGTATTTTACGGAAGAATTCGGCAAGCGAATCCTGGATTATATCCTTATTCTCATTTTGAAAAATGCCAAGGACGTTTTCAGGGAAGATCTCGATGCGATTTGGGATGAACTCAAAGTTTATAAAAAACAAATAGGGCAGGATTTAAAAAGTCTAGAAAAGAAACTTGATGAGCCTCTTAATGCCGTTGTCGAATTTATCAAGAAAATAAGCGGTGACAAGGAAGTCAAGCAAATTTTGGAATTTTTGGACGATGTTATTGATCTTAGGGATGAGATTGATGAACTCAAGTCTGGTCTAGAAAAAGAATTAACCGAGGCTCTAAACGCAGCCGAATCAGAGATTAGCTCCGCGCAGGATGCAATAGAATCTGAAATAAAAGATCTTGCTAAACAAGCAGAAAAATCTCCTACAGGCGCAATTGAGGCCATTTCAGACACAGCCGGTAAAATCGGTGACGCTATTAAAGATTCCGCAGAAAAGTTAGAAGAGACTGGCTCACATCTCAAGGATAACGCCGAGAAATACATTTCTTCTGAAATAGATGACATCCAAAACAAAATAAATGAAGCTCGTGATCGAATCAAGAAAGAAATTGAAGATCGCATTAAGGAAGAAATTTCACGCCGAGTTCAAGCGGCCATTAAGGTTGCAGAAGAAAAGATAAAGGAACTCATTAAGGAATTTATCCCCCAATACGACTCTCTCGCAAGAGCGTTCCACAAGATTTACGCCGTATTGGAGTTCGCCGGAATAATTGGCGAGGAAAAGGTCAAGCTTGCGACCTACATTCCTAACAAAGTAGACAATAATGATGGCGGCGTTTTAGATCCAATCAAGTCCATAGAGATTCCCTCTTTTGACTGGAAAGCTTTGGCGCAAATATTTACAAGCCCCAAGAGTTATTTAGAAGACAAATTCCCTTTAAACGATTGCAACGATATCGAAAAGCTAATCGTCAAAGTTTCCAATTTGTTAAATGCCTTTGACTGCAATATTCCTAAAATAACCTCTGTTAAAGATTTCTTATGGGAATTGGTTGCTCGCGTTGAAGTAGAAATTAAGAAAAATGCAACTAATGGAACAAATGATTTCATTGAAAGTTTGAAGACTCTCAGGGCGTATATTTACACAACTTTGATTGCCTTGGAAGATATTGCTCTTGAAACAAAGAAACAATTGGCATTTGAATTAGACAATGCCGTCAAACAAGGCGAAAGTCTCGTTAATGATCTAAAATCAAAAATAGGTGGCGAGCTTGAAAATATTGAAAAGAACATAAACAACAGGTTGAATGATCTCAAGAATACTGTTGTAACAAATGTTGGCTCTATAGATCAAGAGAGCGCCTTCTACCAAATTTTTATTGAAACGCTAGGTGAAGCCGCGCAAGAAGAAATTTCCGCATCCTTTAATGGAGTAAAGCTAAACAAGGACGTAACCCTCAAACATTGTAATGACTCTGTCAAGAAATCTGTAGAAAGCCTTCGTGAAAATTCAAAAAATCTTATATCGAAAATCGAGGATTTCCTTGATAAGGATAAATGGGAAAACAGCTTTAATGCTACCGTAATAAAACTAAAGACTGAATTTGAAATACAAACGGCAGGAATTCCAAAAAATAAAGAAGAAATTGAAGATGCTATTGCGGGTTGCATTGATGATTTGTTGGGAGGCGATTCACCAAAGAATCCGTTTGCTGGAATTGATTTCTCTAAGTATTACGAAATCGTGGCAGATGCCGTTGAAGATCGGCTTCCAAAAGATTTGGACAAAGAATTTGAAAATATTGAGAATGTTCTAAATGGAACAATAAAGGAACTGACGACTGCCATCTGTAAGGATGTCGAAAAATTAAGAGAAAATGCTGAACAAAATGTTGATGCGATTGCTAAATATTCGCAAGGCATTCCGCAGCTTGCTTGCAATATCTTAAACGCATGGCTCGAAAAGGTTAAGGAGAAATTCTACGAAATCATTATCAAGCCTATAATCTCTCAAATTCGAAAGGCGATTAAGGTTTGGTTCAGTGAAATTCTTAGTAAAGTTCTTGAAGTCGTCAAAAATAGTTTAAGAGAAATTCTTAAAAATTCTGAACTCAAGCAAATATTAAATAATGCCGAAGACGTCATTAACGCTGTTGTCGGCATGATTCCTGAAATTCTGAAACTCGTCAATGATGTCAACGTTTTGGTCGATGAAGCCAAAAAAGTTGATACCTGGAAGAGCGGTTTCCTGTTTGCAGTAAAGGTAATCAAGGCCATTCCAGAGGTAATCAAGGCCATTCCAGACGAAATCAAGGATAAGGTTTTCGAAGTCTGCAAGCTTCCGAAGCTTCCGGCTTGTTTAGAGAACTTCAAATTGCCCGACTACAAGTTTGATGCCGAAAACAATATCCTGATTGTAAACATCTGGACAAAAAAGGTTTCCGACAACAGTGGAGATGCCACAGGAAATGCTGACGTTTGTATACAACTCGCTCTATTTGCAGGCGAGATTACCGTTAATAATGAAAAGCATGATGGCCTTTACATAGTCCCCATGGTGACTGGTTCTTTGGGCTCCGTGATTGGTATTGGAAAAAATCATACGCTTAAACTTGGAGCATATGCGTCGCTAAATAAAGACGGGGTTTCGAATAAAACGGATTTGGATGGAACAACGTCCATTTTCATTGATGTTGATGAATCCTTCAAAAAGAATCCGATTAACGTAACAGGAAGCAAAGAATCCGTTAGTGCAGAGGCCTCTTTAACATTCGGCAGAAAAGAAGGGGTTGATCCGTTAAGCTTCTTTGACACTGATATAGCTTCTCTGAGCATAGGCAACTACTCTGTAGAGACATCTGTTTCCTATAATAAGAAAGATTCAGAGCATAAGGGCTTTGATTTTGGTGTAAAAGGCTCATTAGAAAAATTAGTCCTTACATTGAAACTTCGCAATCAAAACGATTTCTTTGAGAAAATTTTGAAGGACGATATAGCCATTAACCTAAGCAAACTTGAGGTTGGCTATTCCCTAAGCGACGGGTTCAACATAGATGGCGGGTTATATGTCAATATCCCCATCAACAGTGATATTGACTTGAAATTTGTCAAGTTCAACAATATCAGTTTGGAAATTGGTGGCGAAAAAGGCAATCTCATTGCCAACCTGTTGACAACCTTCGTTGTGGACTTGGAAGGCATTGTTATCACCTTCCCCGAAATGGGGCTCGGTATTAAATGCAATGTCTTAGACTCCAATTTTAAGCCGGGTTCTTTCAAAATATCTCCGAAGTTCAAGTTCCCCAGCGGCCTTGGCATTTCCATTGACGTTGAAGCGGTCAAGGGCTCCGGATTTGTGGACTGGAATGAAGAAAAGGGCCGGTTCTTTGGACAAGTGGAATTGACCATTCTTGACAAGTGTGGTGCCAGTGGAAGAATCCTGTTCACCACGGGCAAGAACAATACGCCGTACTCCTTTAGCGGAGCCCTGAGCGTGTTCTTTACCCCGGGCATTCAGCTGGGCATGGGATTCTCGTTGACCGCAATTGGCGGCTCCCTTGGCGTAAACCGCGGCCTAAACATTGATAAACTGCGCGATGCCGTATACGATGGAACGCTCACCACTGTCTTGCTGACCAAGAATATCGATAAGGATATCGACAAGATTCTTGCAAATATCGATGCCTACTATCCGATTCATGAAGGTCAAATGTATTTTGGCTTCCTGGGGCAAATCACCTGGGGGGAAATCCTTAAAGCGGACTTTGGCCTGTTTGTGCAGGCTCCGAGTCCCGTAGCCATTATTATTGCCGGTAACGTCGCGGTAAAAATTGAAAATGAAACTGCTAAAAAGCTTATCGCTATTAACGCAAGCTTTATGGGCGGTTATCAGTCCGACAAGGGAATCTTCTTTGATGCCCACCTATACGATTCCCATATTGTAGGTATCGACCTTTATGGCGATGTGGCCTTGCGCATTTACTGGGCCGGCGACACTAAGGGATTTATATTGTCTGCCGGTGGTTTCCACCCGCAGTATAAGCCCGAAAGCGGCTTCAATCTCCCTGATATGAAGCGCATGGGAATGAAACTGGATTATGACATTCTGAAGATGTCGTTGGAAGCATACTTCGCGATAACTTCGAATACGGTCCAGTTCGGTACTGATTTCCAGATGAGAATTGGCTGGGACAAGTTTGGAATTTCTGGATATGCCGGATTTAACGCACTGTTCCAGTTCCACCCCTTCAAGTTCGTTGTAGACATGTCTGCAGGTCTTGCCGTCAAGGTGGGCAGTTGTACCATTTGCTCTATTAGTCTTGACTTTGAACTTGGTGGTCCTGCTCAATGGCATGCCAAGGGTACTGCCAGCTTCTGGGTTCTGTTTATTAAGATTAAGGTGTCCTTTAATCTTACATGGGGCAAAAAACAGATTGATGACAATCGTAGCCGAATCGATGTTCTTCCGCTCTACACCAATGCCTTTAACGACAGAAACAATTGGAAGTTTATATCCACAGATCTTGTCGACAACATGGTGTCCATGGTGGAATTGGACAAGAACGATTTCGTGTTGCAACCATCTGAGAGTATCGAGTTCAATCAGTCTGTAGTTCCTTTCGAAACGAAAATGGATTGCTATGGCGAAGACATTGTCAATGATTACAACATCATGGTGTTAGATGATGTCTTGGTCGGCGAAACACATGTTGAACACAACAAGGTTAAGAATTTCTTTGCACCGTCACTTATCAAGAAATTATCGGAAGACAAAAAACTTTCACTCCCGTCCTACAAAAAAATGTATTCGGGATTCAGAATTAGGACGGATTTCAAAAAAGACAATTTGAATTCAGCTTCTATTAATTGTACTCCCGACATAAGGGTGCTTAATATGTATCCAGAAAAGAGTAACGATTCTTTTTGGAATGATTATGCTAAGAAATACGAATGTGAAAATAAAACGTCTACGGTAAGTCTGTCTCGAACCAGTACCGCGTCAAACAGGCAAAGGGCTGCGTCGCGAAGAACGGCGTCCGGATTTAAGAGGTACATCAAGCAAACAGATTCTTGTTTGACGGAACGATATCAGGCCTTATTATCCGACGACATCTTGGAATAATAATCTTTAACGCAAACGATTTATAAGTGGAAAATAATATGAGCAATGGAATGAATGGAGCAATTGACGAACAAGGGACATTTTTCCCTTTTGTGAGAAAAGGAATTGCTACAAAAATCACACAAAAAGATGAACTTGCCAGCAATGAAAATGATGCCGCCGATCAAAAAGACATGGTCTTGTACCGGGAGCGCGCAGCTGTTGAAATAAGAGCGAAAATTGCTAGTGGACAAATAGAAAAAGAAATCGACGATACTACTACAAGGTCGCCGAGAGCTCTCATAAAAGATGCCGTAATCAGTTCTGAAACGAAAATTGTAAAAATTGTCGGCCCAGGCGACATTTTGTCCATAAACAACAATGCTGTTATGAATATTTCTCCGGCCGCAAACTCAGAAGGTTTTCCAAACGATTGTTTCCCATACATAGAGTTTGATGATCCTGATTTCGCTTGGCGCTATACCCCAGCAGCACCCAATAATCAAAAACTTCGTCCGTGGATAGCGCTTGTGATGTGTGAATCAGACAAGTGTGAAATACAGAATAGTGGAAATGGCAACAAGATAGTTAGGTTCAAAATAACTGAAAAGGAATACCCGGTTGTTTTTCCTCCAAACGATGAAATATGGAAAGCCGCTCATGCTCAAGGAGACGCTGGTGCCGATGCTCGCTTCTGTAGGCTCTTGGGAATGCGTCGAGAAGGGGTTGAATACCATCTAAAAGAAAATAGAAATTACACAGCGATAGTTATTCCCGTTTTTGAAGTAGGTAGGCTTCGCGGTCTTGGCTTTACTTCAGAGAAACTCAAAGATGTTGTTGCCCAGAAACCTTCTTGGGAAAACAGTTTAGAAGCTCAAACAAAGGACAATAACCACCCTTCCCCCCTAACATTCCCTGCATATTATACCTGGAATTTTAAAACTGGTGATTGTAGTTTTGATACGCTTGTAGAAAAATTGCAAATATACGAGGATGCAAAATCCGGTATTGCTGTTGATGTGACCTCTTTAGGTCAGGGCTTAACAAATACATCGGCAAACAAAACGATTTTAATGCCGGCAGCAACAAAGGTTCCTACCAACGATCCAAAACTGGAAAATCCCGATCCGTTCCCGAATCCAAAGCAGACGGACGAAAAGAATCTTTATAATTCATTGAAGGATTTGCTTAGCCGAAGCCCTGTTTTTGTTGAAAACCAACAAGATGTCCAAGACGTAAAAAAGAAGGGTGAATACGAGAAAGATGACCCATGGGTTGTTCCGCCTATATATGGTGGAAAGCATAGTATGGCGCTCTCATTCGATCATAAAGACACCCCTGAATGGGTGCGTCAGGTTAACCTAGATCTTCATTATAGGGCTGTTGCAGGCCTTGGTAAAAAGACCATCCAAAAGAATCAAGAAGAGTTTGTAAATCGAGCTTGGAAACAGGTTGAATTAGTACAGGCTCTTAACAGGGCTTTGTACCAAAAACTTTTGAGTATCAAAGTTAATGCATCTGTCAGGGGCTTAAAATACGAATGGATGGATCAAGGCAACGAGAACGTTTTTGTTGCGCGATTCATGCAACGCTTGTCCACCATGCAAAAAACGAAAGCCGGTGGCAACGGAAAATCGCTAAACGACATTTTGAAGGATAAGGGTATTCCTGCCGCCTTTGCTTCGGCAACGTTCCAACGAGTGACGGACCGCATGTCACAAAAGGTTCAAAATTTAGATTCAACAACTTTAATGGATCATATAGCGGAGAATCAGATATTCAAAAATGATTGGCACCCATTCCATGATTTACCAACAATAGAACAGTTAGAAAATACTGTAAAGAATCTATTGCCCTTGATTGTGGAATATGTTATAAAAACAACGCTTGGCGATTATGTTTCTTATTATAAAACAGGGCTCTCAACGGAAATTAAGGACGGAGACGAATTCTCTTTAAAATTCTCAGGATACAAATTCGGTTGGAAAAAATTAAATCATCTTCCGTGTTGTGGAACCACTGGTGATCGTATACGCGCCTTTATTCCTAATCATTCAGGCCAAGGCACTTGTAGGATTAGTGACCTAAAGAGTGAAAAAAATTCAGTTGATATTAATGTAATTGGATTGTCTGATACAGTTTATTCACAACTTTTTGGAAGTGTAACGCCGATTTCAAAATTGGTTACTTCGAATAATTCGATGAATGTATATTTTGTTTCTACAGGCAAATTGTTTGAATTGAGAAATAAAGATGAAAACGTGAAAAAAAATGTAACGTTCTATGCAGATCGTGGAGAAACAAAAGATTTATCTGTGCCCCGTTCTGGTGGAACTGGTGGAACTATAAATGTACCTGTTTTATCAGTGAATGTTTTGCCAGCAGACTTTGTGTTTATTAACATCGAATATATAGATAAAAAGTATATTCAGACTTTTAAAACTCCGTATGATTATGCTCTTTTCATTCGTAATTCAAAGGAATCTGGAAAGTACACTTTAATAAATGAATGGGAAAATTTCAAAAAAGAAGTTGCTTCGCTCAAACAAAAATTCAATGCCAGCGAAAACAAAACTTTAGATTCGGAATCAAATTCCGCAAAGAGCTCTAATAATTCTACAAAGTCAAATCAAGACATTGATAATCTCAGGGAAAGCGCGCTTGACGACCAGACTTACAAACGAATCCAAGAAGTCGCTTGTAATTACTACAAGGAGTTCATCTCCAATGAGGTTCTTCGTAATAAATATGTGGAAGACCTTCTCCAATCAAGGTACCCCATTATGGCGTACCCCATGTTCCCGGAGCCGGTTTACCATTACCTTAACGAATTATCGGAAAAGTTTATTCTCCCCTGTATTGAGGGGGTTCCCAACAATAGTGTTGCAATGTTCGAAAACAATACAGCCTTTGTGGAAGCCTATTTGTGCGGCATGAACACCGAAATGGGAAGAGAACTGTTGTGGCGAGAATACCCAACAGATCAACGTGGATCTTATTTCAAAAAGTTCTGGGATTCTGAGACCGACAGCGAATCTATTCGCAATGATGATTTCTTTGATGTGAAATCCTTGCATACATGGACAGGAAATCTTGGCAAAAATCATTGTGCAGGAAAGGATGGCTTGTTGCTGTTCGCTATCAAGGGAAACCTTATCAAGCTGTATCCTCATACAGAAATCTATCTTCACAAGGCAAAAGTGGTATCAAAGGAAGATGGTGCCATAAAATTTGATTATGATAATGAGGCTGAAAATGCAATCATAAAGCCTGTCGCCGAAGCCTTTTTAAAGGATATTTATATTGTCGGGTTCAAAATAAGCCTAAAAGAAGCATTAGGCTCACCAAAAGGACCAAATCAAGGATATATCTTAACTTTCAAGCAGATGGTTGAAAATTTAGCCTTTAAAAATGCTCATTCTTCCGAAATGGAAGAGAAAACATCTGCGGATTATGCCAACAACCACATTGATACGCCGTCTACTATCGGTCGTCACGTTTTAACCTTTCTTAAAAAGAATTAATGAAAATGCCCCAAAACAACACAAATCGCCAAAATGAATTGAATAAGAATGAGTTGAACAACATTCTCAAGAATACAAAAGTTCAGCGTCCGTTTATGATGTTTCCTTTGCGCTTGGAAACCCATTTCCGTAATGTGAAGGGAAAGAAACAACTTTGCGTAAGAGTATTTCCAGATGAGATTATGCTGGATTATCATACTGACAGTTTGACAAAGCAAGAAATAGAGGACGGCAAGTTCTTTTGGATTCAATGGTACATTGCCAGCGGTAGTGATGCAAGAGAATATGAGGCATGGGAAGTTTTATGTAAAAAATATCCTGTGCATCGCGCAGCATGGATTTGTCGTTGCTTAAGGCCAAAGTATATTGATGAATACAGACCATGGCAAAAGCTCTTTTATCGTCGTCCATACACAAGTTTGACGGACATAGAAAATAAGTGCAAAATTATTTATTCGCTTCTTTCAAAAATTTCTTTACACCTCAGCGAAGAACAGGTTGAACAAATTGATAAAGAGGTTGAAACCGACGTAGAATATATGGTGCGCGAAAACTTAACTCAAGTTCAGCAATTCTTATTCAGTATTCAATCTAGTGTGTCTTATTGCAAATACCTTGTAGATTATTTGTACGATAACATATACAATATGGCGACGTATTTGTCTCGGTCGCTGGAAACTTGTAATAAGTTTTATGAAAAATTCCCTGGACTCTATAAGGAGAACTGCCGACGCCTTGAGCTTTGGGATGTTGATTATGCGATATTAAGCTCATTGCGCAAAGATGTCGATAATTTTATCAAGACACTAGAGTCCAAAAGAATAACTCTTGATGACATGGTAAAAAGTTACCTAGCCGATGATTCTATTTTTAGTGGCGATTCTCTACTCCGCAAAAATGCATGGACTGTTAACGAAGGTAAAAAACTTGAAGTGCCCGGTTCCAATATCCTCCCTCAAAGATTCTTCTTTGTTGGGGAAGTAGACAATGCGAATAAGGATAAAATTTACGCCTATTCCAACGAAATCCCTTCGGATCTTCAAATGGGCATAGATCCCAACGAACAAGAAGTAGATGAAAATGGTCAAAAAGTTTCGCCGTTCCAAATTAACAGCAATGGTGATATGGTAATTAAGGGTGGCGCCAAATGGATGACGGATTATGATGAAGCCGAAAAATGTGGCATGGCCATAACCGTTCCGATATCAGATGACATCACAAAATTTAATTATATCTATGTCTTGGGGATAAATGATTTTTCCGAAAAAGAAAGTGTTGATCGATTGACAAATCTGTTTAATGGCCACAATTATGCCGTTTCAAGCATGTCCTTCCTTTCTGCGGGAACACCAACAAACAGTTTGGACGGTAATTTCAAAGACGATAGTGAAGAAATTAAACGCGAACGTTTTGACATAGAAGTTAACGATTCATACAAGAACTTTAGCCGATCCAAGGATTCCAAGATTCTAGCTGATTTTACTGGCATGGCATTTGACGATTGTTGGGGAAGCGTGATTGGCGGCAAACATACACAATCTGAAATGGCTCAAATTGTGTATAAGGAACTATGGAACCACTTTAGAAGTAATATTAAGAAAGATGATGAAGATTTAAAGGAAATTCTTGATCTTGTAGGAGACTTTGTCGTAAATCATGTACGCGCAAGAGGTGTGTTGCCTACAGTAAAGATTGACACGCTCCCTTACGGGTTCCTACCCGTTGCCGATTATGGGAAATTACGAGAAACATTTAATGATGGTAGCGAGGAATCTAAAAAGTTCCTTAGGCTTTTTGACCAATTGATTGACTTGGCGAATACATGGAAAGAATGCCGAAAAGAACAAAAGTTATGGTCAAAAGAATTGGTTGGTAACGATGCTGAACGTAACTATCTTAAAATGGCGGGGCAAACGCCGTATTCAATTTCTTTCGTAGAACGCTCTGTATTGAGAACTCCGTTCCTCGAGAAAAACTTCTTAAAATACCCAACTACAGGTATTCTCGCTGATTTAAGTGACATGGAATTCTTTGCAGATCAGCCTATAGATGACGCTGTTAAGGAAGTTTCTCTCCAAGGTCTAAAAAACTGTATTAACCAAGGCATAAGAAACCAGTTGTCTGACGAGGAATTGAACATCTATGTAGCCGAATTCTTAGATTTGTTCACTTATCGACTTGATGCCTGGTTTACTGGTTTCGTCAAGTTCGCAAAAGAGCGCTTGGACAAAAAGGGACAAAAAGCCGCGCCGCAAATTGGTTCGTATGGCTGGGTTTTCGGCCTTAAAGAAAACAATCGTGTCGAAATTGAAGATGTAGGCAAACGCGAAAAAATCATTCGCGACATGAAACTGGATCTAGATCCGAATACAAACGCGATTTACAAGAGTACCGGAGAAGACAAGGGACACTATATTGTAGCGCCTTCCATACAACATGCTTTGACCACGGCGGTTTTGAGAAGCGCCTATCTGAAATCCAAGAGCAGTGAAGAAGATGCTCACATTTGTGTGAATTTGTCTTCCATGCGAGTTCGTCAAGCCCTGCGCCTTGTAGATGGTATTAAGCACGGTATGTCGACTAGTGTAATTTTAGGCGTAGATCTTGAACGATATCTACACGATGCGGCCGATACATTTGGAGTGCATCTAGACCAATTCATTTACCCGCTGCGCCAGCAATTTAAACAAGTTGTTGATTTAAACTCTCAAACAGAAGAAGCTGGCTGCTATTCCATGCAGGTAATCAATGGCGAGGCTCTTCTCAATACATTTATTGAAGAATGGAAATGGTCAAAATCTGTCTCTAGTTGGTTAGAAGATAATTATAAAGATAATGGATCTCTAGAATGGGTTCGTAATCTTAATGCTAATTCCAATAACGGATTGGTCAATGTAGAAACAAGAAACGCGTTCTTCAAGCAGATTGAACGTATGATGGACTCTTACGACGCCTTGAATGACCTATTGCTTTCAGAAGGTGTGCACCGCCTTGTTATGGGTGACAAGAGTGCCTTCTACGCAATTGGCCAATTCCTTAAAGATGGTAAAGGCAGCATTCCGGAACTGGAAATTTTAAAGAATCCTTCAGAACATGTTGTTGTGGCGCATAAAACCGGAATTATGCTTCCAGAAGTTGATATTGATGTTGAAGACGAAGAAAATACAAACAACTTGATCAACCTTGCGGATCCCTCGATCAATGCGTGGGTGGAAAGCGTTGTCGGCGATATGGACAAAATCAAGGTCCTGATCAAAAAAGATTCTGGCCAAGGTAACGGCGAAGTAGAAGCCTGTTCTTTAGCTCAGCTGGGAATAAGTGGCGCCGAGTATATTTATTTGTCTTCCTTTGAAGGGGCCTTTAAAAATTACCTCAAAACCAAATGGCATTTGCTAAATCCTGGGTTTGTAGGAGAAATTGAAGTTGTTGAAGAGTCAGAAAATGCAAATTGGGCTCCTGAAGATGGGGAGTTGAGCTTAGAAGAAGATCAACTTCGTTTGAAAGTTCTAAGGGAAATCGTACTTCATAGCCGAGAAATGCGTGCTCCAGATATACAGAGCACTCTTTGGGAAGGCGCGGATGAAGTTGATTATACCGATATCAGCGAGTTGAAGTTACGGTATGAAAATCTTTTACTGCGAGAGGATGAACTTCGTTTAAAGATTTCCAAGTGGCGCAGAAAAGCCGAAAAGAGCAGTTTGTATGATGACGCTTTTGTACGAGACGCATACATGTATCTTTGCAATTGCGTCGAAGCGGGCCTTGTTAATTGTATTGGAAAATTTGACACTAGTATTTTCGTAGACAAGATAGATCCTATTGTATATCCTGAAAGTATTCAGAACGCGCAAATGTTGCAAAAAGAGCTTCTTGAAACCATGAAGGCCGTGGAAACGCAGCTTCAGGAGCGAGTGGATAATGCAAAGGCCTTGGTTGCTACTAATAAGGAAACTCTATCAGTTGCAAATTATATTTCCGCAATTCAAGCTCTTACGCTAGAAAATATCAGGGTCGCACCTCGTTTCCATATATTAAAGAAAGAACTTGTTGAAGGCCCCATGATTAAACGTGCGGAACGCATAGATTTCGCTGTTAGGGGGAATTCTAATTCAAATGGTAATGGTTTTATCTATAACAATTTAAATCAAGGAACATTTGATCAGTGGGAAGATGAAGTTTCCGAAGTTAGAGACGGAATGAAAAACATACATCAACTATCCATGTTTCAGACGGCTATCGATAAGGACATGGGTAAGGTTGCTGTACTACAGATGGAATCCTCCAAGTCTGAGGTTATTGCTGGAAATTGGCTTGGTTTGTCTGTTGATGACGAATCAGAATTGCAGGATATGGATTCCATAGTGCTTTACAATGCGGAGGCCTATAACCCGCAATATAGGAGTGGCGGACTTTCTTTAGCCTCAAATGCAGGTCTTGTTGTTGACTCTTGGTTGGAATATATTCCTTACAAGAAACACAACGCAGGCTTAGTGTTCCACGTTGACAGACCGGACAATGAGGCTCCTCAAGCCGTTCTAGTGGCAATAAACCATAATATCAATGTGAATCCATCTAATTTTGAACATACGCAGGCTACACTCCCGGGCACAACATCTAATGTTGTCAATCAAGTCGATCTTACCAAGGGTAGATTATGCTGGTGCCCTGCATGCAGAAAAGAGTCTCTACGTTATCGTGATTCTATTCTTAATCAAAGCAAAAATATTAGCAACACAAATCCTGCAAGAACAAATAACAACCTTTCCCATAGCAGCTCTGTCGTCTGTGAAGGAAAATGGGATGTTGATTCCTTGCTAGGCATTCTAGATGAAACCAGGTTTATGATGATGAATAGGGTGGTTGATCCGGATGGGGTCTATACTAATAAAAAATTGAGTCCTATTTTCCCGCTGTTAAGTGAAATCATCTTTGAAAATCTGAAAGGCTTGAACCACATAACAGGCTCTACTTCTGGATTCTATAAGAATAAGCTGATGATGTGGGATGTGTTTGATGCCATTAGCGGTGGCAAAAATATAAGGGGATAAATTATTATGGCGTCAAAAAAAACTTTTTACAAAGATCTTTTTGAATACAGCAAGTATCATCCTAGATATTTAGATGATTTGGATCTTAGCCGGAAGACGGCCGTCTTTACAAGGCTAGAGCCCATAACCCGGGCTCCGGACTTTCAGAAAGCACTTTCTTTTGAAATATTTGATCCCTATTGGTCATTAGCTCGTCAATGGCAGTATGGACGCTTCGACGGAAACGATTGCGGAACCCCTGTGTCCATAAAAATCAGGACCAAAAAAAGGTGGTTTGACAACATCTGCCGAAAGGATGGAAATGGAGCAAAAGAAACTTACAAATACTCTACGGATGTTCCGTTAGAATATGAAGTGGAAAAATTAGATGTGGAGATTACTCCATACATTCGTGTTCAATCGGCAATGTATTTTAAGAAAATGCTGAAACGAACTTTTGGCTCCAAAATCCCTTCGGAAATTAATAAATATCTGTTGGAAACATTCAGTCTCTCAACCGATGATTTTTATCGCGATCATGACGATCTTGTTGACGATTTAAAAGTAAAAAACAACCAAGCGCTGAAGTCGTTTTCAGCAGCCTACTTAAAACGGTCTTTTGACGGATTCAAACTCTACAAGGCTATTGTTGAAAAAAATATCAAGTTGCGATTGATGCAAACTTCGTCGCCTGACATGAAACTGATGGAGGAATACAAGTCCTGGTTTGAATCAAAATATTTACCGAACAAAAATTCCGCAAGCTGCTGGAGCAACGACAAACTTGGTTATCGAGCCGAAATTCATCAGGATACTAAACAATATGTAGCAGAGGATTATGACAATGGGCGGCTTTCTTGGTATTCCTTTGATTGTAATTCTGACAAGGAAAACAATGAAGGCGAAGAAAAAATGCTCTCTTATATACCCTCGCCTGCTAACTTTACGGGAGCCCCATCTCAAAAGCTATGGGAATTTGAAAACACCAAAGTCAATATGGTTGCCGATGACGAAAAAGACTTTAGCATGTTGGCGACGGCTACCATTATGCAGTACATAAGCATGTACAGCAATGATTGGATGATTGTGCCGTTAGAAACAGAAACTGGTGTAGTCCTTGATGTGGAAGGCGTTGTTATAAAGGATTCCTTTGGCGAAAGAATTTATATAGAAGAAGACGCTGAAGATGTAGATGACCCAGTCGATTCAGTCGAATTTACCGATCGTTGGAATTTGTTCGGCACAACAAGAAGCCAAGCCTTCGCCGAAGATAACTTCACTACAACCAGAGGATTATTGTTCCCTCCTGTGGTCCTGAAAACCGAAGAAAGCTCACCTATTGAAGAAGTTCAGTTCTTAAGAGATGAAATGGCCAATATGGTGTGGGGGGTTGAAACAACTATTAACGATGGTTGTGGTGGAATCATGGATGGCAAGACTTTGTCTGACGCCGTGTTTAGGGATGTTGATGAGAGAAATACGCAGAATGAAGAAACTTTGACGGAAGAGGCATCGACTGAAAAAACGGAAGATGCAAATAAAATGGAAGCAGAATATTCTTTGCTTATTCAGAATCGTGTGCCTTTGAACTGGATTCCGTTCTTGCCGGAACAGTTGGATGATTTCCACAATATTCATTTCCGTCGTGGAAGAATGCCTTTGTTCTACGATAAAGAATTCCTCCCTGTCAGACCCTCCACAAAGTTGTTGGCTGCAGAGAAAGATTGCAATGGTTGTGTGAAACCTTTCTATATCGACGAAAATCAGATTGCGGGTTATGGCACCAAACTTGTTAAAACTGCTCAGAGATGCAGATGGTTCCTTGGAAAAACCTTTAACTGGGTTGGGAACCGCACCATCATTAGCGAATACCAAGCTAATAGTGGATTGCTGTTTGATGAGTTGATTCCTACGGCAAAGATACGTAAAACAATAGAAGTGTCAGATGGAAATGAGGAAATAGGGGAATTGGAAAATACAAATGGTTAAAGGACTTCATGTTAATAGTACGGCTCCTTTTTTGGCAAAAAAAAGCGGAACGGAATATTTTATAGAAGATTTTGAAATTCTTTCCACGATTTTGTCCGCATTAATGTGGAGAAGGTGTAATGGCCCCATAAAACTTTATACAGATGAAGTAGGTTTAGCGTACTACCAAAGCCTGGGCCTTACAAATCTGTGGGATGGGGGTATCGATACCGAAACCATATCGAACATTCCCGATTCTATAGACCAGAATATTTTCTGGGCCGGAGCCAAGTTGTTCGCCCTTAAAAATGAAGGGGCCCCCGTTGCGCTGATTGATATGGATTTGATTGTTTGGACGGATCTTAATGAAATTCTTTCTAAAGAAAAGTTCGCCTGTTTGCACCGAGAAGAATTTGTTGAGTGCTATTTGCCGTTGGAATTGCTTAAGAGACGCAAGGGGTATGCTCCAGATCCTAAGTGGGATTGGTCGGTGAATCCTTGCAATACAGCCTTTGCCTACTTTGGCGACAAGGATTTGTTGGAGTATTACACGGCGTGCTCCATTGACTTCATGACAGACAACAAGGAAATGCCTTGCGAGTTCGTATCTCAAATGGTGTTTGCTGAACAGCGTGTCGTGGCTATGTGTGCAAAAGCTATGGATATTCCTATATACGCATTTTTGAACGACCCTTACCAAGAAAACAATGACAGTTTCTCCCATTTGTGGGGGGCGAAAAGCGTAGCTCGTGATCGTAGAAGTCAACGGGTTGCTCTTTGTTGTGCCTTGATGAAAAAGATTAACAAGCTTTTCCCGGATTATAGAAATGACTCTGAAGCCTTTAATGTAATTATGGAAAATTATTTTTAAAGGTTGTACTGAATCTCTATTTATTCTTGAAACTCACAAACCTGACATTTCCGCAGTAGTCCTTGTGGATTCCTGCGAATTCGAGCCACGGGTAGTTGGCGGCTTCGTTCTTCAGGACTTCGGCTTGTTCCGATCCGATTTCAAGGAGAATCGAGGCGCCTGCGCTTAGCTTGCCTTCGGTCTGCTGTAAGAGCTTGCGCACGAGCGTAAGGCCGTCGGGGCCGCCATAAAGGGCGAGCGCCGGGTCGAACTTGTCGACTTCGGGTTGGAGCTTTCCTTTTTCGCCGTCGGGAATGTAGGGGAGGTTTGCAACCAGGCAATCAATTTTTTTATCGGCATTACCTGCGGCCTTCGCAATTACGTCGGCGGTGACGGCGTCCAGCAAGTCGCCTTGGGCAAAAGCCAGATTCGAACCTTCGGCGTTTGCGCCGAGGCTGTTGGCTTCGGCATTTTCGCGGGCGAGCGAAAGTGCGTCTTCGGAAATGTCCGTGGCGAGCACTTTCGCACTGGCGATTTCTTTCGCGCAGGCGATCGAAATCGCCCCTGTTCCCGTGCCCACTTCTACAATGAACGGAGTTTCAATACCCTTGAGTGCTTCCTTCGCCATATCCACGAGGGATTCGGTTTCTGGGCGCGGGATCAGCGCCCGCTTATCGCACTTGATAATGAATCCGCGAAAGCTGGTGTCGCCGATAATGTGCTGCAGCGGTTCGCGGTTTGCGCGGCGTGCCACCATCTGGCGGAGCACATTGAGTTCGGCCTCCGTCAGAGGCTTTTCAAAGTTCAGGTAAATGTCCATGCGGGACTTCATCTGAAGTCCGTGGCTGATGATGTATTCGGCATCCAATCGCGCGTCAGGAATTCCCTTCTTTTCGAAGAATACCTTGGTGCGGTTCAGAATTTCAAGTACAGTCATCTGTGGCATTTTCTTGTCACGCCCGGCTTAACCGTGCGTCTCCATTAAGCGTTGAACTTTCCGAGCTTTTCCTGGGCGTTCGCCATCTGGAGCCCGTTGATGATTTCATCCAGGTCGCCAGTGATGACTTTGTCCAAATTATAGAGAGTAAGACCGATACGGTGGTCGGTCACGCGGTTCTGCGGGAAGTTGTAAGTACGAATCTTGGCACTACGGTCACCCGTGCCCACCAAGGCCTTACGGCTAGCAGCTTCTTCCTGTTCCTTCTTCGCGATCACGGCGTCCAAAATCTTGGAACGCAGCATTTCCATGGCATGCAAGCGGTTCTGCAGCTGGCTACGTTCGGTCTGGCAGCTCACCACCACGCCCGTCGGGATGTGGGTGAGTCGCACGGCGGAGTCCGTCTTGTTGATGTACTGGCCGCCCGCACCCGAAGAACGGTAGGTGTCCATGTGGATGTCTGCCTCGCGGATTTCCACGTCGACTTCTTCGGCTTCCGGGAGAATGGCGACCGTTGCGGCAGAGGTATGCACGCGGCCCTGCGTTTCGGTTTCGGGCACGCGCTGCACGCGGTGCACGCCGCTTTCGAACTTGAGTGTGCCGTACACGCTATCGCCTTCGATAAACACTCGAATTTCCTTGTAACCGCCCACGGTGCCTTCGCTTGCATCCTGAATGGTCATCTTCCAGCCCATGCGGCTGCAGTAGCCTTGGTACATGCGGAACAAGTCGCCCGCAAAGAGCGCCGATTCGTCACCGCCGGTACCGCCGCGGATTTCGAGTGTCGCGTTGCGGTAGTCCCACGGGTCCTTCGGCACCATCAGAATCTGGAGCTCGTCGGTCACGCCTGGCAGCTTCTTCTCGATTTCCGAAATTTCGGATTTTGCCATCGCGACCATCTCGGGATCCGGGTCTCCGAGTGCCGCCTTGTATTCGGCGAGGTCGTTTACCAGTTGCAGGTATTCCTTGGCCTTCAAAACAGCCTTTTCGATACCCTTGTACTGCTTGTGAATCTTGTTGTAACGAGCCTGGTCAGAAAGAACATCCGGGTTCCCGAGTTCCGATTCCAGTTCCTCGTACTTTTCAATCAGTTTTTGAGCCTTGTCTTTCATCGCGAGCAAATTTAGAAAAATTAAAAGAGTATATTTACCACAATAACTGGAGAATAAGGAATATTATGAAAAAACTGATTTCTGCCGCCGGTGCTGCGATTGTTTGCTCATTGGGTTTGGTTGCTTGTGGCGATAGTTCTTCGAGCCCGAGCTCAAAAAAAGGCCAAGATTACTGCAAGGTCGTGTCTTCGGACCCTCTGGTGCTTGAAACTCTTGAAGACGGTATTTATTCCAAGACGTCGTTTGAATATTCAGATGAAAGACTTGTCGAAAAGGTTGAATTCGACGACCAGTCGATCGCCAAGTTCGCTTGCTCTTCGTATATGGAAGACGATGATTATGGTGTAGTAGATTGCAATGGTAAGTCCGTTGTCGCATACAGTGGCGCACGCTTGACGAAGAACGAGTACAAAAAACTTCTGAACACGTTCTTGTCGATGTGCAAAGAATATGACGAACCCGAAGATGAAAATTCGAATAGCGATCCCGGAGATTCGAATCAGTTTAGCGAATCGAAATCTTCCTCCAGTGCGCAGGGTTATCAGACGGGATTGTCGGATTATTGCGAGGTCGTTTCCGAAAATCCTCTTGAAATGTACATGCATTCTATGGGCTTGGCCAGTACGTCCCGTTATTCATACAACAATGGAACGGTGACTGTTGAAACGGAATACGAAAATTCGGTGGTTGTCGATTCCATGTGTGCCCTTGAAAAGAATAATTTCTCGTACTCGAATGTGCGCTGCAAAGGCAATAAAATCACGGCTGACTATAATGAGGTTATGTCGGAAGTTGAATACAAACAATTTGTCAAGATGTATAAACAAACTTGTGCCAATTATAAGGATTGGGGCAATGTCGAAACCTATTTCGAAAGTTCCAGTTCTGTAGTTGTAGAAAGTTCTTCTAGCATAGGATATGGAATAATAGAGGAAAGCTCCTCTAGCATCGGGTATGAAGAATCGTCGTCGAGTGGTGAATTCACAATTCTCGATGATTCTAATGGCCTTGTAGCCGGTATCACGTATAAAAAGGAAAAAGTCGTCGCCATGAATGCAGAAGATTTGGTCTGCGATGATGGCGGAGAGACCGCTTCCTTGGAAGGTTACACGGTTGCCTATGAATTCAATGTGCCGACAGATTTAGGACGCGATTATCTTGGAACGAACCACGCCTATATAGCCGATGATGTTCCTGCGGTTGCAGCGGAATGCGGTAGCCTGGTTCTTGACGGCACGAACGGCTTGCTTGTCCCGCTGAGTGAAGAATTCAGGAGCAAGGGCTTTGTCGCAGAAGTCCGCTTTATGCCTACTGCACCCGGCGATATCGCCAATATCTTTGTGGCTGAGCCTCCTGGAAGTGAAAAGGATGGCTGGCAGATTCGCCTTGATGGGTCTTATGTTTCTTTCCATTATCGCGATGCGTCGTTGTCTTATGACTGGTCTGTTCAGAAAATTGATGAAGTGTCCATGGACGAATGGCATGTTATCCGCATGAAGATTTTCCCGACTAAATCGGAACTTTCCGGAACGATTTTCTATTCGATGAATATTTCTCTCGATGGCAGCTTGCGTCTGGCGTCGGAATTCAAGGGAGACATTTCCGATATCCAATACAGGTTGGGAATCGGCTACGATTCCTTTAAACAGTCTTCCCATAACAGACGTTTCTTTACCGGTAAGATTGACTATATCCGCTATGGAAAAATAACGGAAGACAATCTGTAATCAATGACCCCGATAGGCACATTCTACGGCGATGCTGTTTACAAGTACGACGCTCCCAGACAGGGGCGTCTGTTTGCTGGACATCCGGGCCGCATCGAGCTGAATGCAGGGCAGAATTTCGAGATGGCGCTCCGTGACCTGGACGGTTTTGAACGCATTTGGGTCATATTCCAGTTTCACGAGAACGAGGGATGGCGTCCGACAACGCGCCCGCCGGTACCGCCCAAGGGCAAGGACCGCGTGGGTACTTTTGCGAGCCGCAGCCCTTACCGCCCCAATCCGATTGGACTTTCTTGCGTACGCCTGCTCAAAATCGAAGGTCTTACGTTGTATGTGGACGAAGCGGATTTGCTGAACGAAACGCCTGTGCTCGATATTAAACCCTACATTCCGATGGCAGATGCTTTCCCCGATGCCAAGGCCGGCTGGGTCGAAGAACAGGTGGGCGATGTATGGGCTATCGAAATGTCCGAAGAGTTTGCCGCGCAAAACCGCTGGATTGCCGAGCATAGTGTCTTTGACTTGTTCAGTTTTGCACAGGTGCAGCTTTCTCGCGGGAATTTTGCAAAAGATGTCTTTGACAGCTCTCGCCGCCGCTTGACCATTGACGTGACTTCCCATACGGGCGTGCTGGCGTACCGCACCTTCCGTATTCATTTCAACTACGACGAGCCTGAACGCCAGGTGCTATTGCAGCGCATAACGAGCGGTTATTCTGCCGAAGATCTAAAACAGGGAACCGAAGACAAATACGGCGACAAGGACTTGCACAGAGAATTCTTATATTTGTGCGCGAACGGCTTAAAAAAGAATTAAGCCTTTAATTAAGACAGGAGAAAAAATGAAAAAAATAGCCCTTTTGCTTATTTTCCTCGCAATACCTTCTTTCGCCATTTATATTGATGCGGGATTAGGTTATGGCGGTGCAAGTACGGAAGTTGATGACAAGTCCGTAGATGACATTATTTGTAATGACTGCGATGAACTTGCTGTGAGCTTTGGTGTCCGCGTCGGTGGACAAGTCTCGGAACGGTTTTGGATTGCCGGCCAACTCGCCGGTTTGGGCCACCGTTACTATAAGTCCGGCGATTATATCCAGTTTAACTCTTATCTTTTGGGCCCGAGTTTTATTTTCTACCCTGTAGATCATTTCCATTTGTCGGGCTCGGTTGGCTTTTCATGGACTGCGAATCAGACCGATATCCGTGGCCTAGATATGTATGATGGAGTAGGTGCTGCAATCGAATTTACGGCTGCCTACGATACGGGAGTCCGTGGTCATGGCGCCTTGCTCGGCATGAAGTTGTTCTCGTCTTCGAATGAATTGGAAACAAGCGAGAAGGACTTGTCCATGGTGGGCGTGACGCTCTTTATTGCTTACGTTCACAAGTAAGCCGCCATTTGAAATATCCGGCGATTTGTAGCGGGTGGTTGAATGAACCATCCGCCATTTTTTTCTGCAAATCTTCGTCGCTTAACAAAAGACTTTCGATGTCTTCGGTGCTGTCAAAGTGGGTGCTTCCGCCCTTTACGACGCCGTCGATGAATACCACGTGGAACTTGCCGCGGTGCCTGTCCGGGTTTACGGGAAAAGAGCCGAGGTAACTGATTGTGTCATTCTGAGCCCGTTCGACAGGCTCAGGGTAAACTCCGCCGTTAGGCGAAGTCGAAGAATCTAGACCCGTTCGACTTCGCATCTTCGATGCTTCGCTCAGGGAGACACATTGTTTCTCAATGCCATATCCGCATTCTTCTTGCAATTCCCGCAGGGCGGCCTGTTCCGGCGTTTCGCCTTTGTCGATGATTCCGGCGGGGAATTCCAGCGCGATTTTCCCGGTGCCGTGGCGGTACTGTTCCGTCATGACCCATTTGCCTTCGGCGGTGCGGGCCAAGATAAGGACCCAGTCCGGCTGCCATAGGGTATAGAAATCGTCTATCACCTTGCCGTTGGGCAGTTCGCAGGTTTCTTTAGCAACTTTCAGCCAGGGGGCGTCGACCAGATATTCCGAATTCAAGAGTTTCCAGGGTTTCATGCGAGTCAATTTAGCAATTATAAGCTCAGGGGTGGATTTCGAGCCGATTTAGGGGGTAATGTTGTTAAAAATCAGACGCCGTAATTGAAAAATAAGATTTTTTTCTATTTTTCTATGATAGGTGTAAGAATATGAGTGATTTTGTTTTTTATGCGGAAGTCAGTGTCGGCTGTGCGTGTGTCTTGACACTTCTTTTGTATAGCATCAAAAGTCTCCCGACGCCGCAGTTCAAATTCAAGCTTTTCCATAATTTGGTGCTGTGGCATATTCTCTATTTCCTGAGCGATGCGATTTGGGCGCTTGTAAACGACGGTGTTATCCCGAAGAACACTTTTAGTGTTTTGGCGGTGAACTACTCGAACGCGATTATTATTTCGTTGCTTTTTTATAGCTGCTTTACTTTTGCCGAAATGAGCACGCGTCCAGAGTTGACGCGTTTGCAAATTCATCGTATTCAGGCGAAACTCCGGATTCCGATTTTTGCAGAAATGGTGCTGTTGCTTGTTTCGTTTGTAGTTACGCCTGGTTTTTGGCTAGACGACAAACTGGAACTGCGTGACTTGTACTATGTTGTGCTGATGTTCCTCCCGTTTATTTACATCATGACGGTGACGGTCCGGTGCTTTTTCCGCGGACTTAAACCGGAAAACCGCAAGAATTTCAAGACGTACTTGATTGTGGGTAGCTACACCCCGGGCTGCATAGTGGCGGCAGCCTTGCAGGTGTTCTTCTCGATGACGACGCCGATTTTCTGCTTCTGGTGTACCATGATCATTCTGTTCGTTTACCTGAACCTGCAAAATCTTCTGATTTCGACGGATACGCTGACCTCGCTCAACAACCGTAACCAGTTGGAACGCTATTTGCAGTCTCCGCGCGACTCCAAGAGCTATTACGTGGTGATGGTGGATGTGGACCACTTCAAGCAAATTAACGATACCTACGGCCATATCGAAGGCGATCGCGCACTTGTGCTTGTTTCTAAGGCGCTCAAGAGCGCATGTGCCTGCATGGGCAAATCGGTATTCCTGTGCCGTTATGGCGGCGATGAATTCTTGCTTGTTGTGCAGACGGAAATACCCGAATATGTCATCAGGATTATCCGCGAATGCTTGCGTGAAGAAATTGAAAATCGCGACGAACGCCGGTATTATACGCTCCAGGTGAGCATCGGTTATGCCAGTTGGGATGGTCGTGTTTCGAACTTCAGGAAGAGCGTCATCGATGCAGACCAGATGATGTACGAAGACAAGCGTTCGACGTAATGTCTTTCCGGGAACAAGAGCCCGGGCTTATCCTTCAAGTTTATTTTTCGAATAATGTCTTGCGGTCCACGTGAAGTAAAGCACGTCGGCAATTACGAGTGCTATGGCGCAGGCCAGGAATACCGGCTGGTGCATGCCGAAGTGTTCGGCCATGGAACCGCCCGCTAAAATTCCGGTGCCAATGCCGATGTCCCAACCGCTCAGGTATGTGCTGTTGGCGGTGCCGCGTTGGTCGTGGCGGGCGAGGTTTACGCACATGGTCTGGTATCCCGGAAAAATCAGGCCGAGGCTTGTGCCAATCAAGAACGCCGAAATAAAGAAGGCTGCCGGCGTATGGCTGAAGGCGAGGATAAAGTAGGCGACTACGTTCAATGTCATGCCGGTGCCCACCAGGTGAATCAGGTAGCCACGGTCAATCAGGCGCCCTGTCATAACTCGGTTCAGAATCAGGCCCGCTGCAATCAATGCATAGAACCAGCCGGTGCCGCCAATGCCAAGTTCCTTGGCGTAAAGGGCGATGTAGTTTGTGACCGGACCGTAGGCGAACCCGACGAAAATGAAATTGGTGAACTGGGGAATGGCGCGGGTCAAGAAGAATCGGTCGAGCGAAAGCGGAGCGTGCGGCTTTTTGTCCTTGCGCGGCACGTTCAACGTCTGCACGAGAACTAAGCCGATCGCGCACAGAATAATCGAAACCGCAAACACTATCGTATCGCCGAAAGCCTCGTACAGGAACATGCCGGTCATGGGGCCGGTCGCAAACGCCAAATTCACGCTGATTCCGAAATAGCCGATGCCTTCGCCGCGACGGCTTGCGGGCAGGGCATCGATGGCGACCGTATTGCTCGCCGTGCTCGAGATTCCAAAGAACAAACCATGCGCAAACCGCACGGCGGCAAGAACCGGCAAAATGCCGACAGTCTTGTAGCCCAAGAAACACGCGGTAAACCCGAAGAATGTCCAGAAGTACAAGGGCTTGCGGCTGAGCGTATCTACCAAGAATCCGGCAAAGGGTCTGCAGGCAAGAGCCCCGATTGTATAAAGCGAAATAATGAATCCGGCAGTCGCGTTGTCGGTTGCAAATTTCTCGATAATGTAGAGCGGGAGAATCGGAAGCAGCTGGTAAAAGCTAAAGAACAGCAGAAAGTTCGCGGCGGCAACCGTCACGAAATTCCGCGTCCAGAGCGGCGGCTTTTCTGTTGTCAAAACATCAGCTGGCATAATCCCTCTTCAATATAATGCGGAATGTGAAGTGTGTAATGTGGAATGATTTCATTTCTCATTTCACATCTCACACTTCACATCTCATTTCCTCTCCAGCATCACGATGGTTTCGAGGTGCGGGGTGCCGGGGAACAGATCGAGCGGCTGCACTTCGCGCACGCGGTAGCCGTAGCGTTCCCATTCCTTGAGCGATGCCGGGATTTCGTCGGTGCCGCAGAACACATGCGCGACGCGGATGGGTTTGCGCATGGCAAGTGCGTGAATCACGCCGGGTTCGCAGCCCTTGCGGGGCGGGTCCAGCAGAATTTTTTCGGGTTCGTTCACGACCGGCCGCGGAAGGCGAGTCTGCACGAACATTTCGTCGATCTTGCCTGCGATAAAGCGGTAAGACTTTTTAAGGTGCTTGGCAGAAGCCTTGGCGCAATCGATGGACGGACCTTCCCATTCCACGCCCAAGACGTCCTTGGCGGCTTCGCCGAGCGCAAAGCTGAACAATCCGTATCCGCAGTACAAGTCCAAGAAATGATCCTCTTTGCTCAGGCTGAGCATGCGGCTTGCCGCCTTGATCAAGTTGTGAATCTGGCTCTCGTTAATCTGGCTGAATCCGGTAACGGGGTAGCGCAGGCTGAACTTGCCAAGCGACAGGCTCATTTCGCGCGGACCATAGAGCTGCTTGAAATTCAGACCGTCTGTTGGGCGCTTCGATTCCAGATAGTAATCCGATTCAGTCGTGTCCACGTAGGCGTGTGCGGCAGTTACCTTGAACGGAGTTTCTTTCAGTGCGTCCGAAATCAGTTTGAGCTTGCGCACGACGCTTGCGTCAATCTTCTTGATGTTGAAAATCACCACGCGGTACTGGTAAGTGCCACGAATAATGATCCAGTTCAAAGCGTAAGCGAGCGGCTTGTAAGCCGGCTGAATCAGCTTTTCAAACAAGAATTCGTAAATTCTGTTGTGTTCTTCGGGTTCGAGCATCGATTCTTGACGGTCGAACTGCAAGTTGCCTGGCTGCATGTACACGCGGCGCTTGCTCGTGGTACGGTAGCTGCGGGGCATGGGGCTTGCAATCACCTTTTGCGGAGTGCCCGCAAGGCGATTGATATCCCAGAATTCCTGGATAGCCGCATCTTTAATGCGGAGTTCATCTTTGTAGTCGAGCATGGCGAGCGATTCGCCGTGGGCGGAATCTGCTTCGCGGGTGTAGCCCGGAACCTGATGTGCAATGGCTTGTTCGAAAAACATAGCCATAAATTTAGAAAGTTTTAAAGTCGGTAAGGAATCGTGTATCGAGTTACTTGTACATGTAGACCTTGCCGTTCGGGAACTTGAATTCCTTCATGCCAGATGTATTCACCTGGCTTACGGACTTGACGTCGCCACCATAGAAGATGGTACTGCCTTTGTATTCCGGCTTGAAGGCCGCCTTGTCGGAGCCGTACCAGTTGTCGCTGGTGAAGCTTACAGATGCGCAGTTCGGGGTGTCTGTCGAGTAGTCGCCGAAGGCGAGCAGCACACCGCCGGTAATTTCGAATCCGGTATCGGTGTCAATGAGACCGCCAGCCATGTTGGAGGGGCAACCATTGCCGCCTTGTTGGCCGCCCATGCCCGGGAATCCTCCCATGCCGCCTCCCCAGCCCATGCCACCTTGGTTCTCGTAGCTCTGGCCGGTGATTTCAAGAATCAACACGCCGCCGCTCATCTTTGCTGAGCCGTTGGCATCGAGCACGTCGATCATGTTGCCCTTCGAGGCGATGTAATGGTAACCGCCGCTAATTACCGCATGTCCGCTGGATTCGCTGAACATGGAATATCCGCCTGAATTTTCCTTGGCGCCACCGGCTGCATTCCAGCCGTCGTTGGTGGCAAATGTCGCGGTAACGCCGCCCTCGGCAATAATCTTGTAGGCTTCAAGGCCTTCGTAAGCGGTCTTCACGTTAACCGTAGAACCCTTCAGGTACAGAATGGAGTCCGCGTGAATGCCGTCGTCCTTGGTCGAAATAGTCACGTTGCCCGCATTCATGAACACTTGGTAGTGAGTATGGATAGCGTCATCGTCCGAAGTCACGTCGATGGTGCCGCCGTCCACATAGACATACTTTTCGGCCGAAAATCCCTTGCCGGTAGAAGTAATCTTGACGGTCGAGGTTTCGGTGGAATCGCTGACGCGGATAAAGTTTTCTGCCTGGATGCCGTCATCGCCGGCCTTGATGGTGATATTGCCACCCGAGATTTCGACAATGCCCTTGCCTTCAACGATTTTCTTGCATTCGCCGTTGACCTCTTCGCATTCGTCGCTTTCGAGGCCGTCGCCTTTTTTGGCGGTAACGTTCAGGACGCCGCCCGAAATCTGGAGGCTGCCCTTGCCCTTGATGGCGTTTTCTTCGGCTTCGACTGTAATGTTGCCGTTCTTGATTTTAAGGTCGTTGCTGCACTGGATGCCGTTTCTGAACTTGCCCTTGACGGTCAAGGTGCCGGCGCCCTTGATGTTCAAGTCGTCTCTGGAGTAGATGGCGGCCTTGGCGGTATCTTGTGCGCCGTTGACCTTGGTGAACAAATGGTTGCCGTTGCCGTCTTCGACAACGTTAGTGGTGCCCTTGACCAGGTGAATTACCGTCTTGTCAGCGTTCTTCACGAGAATCGGGGCGTTTGAACTTTTCAAAGTCGCGTTGTAGAGGTAAATGCCGGTGTTGCCTTCTTTTTCGGCGGCCGGAGTGTTTACGACCACCTGGAAGTCGGAAGATTCGCCGGTTACGTAGTAGGCGCCCGGGCAAGTAATGGTTGCGACTTTGTCTGCAATTTCGACGCAACCGTTGTTGTTCTCGACCGTGGCCGATGTGCCCGCAAGTTTCAAGAGAATTTGCGTGCCGTTCAAGGTGCGAGCGTCTTCATTGTCGTTCTCGTCATCGCCAGATTCGTTGCCCGGATTCGGGTTGATCGGAACAACACTGCTGGAACTAGAAATGTCTCCGCCTGGGATTTGACTGCCTGGATTTTGCTCACCGGGAATGTTACTGCTGGAACTGGAAAATCCTGTGCCTGGATTTTCTGTTCCCGGAATTTGAGGGTTGGAATTTTCGTTACCCGGAATCTCTGAACCGGAAATTTCATTATCCGGCGCTTCATAACCCGGAACGTCTGTTCCAGGAATCTGGTTTCCTGGAATGCCTGTGCCAGGATTTTCACTACCGGGAACTTCTGTTCCGAAAAATTCGTTCCCATAGGGGTTTTCGGCAGAGATAGGTGCGTCTCCGTTGGGAACCGCATTTGTGGTATTGTCTTCGAAACAGGCCGTAATGCACAGGGCGACAGAGGCCGCTATGACAGGCAACTTCATCATTTTCATATATAACTCCCTTTTTCTTGTAATATAGCCCCTGTCACCAAAACGGGCAATGTTCTAATAATAGATTCCGTTGCAATCAAAAACAACGTTGGTAAAAAACTTTTTGTGTAAAAGGCGTGCAAATGAGTTTGTCACTCTGCGCTTGATGAAATAAATTAAATTTGAAAAATAATTCTTTGGAGACGATATGCGACGTAAAGACCGTGAAGTTTTGGGCGACGAAAATATCGCGAAGATTATTGAACAGTGCACGACTTGCCATGTCGCGATGGCGGACGATGCCAATGCGGGCATGCCTTACGTGATTCCGATGTCGTTCGGGTATAGCTTGATGGATGGTGTACTGGAATTGTATTTCCACTGTGCGCATGTCGGCAAGAAACTTGACTGCATCCGCAAGAATCCGAACGTGGCGTTTAGCATGTGCGTCGAGAACCGCATCGAAATTCATGAAGATGTTTATTGCAAGAGTGGCCGCTTTTACGCAAGCGTCGTCGGGCAGGGCAAAGCCGAAATTGTCGAGGATAGCGCCGAGAAATGCCGCGGGCTCTCTCTCCTGATGGAACGGCAGGCTGCGGGTGCGCCGCAATCTTCAGGTTCCGCGCAACCTATGCACACGACCCCGCACAAGTTCGAATTCACGCCCGCGCAAGCCGCCGCCGTGACCGTCCTCAAGATAACGAGCACGAACTTTACCGGGAAAGCGAAATCAGAATAGAAGGGGATCTCTATATGGCAACAGAACTTGAATTCGGGTTACAGACTCGCGAAGAACTCGACGAAGCGGGCCTAATTATGGCCCGGGCGTACGAAGATTATGACTACGTCACGCTCTATTTCCCTGATAGGGAAAAAAGCCGAAATGGACTGCAGATTTTTATGCAATGCGTCCTAAAAACGTGCTATGGAAAGGCTGATTTGTTGGCGGCGCATCGGGACGGCAAGCTGGTTGCACGCGCAACACTGGAAGCCCCTGGCTTCAAGAAACCTTCCGCATTCCAATACATTATACACGGTTTCTGGCGTGTGTACCTTAATACGAAATGGAGCGATATCAACGGATTCATAGCTATGGACGAAAACGCCAGCAAGCCCTGCCACGATTTTCAGAAATCAGGACCGGACATCTGGTATCTCAGCATGCTCGAGGTGGACCCGTCTGCGCAGGGGCAGGGAGTCGGCTCGCAGTTTTTAATTTATATGGAAGAGTACGTGCGGGAGCGTGGTGGCAAGCAGTTGGCTCTTTTTACGAATTCCCGGGAAAACCTCGCTTTTTACAGCAAACGCGGCTACGAGGTCTTTCACGAATGTGAAATTGAGCACAACGGCCGGAAAATCGGCAGCTGGAGCATGAAAAAAATTCTAAATTAACGGCCACTATGAGTGAAGCTATTAACAATGTGAAGCAGGCGTTTGACGCAGAACTTGCGCAAACCGACCTTACGAACCAAGAAGCCGTCAATAACCTCCGCGTGAAGTACCTGGGCAAGAAGGGGGCCGTTACCGACCTCATGAAGCAGATGGGTAGCTTGAGCGCCGAGGAACGTCCGGCTTACGGCAAGCTCGTGAACGAACTTAAGGTCGCCGTCTCCGAGGCAATCGACAAGGCTATCGAGACCGCGAACCAGGCCGCCCTCCAGAAGAAGCTGGAAAGCGGCTTTGTAGATACCACGCTCCCGGGTGCAGGCATTCCGGCGGGCTCGACGCACCCGCTTTACGACGTGCGCGAAGAGATTATCGACTTCTTCAGCCAGATGGGTTTCGAAGTGGACTTCGGTCGCGACATCGAGACGGACTGGTACAACTTCGAGGCGCTCAATACGCCTCCTGACCACCCGAGCCGCGACATGCAGGACACGTTCTACGTGGACGACAAGGTGATGTTGCGTACGCACACCTCCGGCACGCAGATCCACTACATGGAAACGCACAAGCCGCCGTTCCGCATGATTGCTCCGGGCCACGTGTTCCGCGTCGATAACGATGCGACCCACGCCCCGATGTTCCAGCAGTGCGAAGGCCTGGTGGTGGATGAAAACATCAGCTTTGCAGACCTCAAAGGCGTGCTCCAGGTGTTCATGAACAAGCTGTTCGGCGAAGGCGTCAAGACGCGTTTCCGCCCGAGCTTCTTCCCGTTCACGGAGCCCAGCGCCGAAATGGACGTGAGTTGCGTGTTCTGCGGTGGCAAGGGTTGCCGTCGTTGCAAGGGAACCGGCTGGATGGAAATCGGCGGTTGCGGTTCTGTGGACCCGAACGTGTTCAAGAACTGCGGCATCGATTCCGAGAAGTACACGGGCTTTGCTTTCGGCTTCGGTCTCGACCGTATCGCCATGCTGCGCCACGCGATTCCGGAAATCGGCCTCCTGACCAGCAACGACCAGAGATTCCTGAGCCAGTTCTAAGCGGTGCGAGGTCGGGCTTTGCCCTTTGAGGTATGAGGTCTACCCATAGGGCATAACAACGACTAAGCCAATAAATTGGCAAGTCTTGTATAGCTCGCTTACAGCTCGCTTTGAGTATAAAAAACGGACCGCGAGGCCCGTTTTTCGTTATCTGTACTTTTCTTCGGGGTGGGCTTCGTAGTAGGCATTTAGTGGTCTACCAAACTCCGCCGAAAACGGTGAAGGATAGGTTGATGGACCAGCTACGGGCTGTGGAGGCTTCGCGGTAAGTTCCGTATTTCTTATTCAGTTGAACGGCATCCTGTTCTTCCAGGTTTGTCTGGTCGACAATGACACGGAATGCTAATTCGACGGGAACTGGTGATACCTTGGTCCCTCCTGTCAGGGTTGTCGTTTCGCTCATGGCGACCGTGGTGTAGCCGAATCCGAAAACGAGGGAGTAGCTGGCGGTTTCGCAATCCCATCCTCCTAGGTCTTCCCGATAAGAGTCGTTTTTCTTGTTTTCGTCATCATCTGTAGAAATGCTCCAGTCGATATCTTCGGACAATGATCTGGAACCATATACATTCAGGCGTAAACTGGGACCTGCTTCTAGGAAGAAGTTTCTCGTCGGGTAGACTCTTAACAGCAGGGGAAAATCGAATCCGATTAACAGGAAGTCTTCGTCAAGAGCTTCGCATTTGGTCTTTCCGAATTTCTGAACATCGATGCAGTAGTCGTCCGATTCTCGTGAGTAGTAGGAAAGTCGAAAATCTGCTTCGAGAAAGAGTCCTGCATACTTGATCGGTCTGTACATCCCCGCTAGACCTAAGTCAAAGGTGAAGCCTATTGTACCCTTGAATGGGTCTGCATAATTTTCGCTTTTGGAACCGGGGGTGTAGCGTCCCTTGACCTTTTCGCTGTTGTATATGCCTGCAAGTCCAAAGGAAATGTGGAACCCCGCGAAAAGGGAACTGCTTTCCATTTGATTCCACACAACATTTTTCAGCGAATCTTCCTTGGCGCGTTCGGCGGCAATGCTGTCTTTTATCGCGGCCTCTCGTTTGGCGATACTGTCTGGGATTGCCGCTGGAGGAGCTGCGTTGTACTGGACATAGGTCCCATACATAACAGGAGAATCATTTTGCTGTTGCGGTGCGGGGGACGCTTGCGGAGGCATCTGCTGCAGATTTGCGTCGGGTTGAGCAAATACTAGCGAGCATGCAAATAGAAGTATTGATCGGGTTCGCATAGAAAGCCTCCTTGTGAAACGGCAAGCTTACTTGATGCGTAGTCTTGCGTATTCGTACAGGCCGAGCGAAAGGGCTACCGAGGCGTTGTAGGAGTGCGCTTCGGGCATCATCGGAATGCGGAGCACGGCGTCGCACTGCTTGCGGATAAAGGGCGGAAGGCCCACGTCTTCGCCACCGACGGCAATGACCGCCTGGTCGCTGAATTCAAAGCCGGCGAGGTTCGTCTCGGTGTCGGCATCGAGGCCCAGAATCTGGTAGCCCGCGAGCTTGAGTTCGCCCACAGCCGCTTCCAGGTTGTTCGGGCGACAAATCTTCATCTTGTCGAGTGCGCCTGCGGCAGAGCGGGCGACAGCCGGCGTGATGCCGCACATGCCCTTGGCCGGGAGCATCAAGAGGTCTACGCCGAGGGCGAGAGCACTACGGATGCAGGCACCCAGGTTGCGCGGGTCTTCGATGTTGGTGCCTACGGCGATCAGCTTGCGTTCGCCTTTTTGCTTGGCGGCAAAGTATTCTTCGCGGATGTCTTCCCAAACCAGAAGTTCCTTTTCGTTTAGGAGGGCAACCACGCCGTGGTGCTGCTGCACATAGCTGCTGAGCACCTTGGAATCCACCTGCTGCACGTGCACATGGGCACGCTTCGCGAGTTTCTGCAGTTCGTAGAGCTTGGGGTTGCCCGACTGGTGCATAAAGAGCACGCGGTGGACTTGCATGGGGCTGCGTTCCAGAAGGTCGGTCACTTCGCGGATGCCGCCGATAGCGGTTTGCGGAGCGCCATCGGGGTCGCCGAAACTTGTGCGGCGGTCGCCATCGGTCTTGCGGCGGGTAAAGCCTTCGCGGTCCTTGAAGTTGTGGCGAATGATACCGAATTCTGTTTCCTTATCGGAATTCTTGTTGAATGCCATAATGCAATCCTTTATCTAAAATCCTTAGGGCTTTTCCCTACAAATAATAATCTGGTCCATCTTGATGTCGGTCAGCTTTTGCACAAGCGGCTCGACGCTAATCTGCTTGGGAGTCGCGATGCCTGCCTTGTGGGCGTTCGGGTGCTTTGCCAAAAAGCGGTCGTAGTAACCCTTGCCGTGTCCGCAGCGTTCGCCGGTCAAGTTGAACTTGGTGCCGGGAACCAGGAACACGGTGAAGTCGCCCTCGTAGGCCGGAATGTCGCCGCGGGGTTCCATGATGCCGAACTTGCCCTTGACCAAATCTTTCTTGAGGCTTTGCACGTGGCAGAACTCCATGGTCGTGGGGCCCGTGCAGCGGGGAAGCAGCAGACGGTCTTCGTCGGCGAGCTGCTTGATAATCGGCATAATGTTCGGTTCGCCCGTGAGCGGGTAGAACGCCGCCACCTTGCGCGATTCCCTGTAGCCCTTGATGGTGTGGATTTCTTCCCACGGGTTTCCGATGAGTTCTTCGCCGTCGCGCTTTTTGCGCAACATCTCGAAAAGCGGCCTGGAGCCGAAAATCAAAAGGAGTAAGGCAGAAACGAGAAGTACAGATTCCATAGTATGCCTGCGGGGGATTTGTCCAGTAGCGGGCGGTTAAGGTGAGTCGTAAAAAATTAGTCGGGGTCGCCTACGCGCTTTGCGTTGGGCAGGTTCTGTTGCAAAATTTCGGTCCACAGGACGCGCTGCCAGTTCATGAGGTGCGCCTCTTCGTAACGGGCCTCCCAGGGCATGTCACCCGGAGCGGCTAGCCAAATGAGCTGCGCCTTGTTGGCCAAGAGCGACGGGTCAAGCTCCAGTTCTTCGGCCTTCAGGTCGCGCCAGGTCTTGAGTACCGAAAGCAGGTCGGAGTTCGGCACCACCGGCGGGGGCGGGGCCTTGGGGAGTCTTTCGGGCCAGTCCGATTGCGGAACGGCTACGGCCGTCTGCAGCATGTTCACGAACGAATCCAGGCGCTCGTCGCGGAAATTGCGGGGGAGCTTCGGCAATTTTTCCAAGTCCACGGTCGGGAAATTGGCCTCGCTGCGGCGGGCGATGGCGAGCATGAGTTCCACCGGCATCACCTTGTAGGGCGGGCGGTCCAGTTCCTGGGCCTGGTTTTCGCGCCATTCCCAGAGGAACTTGAGCACGTTCAGGGCGCACGGCGAAAGCGGAGCAGATCCCGTGACACGCCAGGGGTCCTTTCTCTGCGGTGCCGGGTGCTTGGCATGTTCGATCAGGGCTTCGCACTGTTCGGTAAGCCAGCTCATGCGGCCAGCTTCTTGCAACTTTTCTACGAGAATCGCGCAGAGTTCGTGCAGGTAGAACGTGTCGTGGATGGCGTATTCGCACATTTCGAGCGGCAGCGGTCGCGTGGTCCAGTCGGCGCGCTGGTTTTCTTTCTTGAGTTCGTCACCGAAGTATTCGCGGACCAAGTCCGCAAGGCCCAAGTGATCTTCGCCCAGAATCTTTGCCGCGAGCATGGTGTCGAAAATCTGCTTGGGCGAGAATCCGTAAGTCTGCCACAGCAGTCGCAAGTCGTAGTCGGCGCCGTGGAAAATGAGCGTCTGCATGGCGCGGGCCTTGAACAAAGGGGCAAGGTCAAGCCCACACAGCGGGTCCACAATGTAGTGGTGTTCGCCGATGGTAATCTGGATCAGGCAAAGACGGGTGGTATAATGGTACATGGAATCCGCCTCGGTATCGACGGCGGCCATTTCGTACAGCTCCAAATCCGCGAGCAAATTCGCGAGCGATTCTTCGCTATCTACCAGGATGTATTTCTCGTCTTGCATCGGTAGGGTGAAATGTAATAAAATTTTTGGGTAAAGGGGGGCTTGCTTAATCTTGCGGAAAAAATTTACCGGTGCGCAGCCGCAATAGCGCGGATGATTCTTGTGGGGACTTCGTTTTGCTTTGCAAGTTTGGGCCACTCGGTGACGGCGCTTTTGACTTCATCGAGAATTTTTTTATAGCGCCCCTGTCGCAGTCCTGCAAATTTTGCGACCGCTTTGAAATCGTCTAGCGAGAAATTGTCTCGCTTGCCATTGAATGTCATCTGGTGAGTGCCGGTCCATAGACCTTGCGGATTGTAGGCGTAGGTCATGTCGAATGCGGGAGCGAGTTTCCACGCTCCACTTTTGTCCATCAAGAACCCGATGTTTTTGGCGTGGTCATCTTGGTTGCGGGCGCAGATGTTGAATGCCGCACGGCGGAACATTTCTTCGAGTGCGTCGTAGCCGAGGCCTAGCAGCTTGATGATATTCAGGGCTTGTTCGTAGCTGTAGGCGCCGGGCATGTTGAAGTCGTAATGGGCAAGGCCGCATAGCGACTGGTAATGCAGCTTTTTCCCGCCCGGCAGTCGGTCGAACCGTCGGGTCATAAAGTGCCTGTGTCCGGCGCATTCGTACAGCTTGCATTCGGTCATGTCTATACCGGCAAGCTTGGCCATTTGCGAGTAAGTGTATTCAATCGCGCCGTACCCAAACAGGTCTGCATTTTCCTTGTCGCCGTTTTGTTCCACATCGTCGAGTTTTAAAAGCCAGTAGCCGAAGTTCGCGTCTGTGGCCACCTGGCCTGAACGCATTTCGCCAGTTGCTTCGTCATAGGCGATGAGGATTTTCGCGCGGGCGCCTCCAGCGGAGGTTCCTACCCGGAGAATGTCCTCGAAGGATTTTGTGTTTTTTTTGCTGAGCTTTTTTGTGGAGAACCGCTTTCGTTGATTCAATACTTCGGCGGCGAAAATTCGCAGGTTTTCTATATCCAGGGAGTCGTCTGTGTGAGAATCGGGGCCTTGCAAGGGGAAAAATTCCAGCGCCCCCATGCCGCGATTCCCTGTGTAGCACAGGCGCTCAAGGGCGGTAAAACTTTCGGGGAGCCGGCCTTGCCGAATAAGCCATGCGTCAATGACTCTGTTGCCGAATTTGTCGGGGATGCTGTCTGCGAAAAGTCCCGGAAGTCCATGGAATGTCTTTGACAGCAGTGGAAACGAATAAATTTGCTTGGATACGGGCATTACTATAGGAGAAGGTTCTATTCCTGCTCCGATAAAATTAGGGGCGTATTCGAAACGCGCTGTTTGCTCGCCTTCGAGCATAGAAAGCGCGCCGATGGTCGTTCCCCAGAGTTTTACTTCGACTGCAATCATAATGCGTTACTTGTCTTCGTCCCATACCCAGGGCTTGTTCTTGGCAGGGCTTTCGGCGGCTGAATATTGAGCGGAGTTGTCGGCGACGGAATTTTCGCTGGTGCTTTTCTTGTGAGGAGAGCTTGCGCGTTGGCGGTTTTTGATTTGCCCCATTTGCAAAAGTTGCATGGGCGAGGGAGAATCGTCCGGGAATATACTCAAGAAAGTCTCGAGCATATTGCAGGCCCGTAGTACCTTAACTAGGTTTAACACCTGGACTGAATCGCCGCGTTCAATGCGTTCTACGGTTCCCTTGCTGACTCCGGATATTTGGGCGAGCTGGGCTTGTGTCCAGTTGTTTCTTATGCGGAATGCCGCCATACGTTTCCCTAGTAGGGCTAGTGCGGACTCGTCGGTTTGTGCTTTGTATATCGCCATATTTTCTCCCGTTGTTTAAATTGAATATAATAAAAATTGAATCTAAAAACAATAGTATTTCATTAGATTTGGTGAATTATTACAGAAATTACGTAGTTATTCTTTAGATTTAGTGAATTAATTTTTATAAAAAAGAGTGGGAAAAGCGTGCTAAACGAGTGTCGCGACAAAATGCTCGCATTTTGTCATGACCGAGTGACGCCGCGGTAAGCAGCGAAGCGTAGGCGTCAAAAGGGATTGATTCGTCGCTAGTCTCCGGTCTGCGACCGGCTAGCTCCTCACCCTGACGGGCTTATCGCTTCGCTCAAAGTCCTAAACAACTCGCATGCACTTCGTGCGCCTCGTTGTTTAGTGTTAGCCCGCAATATTCCTTGCTTGCGCAAGGTTGCGGTCTAACCCTACGGGCTCGATGCAAGCTGCGCTTGCCTCAAGCTCATAATTTGCCTCTCCGCACTTCGTGCATGAGCCAAATTATGTGATTCGTCGTATGGGAAAAGGGACTGCGGCTGCGCCAGTCTCCGCTACGCGGCTGGCTTGCCGCCCTACGGGCTCAACACTCACTTCGTTCGCGTTAAGCTCCAAATTCTTTTCACGGGCTTCGCCCAAAAAAGAATTTGGTCGCACCCTCTTCGAGGGTGCCGGGTCCCTTCCCGTGTTATAAAACGAAAAAAGACACCATATAGGTGTCTTTTTCGTTTTAGAGCGGGAAAAGGGACTCGGACCCTCGACCCCGACCTTGGCAAGGTCGTGCTCTACCAACTGAGCTATTCCCGCGGGGTTGCCCAATTATAGAATAATTGGGCGGAGGTGTCAAGGGGATGGTGACGCAAAAAATGAATTTTTTTGCGGAACGCGGCTTTTGGGGCCGTTATCCCTTGCGGTAACCGTTCGGGTTGTTCTTTTGCCAGTTCCAGGCGTCGCGGCACATTTCTTCGATGCCGAACTGGGCCTTCCAGCCGAGTTCCTTGTAGGCTTTTTCGGGGTTGCAGTAGCAGGTGGCAATGTCGCCTGCGCGGCGGGGCTTGATGCTGTAGGGCACCTTGATGCCGTTCACCTTTTCAAAGGCGTGCACCACGTCGAGCACGGAGTAGCCGTGGCCTGTACCCAGGTTGTAAATGGCGAGTCCGCACTTGTTTTCGATGGCCTTGAGCGCGCTCACGTGGCCTGCGGCGAGGTCGCATACGTGAATGTAGTCGCGGACGCCGGTTCCGTCGGGGGTGTCGTAGTCGTTGCCGAACACGCCGAGTTCCTTGCGGATGCCCACGGCGGTCTGCGTAATGTAAGGCATTAAGTTGTTCGGAATGCCGTTGGGGTCTTCGCCGATGCGGCCACTCGGGTGTGCGCCGATCGGGTTGAAGTAGCGGAGCAGTACCACGTTCCATTCGGGGTCGGCCTTCTGCACGTCGCGGAGCACTTCTTCGAGCATGGACTTCGTTTGTCCGTAGGGGTTGGTGATGGCGCCCTTCGGGCAGTTTTCGGTAATGGGAATTTCGGCGGGGTTACCGTACACGGTGGCCGACGACGAGAAGATGATGTTCTTGCAGCCGTTTTTGCGCATGGCGTTCAACAGCACGAAGGTTGCGTTCATGTTGTTTTCGTAGTATTCCAGCGGCTTGGCGACCGATTCGCCCACGGCCTTTAGCCCTGCAAAGTGGATGCAGGCGTCAAAGAGGTTTTCTTTGAAAATCTTGTCCATGGCGGCTGCATCGCGGGCGTCTGCCTTGATAAAGGGAATTTCTTGCCCGACGATTTCGCCGACTCTGCGGAGCGATTCGTCGCAGGAATTAACCAGGTTGTCGACGGCGACAACGGAATGGCCTGCCTTATAAAGTTCGATAATCGTGTGGCTGCCAATATAACCTGCGCCACCAATCACTGCAATCTTCATTAAAAACCTCAATTTTTGGCTAAAAATACAAAAATGGGGGGGAGAAAAGATGGAAATTTTTAAGAAAATGGGGCGAATTTCGGTTTTTGACCTTGACGGAACGCTTGAAAAAATGTATATATGAAAATATGAATACTTGTTCATATATAAAAAATGCGAAAAATGATATTTCGATGGATGTTCTTTTCGAACTGTCGGAGTTTTTCAAGTTCTTTGGCGATACCACGCGTATCCGCATTATCCATTTGATGCTCTCGGGCGAAATTTCGGTGAACGATATTGCTGAAAAACTGAATCTGGAACAGTCCGTGGTAAGCCACCAGCTGCGAATCTTGCGTACGGCGAACTTGGTCAAGCCGCGTCGCGATGGTCGCAAGATGTTCTATTCGCTTGACGATGAACATATCGGATTGATTTTCAATACGGGTCTCACACATATTCTGCACAAGAAGGGTAAGTAAATGCCTGCTGTTTTAGAAATTCTGGAAAAGTTTGTTTGGCAATTCATTACGCTGTTTTCGGAGATGGCGCCGTTCCTTTTGCTCGGCTTTTTGCTTGCGGGCATTTTGCATGTGTGGGTGCCGAATCACTTGTATGTGCCAAAGATTGCGAAGTCGAATTTTAAGTCGGTGCTTTGGGCTGCGCTGTTTGGCGTGCCGCTCCCGATTTGCAGCTGCGGCGTGATTCCCACATCGATTGCGCTCCGTAAAGAAGGCGCAAGTAAGGGTGCGAGCGTGAGCTTCTTGATTTCGACGCCTGCGACAGGCGTAGATTCTATTTTGGCAACGTATTCGCTGTTAGGCGGACCGTTTGCGATTTTGCGCCCGGTGGCCGCTTTTGTAACGGCAATGCTTGGCGGCGTGTTTACTAACTTGGTCACAAAGAACGAGCCTGAAACGGGTGTTGCCGTGCTTGAAAATTCTCACGAGCATGAGCATCACGAACACTGCGATTGTGAAGGCGACCATTGTTCCTGCGGCCATGATGATCACGATGAGCATGCGAAAAAGTCTTTTGCGCAAAAGTTGAAAGAAACTTTTGAATACGGCTTTGTAAACATGATTGGCGATGTGAGCAAGTGGCTGACGATTGGCCTTTTGCTCGGTGCCCTGATTGCCGCCTTTGTTCCGGATGATTTCTTCTTGTTCCTGCACGAATACCCGTTGCTTTGCATGTTGGTGGTGCTGGTGCTTGCCATGCCCATGTACACTTGTGCCACAGGCTCCATTCCGCTGGCGTTGGCCCTTGTAGAAAAAGGCATTACGCCGGGGGCGGCCCTGGTGCTGTTGATGGCGGGCCCTGCCACAAGTATCGCAAGCATGTTGGTCGTGGGCAAGGCTTTTGGCAAGCGCACTCTCGCGGCCTACCTTGTTTCGATTGCACTTGGAGCTATGTTCTTTGGCTTTGTGGTCGACACGTTCCTGATGGATACGTTCCTTGCTTCGATGCTCCCGCACGGTTCTGCGGAATGTCACGGTCACGGCGCACTTGGCGTATTTGACTACGTTTGCGCAGTCGTGTTTGCAGCGCTGATTATTTATGCGAAGTTTGCACATAAGGGGTGTGACTGCGGGCATTGCGGCTGCGGCGATCATGATTGCTGCTGCGAAGGTGAAGGCGAATGCCATTGCCATGATCACGAACATGGCGAACATCATCATGAGGGGCCTGTAGTCAAATTCTATCGCGTGAACGGAATGAGCTGCAGTCACTGCAAGGCTTGCGTCGAAAAAGCCGTAAGGGTTTTAGACGGCGTGATTTCGGCTGAAGCCGATGTCGCGAAAAAAGAACTCCGCGTGGAATGGCATGACGAAGACGATATAGACGAAACCGCTCTCAAGAAGGCGGTCGATGAAGCCGGATTTGAATTCGTCGGAAAAATTTAACGGGTGCGGCTTGCGAAAATCTCGAAGTCTTCGGGAGTCGTAAGCTTGTCGTTCAGGTTGTTGCCCTTCACGATGTAGACGCTTTCGCCGAAATATTCGAGGATGCTTGCTTCGTCGGTGGGGGTAAAGTTTAAAGGCTCTGCGGCAATGCGCCCGTAGAGCTTTTTCAGTAAGGCAATCGAGGCCGCCTGCGGGGTCTGCGCCATCCATACGGTGTTGCGGTCGATGGTCTGCTGCACGCATCCATCTTTTGCAATCTTGATGGTGTCAACGGCGGGCTTTGCCACAAGGCAGCTGCCTTTTTCGACAAGCGTCTTGCAAACGTCAAGGATGATTTCTTTACTGATGAACGGACGCGCCACATCGTGCACCAGTACGAATTCGGCGTTGCTCGTGAGCGCGTTCACGCCGTTTTCCACGGACTGCCAACGCTCTGCGCCACCCACGACGATTTTTAGTTTCGGGTGCGAAAAATCCTTTTCAAAGTGGTCTTTCCAGTCGGCGGGCACGGCCATCACGACTTCGGCGATTTCATCCATCGAAAGGAAGGTCTCGAGGCTGTAACGGTAAACGGGCTTGCCGCCCAGAACCAAAAGCTGCTTGGGAATGTTTCCGCCCATGCGCTTGCCGAGTCCCCCCGCCGGGAGCACCGCCGCAAATTTGCCTTTAAAATCCAACATAAAACCTTCCGACGAAATATATTCGCTTCATTTCCAAATTAAAAAAATGAACTTCGAAATTCTAATTCTGAACTCCGAATTCCGAAATCCGAACTAATTAGTCGCCCACGTGTCCGTTGTGAAGCCGTTCCAGGTAATCCTTGGTTTCTTTGGCGGCAATTCCGCTCAAGAGAATCAAGGCGACCAAGTTCGGGAAGGCCATGAGTCCGTTAAAGATGTCGGCGCTAGTCCATACGGCACTTACCGTGAGGTACGGGCCGATAAAGATAGCGGCGATGTACACCCAACGGTAAATCAGCGTTGCCTTGGCGTTCTTGCCTCCCATCAGGTACTGCAGGCACTTTTCGGAATAGTATGCCCAGCCAAGAATCGTGGTGAATGCGAAGAACACCAGGGCGATGGCGAGGAAGAACGGTGCGATGATAGAACCGGCCGGAACAATGGCGAGTCCGCGAGAGAAGGCTTCCATGGTGATGTTCACGCCTTCGAGACCGAGCTTAGGATCCCATGCGCCCGAAACCACGATAGCAAGACCCGTCATGGTACAAATGATAATGGTGTCGAAGAAGGTGCCGGTCATGCAGACGAGACCCTGGCGAACCGGTTCCTTGGTCTTTGCGGCAGCGGCTGCAATCGGGGCAGAACCGAGGCCCGCTTCGTTACTGAAGATGCCGCGGGCGATGCCCTTCTGCATGGCGATAAAGATGGTTCCTACGGCGCCGCCGGTAATGGCGCTCGGGTTGAATGCGGCCTGCACGATCGTCTGGATGGCAAGCGGAATCTGGGCGAAGTTCAAGAGCAGCAAGAGCACGCAGGCGAGAATGTAAACGATTGCCATAATCGGGACAATATAGGTCGAAACTTTAGCGATGCGCTTGAGACCGCCAATGATAACGGTTGCCGCAAAAATCGTAACGAGAATGCCGGCGATCGCCGTCGTCCAAGAAATGGAATTGCCGCCGATGTTAATGAATTCAGGGGCGTTCGGGGTGAGGCGGGCCATGGCGCTTGTAATGCCGTTCACCTGTGTAATCGTGCCGATGCCGAGAAGACCTGCGAGTACGCCGAAAATCGCGAACAGGACTGCGAGCCATTTCATATTCCAGCCGAAGCGTTCCTTGATGCCTGTTTCGATGTAGTAGAAGGGGCCGCCCAAAACTTTGCCGTCCTGATCGACGGTACGGTACTTGACGGCGAGCAGGCCTTCGGAATACTTGGTGGCCATGCCGAGGAAAGCTGCCACTTCCATCCAGAAGAGGGCGCCCGGGCCACCGGTACCGATAGCGGTGGCGACACCCACGATGTTACCCGTGCCGATGGTGGCTGCAAGAGCCGTGCAGAGTGCTCCGAAACTTGAAACTTCGCCATCGCCGCCCTTTTCGTTGTGCAACATGTAACGAATGGCATTCGGCAAGTTCAAAACCTGCAGGCAACCGAGGCGAATCGTGAGCAAGAAACCCACGAAGAGAACGATGACAATCAGGGGTACTCCCCAAACATAGCCGTCAATTGCATCTAAAATGGAATTTAGAGTCTCCATAGAAATCCCGTAGAAAAGGGTGGCTGTTTCGATTAACGGCCCCAAAGATAGAAAAGTTGAATCTGGAGTCATTTTAAATTGCTATTTTTTGACACGGAATAAACAAAAGAGGAAATTATGTGCGAAAATTGCAATTCTAACCGTCCTGTCCGCGTCCGTTTTGCCCCGAGCCCCACGGGCTACCTGCATGTGGGCGGTGCGCGCACCGCTATCTACAACTACTTTTTTGCCAAGCACATGGGCGGCACGTTCTACCTGCGTATCGAGGATACCGACCGCAAGCGTTACAACGAAACTGCATTGCACGACTTGATGCGCGACCTCAAGTGGCTTGGCCTGCAGTGGGACGAAGGTCCGGGTTGCGAAGGTGACTGCGGCCCGTACTTCCAGAGCGAACGCCTGGACATTTACCACCGCGAAATCAAGAAACTTCTGGATGCCGGCTGCGCCTACTATTGCTTCTGCACCGAAGAACGCCTGCAGGAAGTCCGCGCCGAACAGGAAAAGAGCCATGTGCCGGTCACGGGTTACGACCGTCACTGCCGCAATATTAGCCGTGAAGAAGCCGAAGCCCGCATTGCTGCCGGCGAAAAAGCGGTGATCCGCTTCAAGGTGCCCGAAACTGGCGTCACGGAATTCGACGACATGATCCGCGGCCACATCAGCTACCAGAACGAACTTCTGGACGACCTGGTGCTTATCAAGCGCGACGGTTACCCGACTTATCACTTTGCAAGCGTGGTGGACGACCACCTGATGGGTACCACTCACGTGCTCCGCGGCGATGAATGGATTAGCTCTACGCCCAAGCACGAACTCTTGTACAAGGCTTTCGGCTGGCAGCCGCCTGTATGGTGCCATCTGCCGGTGATTCTCGACAAGAACGGCGGCAAGCTTTCTAAGCGCAAGGGTGCCGCCTCCGTGGGCGACTTCCGCGACCTCGGCTACCTGCCGGAGACTCTCGTGAACTACCTCGCTCTCCTCGGCTGGAACCCGGGTGACGACCGCGAAGTCATGACCATCAAGGAAATGGTGGAAAGCTTTACGCTGGAACGCATCAACCCGAAGTCTGCCAGCTTCGACGAAAAGAAGTTGCAGTGGATGAACGGCCAGCACATCCACATGTGCGATGACGCTTTCCTCAAGAACATCATGAAGGAAGGTCTGGTCGCCAAGGGCATTGACCTCTCGAAGGAACCGGAAGAACGCCTCGACGAAATCGTGAAGCAGCTCAAGCCGCGAGCCCACTTTGTGCAGGACCTGGCCGACATGGCAGTGTACTTCTTTGTGGCTCCGACCACCTACGACGAGAAGGGTGTGAAGAAGCACTTCGGCGAAGGCTCCAAAGAAGTGGCGACGCTCGTGCGCGACATGCTTGCCTCCATAGAGGACTTCAAGACGCCAGTCATCGAGAAGGGATTCTATGACCTCGCCGAACGCTGCGGCCACAAGGTGGGTGAACTCGTGGGTGCGCCGCGTCTCGCTGTTTCTGGCGTGACCGCAGGCCCGGGCCTCTGGGAAATGTTCGAAATCATCGGCAAGGACGAAGTTCTGCGCCGCATCGACGTCGCAATGCCGCTTATGAAGTAGTAAACAGTAGACAGTGGTTAGTAGACAGGGGTGGTTAGGCGGTTACGCCGCGATTATAAAAATTTCCTACTGTCTACTGCTTACTTCCTACTAATCACTAACCACCAACCACCAACCACTAACCTATGCGTTCTCAGTTTCCACATCGGTTGTACTCTCAAAGGCTTTTCTGCCGGCGCTGCCAGAAGGTAGTGGAACACGGCGTATTTGCCCGCGAGGCGTATTCAACCTTTGGTGGAATGGATCCGCATATTCCTCTTTTATGTTGTTGCGATGCTTGCGGCACCATGTTTGTCGCATTTTCGAACGAGTTCGTTTTTTGCAACAGGGAATATGTCAACCGCGATTATACCAAAATTTACGGCTACAACCGCATCAAGGCGGGCGACTGGGTTTACTTTAAAGGTGCACCCAAGCCAGGCTTTGTCAAGAGCATTTTCCAGACGCCTGACAAGTTGATTTTGGTTGTCACTTATGACGGCGGCCCCTTTCAAAGAATTGAAAAGCCGAGAGTTTCAATAGAAGACGAAGAGTCGCCTGAAGGGTATCGTTTGTTGCCGATTCAGAGCGCACAGACGCTTTTGGGCGACTGCATTTACCATGCCATTCGTGACCAGTTCGGAGTTGCCGTTGGTTTAGTGAACGATGGCGAAAAAGACAAACTCGCCGTTTTGCTGAAAGACCATACGCTGGTGTTTATTACGCTCCCGCCGTTGGCGCAGAATTTGTCGAACGAGAAACTTTGTGCCGTGGTGCAGGGCAAGCTTGCCCAGGTATTCCCGGAACATTGCGATAAAATTTCGGTAGAAGCGGGACAGGGCATTATTTACTTGAATGGCCTTGTCGAGAATCTGTCTATCCAGCGGGCGGTGGTAAAGTGTGTGAACGCTATACCCAAGGTGCGCGGCTGCGTGGACTTTACCCGCGTGGTTGTGCCGCCTTTTATGACCGACGAACAGATTGAAAAATCTGTGTACGACCAGCTGGATTCTTCGACGACGCGCCTGTTCGATTGCAAGGTAAGTGTGCAAGATGGCAAGGTGCAGGTTGAGGTGTGCTGTTACGAAAACGAACGCCCGAAGGACTTGGAAAACCGCCTGGCCGAAATTCCGGGCGTACGCGACTTGATTTGCCTGGTGACAGAGGTTTACGATCCGTTAAATATAGACGTTTGCCAAAAGGTGGAATCGGAAATTGCGTCGAGTTCTTTTTTGCGCGGAGCGAATGTTAGAATATCTTGCAACAATCGCAGGTATTTATTGGAAGGGAGTGTAGTTTCGCGGTTGCAAAAGGAACTTGCCTTTGCGACGCTCCTCAAGAATGTGAAGACGACGTCTATCGAAAACCGTTTAAGAATTGTATAGGAGGTGCCTATGGCTACCGGTTACGAAAAAATTAATGCGATTAAAAGCAAGCTGAAGGTCAAGCAGACGGTAAATGACTTGGCTCGTCTAATGGGTTGTGGCCCGCGTACCATTTTCCGCCATTTGGAAGTAATCAGCGAAGAAAATTGCGGACTCCGCAAGTTCAAGGAAAACGGGGAAACCTTCTACATTATTCAGACCGATAAAGAAGCGAACTTCAATCAGGAAGTCGTAAAACAGCTTGAAAAAATCAAGAAAAACCTGCCGACGAGTTCCGCTCCCGATATCAAGACGGTCAAGCTTTTGGACAAGGTCATCAAGACCATGCAGACCACGAATCCCGAAGACTTTAAGCCCGAGGCGATTTCGACGGACCCAGATTACGTTCTGGATTACGGCCCCTTCAGCGACGACAAGTTGCAAGATACCATGGTCAATCGCGTGCTCAAGGCAATTCACGACGGTTTTTCCATCAAGATCCATTACCGCCCCTCCGGCAAGGGCCATACGGACGCCGAAGAGGTGACCCTGGAAGTGAACCCGGTCAAGGTAATTATGCGCGTAGACACGCTTTACCTGGTGGCTGGCGAAATGGATGAAAAGGGTAACCAGGCTTTCAAGAATTATGTTTTTGAACGCATTGATAGCGTAACCGAAACGAATCATGCCATGCCCAAGTTCGTGTTCGATGCCAAACTGCATTACAAGTACTGCTTTGGCAAGTATTCTGGCCAGGGCACTCCCGAAGATGTATCTCTTGAAATCAAGTCGTCATCCAAATGGTTGCAGTCGCAGTTCGAACGTTCGCATTTCTACCCCGAAATTTCGAAGCGTTTCGACAAGAACAAGAATATGATCGTTGATATGAAACTTCACGTGACGCCGGACTTTTTGAACTGGCTGATGGGCAATGCGGGCGAAGTCCGCATTCTTAAGCCCGCATCGCTTAAAGAAAGCGTGAAGAAGTTGCTGAAAAAGGCTCTCGCTGAGATGGATGCCTAAAATGGAATCGCATAATCTTTCTGACTATAATTTTGAATTCCCCAAGGAACTGATTGCCAGCCGTACGGCTGGCAAGGGGAAAACCCGCATTCTGCATTGCCCGAAAAATGGCGGTGAACGCCATATTCTGAAGGCTCCTGAAATTGTCGACCTTTTTAAGCCGGGTGATTGTCTGGTGGTGAATAACACCAAGGTGATTCCGGCCCGCTTGTATGGCCATACCATGCACGGCGGCGAAGTGGAAACGCTCCTGGTGCAGGCCTTGATTCCGGCCGAAGATGGCTCTGCCCGCTACGAGGCGCAGGTACGCCCGGGCAAGGCGTTCAAGGTTGGTCGCGAGCTCGATATTGCGGGTGTCAAGACCGTTGTCGAAGACATCAAGGAAGACGGCGCTCGCGTGCTGCGTTTTGCGGTGACGCCGGTGGAACTTGAAGCGGTGATGAACCGCGAAGGACACGTGCCTCTGCCGCCTTACATTGACCGCCCCGATGACGAAGACGACAAGAAAGCGTACCAGACGATTTTTGCGAAGTATTCCGGTGCGGTGGCTGCCCCGACGGCAAGCCTCCACTTTAGCGAAGAAATGCTCGAAGCCCTCAAAGCGAAGGGCGTTTACGTTGCCGAAGTCACGCTGCATGTGGGCCCGGGTACGTTCCAGAATATCTCGGTGGAAGACTTTACCCAGCACAAAATGCACGGCGAACATTACGAACTCACCGCCGAAAACGCCGACATCATCAACAAGGCGAAACGTGAAGGTGGCCGCATTGTAACCGTGGGCACTACGAGTACCCGCGTTGTCGAAACGATTGCCGATGCAAACGGATTCCTGAAACCGCAAAAGGGAATTACCCATGCGTTTTTTTATCCGGGATACCGCTACAAGATTGTGGACGGCCTTTTGACCAACTTCCACTGGCCGAAAAGCAGCCTCATTTTGCTGGTGTCGGCATTCTATGGCCGTGAAAACACCCTCGAAGCCTACAAAATGGCTGTTGAAAACAAGATGAAACTTTTCAGCTACGGCGATGGAATGCTGATTCTTTAGAGTCCGCTTTTTAGGGCTGCTTCTGGAATCCAGAACCAGTCTGGCCTGTATTCCAGTTCGTAACAAGCTTCGTAGATGGCCTTGCCCAGTACATAGGGCGAGGCCTCTTCTTTTAATTGCGCAACGGAAATGCCGGATTCACGGCTGTAGCCTTGCAAGAAGGCTTCGGCCGTGAATTGCTCGAATTCCTTTCCGCCGCGGCATTTTTCTGTCGCGTTGTTTTGCCGAACGGCGCTGGCATAGGCGAAGCTGCGGAGCATGCCGGCTATGTCGGCGGCGGGGGAGCGGAACCTGCGCCTGTATTCGAGAGTGCGGGTGGGTTCGCCTTCGAAGTCCAGCACGATAAACTTGCCGTCTTTATAAAGCAACTGTCCTAAGTGATAATCCCCGTGGATGCGCTGCGGTACTAGAAAGCGGGGGTCTTCGGTGCATCTAGATGCACTTGCTTTTTGTTTGTCATCCCGGGCTAGACCCGGGATCTCCTCTTGAGTTTGCAACTTCAGTTTTTCCACTCGCGCCACCAAATCCTGTTTCCCGTTTGCCTGCAGTAAGGCAATCAATTTGTCGAAGGGAACTTCTTCGGCCCGCGGGGCGGTGCCGTCTAAATCTTTGAGTGCCTTGTGCATTTGGGCGGTGGTGCGCCCGAGTTCAAGTGCGGCGTCTGCAAAAAAGTTCTGGCTGCCGGATTGCGTTTTCTCGCTCGGTGTGCGGACCATCAAATCCCAAGCGCTTGTTGCGTCTTCGATATGATTTTCGAGAATGCCGATAGCGTAACTTGCGGTGTAATCTTGATATTCGATGAATCCTAGAAGTTGCGGAACACCGTCAAAATGGGTCGCGTTCAGTTGCGAGAGGATTTCTTGTTCGGGGTGAATGCCTGCCTGTAGACGGCGGAACATCTTGAAAAAATACTTGCCCTTGACATAGAAGGCGGAATTGCTCTGCTCGGCACCTAGCGGGGTTGCTGTTGCGAGCGACACGCGGTCAAGTTCTGCGAACTGCTGGAATTTGAAAAACCCGTTGCGTGCCTTGTACGCCTGGATTGCGGCAACGCTTCCAAAACCTTCGGCGAGAAGGGCGCCCGCTTTAGATTCGTCGCTCATGGTGGCGTACAGGTCGCTTGTACCGTTTTCGAATTCAACCTTAAGAATCTGGAGTTGTACGCCCGCGATTTCGGCAGAATCCATTTCGCTGACTTGACGGATGGCCTGCCCTTTGCCCATGAACCAGCGTTTTCTTGAAATGTCCTCAATCATCGCACATCTCGCATCACACATTTCACATTAGCCTCTGGCCTTAAGCGGTGGAAAATACCCTTGGGCGCGCAGCGTGGCGAGAATCTTGAGTTGTGTTTCGAGAGGCTCCTTGAGAATCCCTTCGAGTACGAATTCGGGAATGCGTTTTTGTGGACGGAATTCCTTGGGAATATCTTTAAAATCGGACAGTTGCCAGTTCACGAGGAGCTTGGGCAGGAATTGATCCCACGGAAACAGGTCGCTTGGTTTGAGGTAAAAACGGGCTGGCTTTTTACCGTCTTTGGCGTCGAGCAATAGGGAACCGTCCCTAAAGCAACTAAAAAGCACAGCCTGCCTTTCCTCGTTCGAGGTGGCGGGCTGCGCTGGTATAACTAACACCATTTTCAAAGTACGAAACCTTAGGCCGCAAGTTCCCTTTGGATTTGCGAATACTGATAGCTCGAAATCGACGTGATTTTGAGAATCAGTTCGCGTGTAATGCCGGCCTTGATTAGCGCCTTCGCATACTGGAGTCTGCTTGTGTTCGACATAACTTACCTCACACGTTAAGACACTGTCGATTTGTTTACTCCAATAAAGATACAATAAAATTCTGACATTTCAATGTCAAAAATAATGCAATTTTTTTCGTGTTTACGGGTATATTGGGCCTAACTTGTTGATAGTTCGTGAATTAGGTCCATTCACTTTCTTTAGGGGAAATGTGATATAGATTACAGAAAAATGCAGGTCACTTTTGTTAACGAACTGTTACAAAAGGTCCTTCAAAACAGGGAATTTGATGCGGTATTCTTCTTGCGGAGCTGACTCGATTCGCGCGTAGACAATGCATTCTTCCTGGCCGTTTGCGCTTGCGATGATTTCGCCTTTGGGGTTGACTATCATGGAGTTACCGCCGTTTAGTTCGCTACCGGTGCAGTTGACTGCGGCCATGTATACTTGGTCCTCGATAGCGCGGGCTTGTAGCAAGGTTTTCCAGTGTGCAATGCGTGCGAGTGGCCATGCTGCCTGAACGGTGATAAGTCTTGCCCCTGCCTTGACGGCGTCGCGGTAAAGTTCCGGGAATCGCAAGTCAAAGCAAATGGTTGCTGCCGTATTCCAATTTGCTATTTTGAATAAATTAACTTTTTCGCCGGCACTGAATTTCGCTTGTTCCATGAAGAAGGGGCGGCGCTTGTCGTAGTGCGCGAATTCTTGTGCGCATTCGGGAACGTAGACGCTGCTGTGGTTCAAGAGCGTGCCGTTGGATTTTGCAATGCCCGCCCCCATGACGGTGCAGCCGGTTTGGTTTGCAAGTTCGTAGAGCAACTTTGCGGTCTCGCCGGAATCCTTCGTCGAAAAGTCTTCGGCAGCAGATTCCGGGTGTAGGGGCAAGTAGCCCGTGGCAAACATTTCGGGCAAAACGATAAGTCCTGGCACGGGGTCGCTTGCGTTTTTGCGGATTTTGGCGGTCAGTTCGCGCACTTTGGCGAAGTTTTTTGCCTTGTCGTTCGGGGCGACGTCCATTTGTACCAAGTAAATATCGAGCATACTATAAATATAGAACTTAGTTGGTAGAACTAAGAACTTAGTTTTTTCTATTTTAAAAAATATGAGATTACGCTCCCTGTTTGTTTTCGTACTGCTTTTTGCAGCAGCCATATTTGCCGCGACCCCGACCTTGATTGTGGGTGTGGTTCTGGAATCCGAAACCGATTTGCCGATTAAGAATGCGACGATTACCTATGTCTCGGGTAAGAAGCTCGGTGAAACCGATTCCGATGGTCGATTCGAATTGACTGCCGATTCCAAGAATGCGGTGCTTATCTTTAAAAAAGACGGTTTCGATAGCGTGCAGGTGGAACTACAGGACTTTGCCGACTTGTTCGACATGGTGATTACCATGCAGACGACTGCCGATGTGCGCAACCTGGGAACAAGCACTGTGATCGGTGGCGGTGGCGACAAGGTGCAATGGAGTTTTGAACGCAAGGTGAATCTTGACAAGCTCGAAGATGCAGCCGGCATGCGCTTTGACGTGACGGAACACCTGAGCCAGATGCCGGGAATTTCGGGCCAGAAAGACTTTAGCAGCGCTCTTTACTACGAGGGCTCCCGTGCAAGCGACGTGGCTTACCACTTGGGCAGGCTCCGCGTGCCGAACATGCGCCACTTGGATGTCGGGTTCCCGGGCAACCTTTCGGTGATTAACCCGCATATCCTGAGTGCAATCGAAATTCATGACCATTACGGAGAAGGCCCGATCGGTCAGGGCCTGGCAACGTCTGTGCAGTACATTCCCGAACAGACCAAGGGAGACTGGGGGCTGCGTGGAACGGCCGGCATTGCCTTGCAAGAAGTGGTGGTCGACGCACCGTGGCTTTTCTGGGACAGCTTCAGGTTCTCTTTCCGCAGACTCGACGACGAAATGCTCAAGAACATGGGCGAAAAGTTCTTTAGTGAATTCCGCAAGGACCGCAGTGCCGAATGCTCGGGCAGCGACTGCAACGTGAAAACCTCTGATCCGTACGACTTGACCGCTTTTGACGTGTATGCCCAGTTTAACGGTTCTGACACCAACGGCAACACTTGGGCCTTGCGCACCTTGTATAGCTCCGATGAATACAGCGTGCACCAGGATACCGCGACCTCTTATAACGAGGTGAACTCGATCGACATTATCGAAGGCAAGCAGCAGTACTTGGTGGTAGGTGCCGAATACAATTCCCGCTTCGGAACCTCGGCTCACGCCGGCGTGGTTCGCGAAGTGCTGGGCGATACGCTCCGCGATACGAAGGGATTCCGCAATACGGCTAATTCCAAGGAAGCTGCCACCTATATTGACGGTTACGAACAGACCCATACGACTTTGACAGGCGGCATCGACAAAAACTTCAAGGGAAGTATCCTGGGCTCCAAGCTGAGCTGGGCCTTGCTTTATGAACACCACTTCGTGGAACGTAGTTACCAGGATTACGGTGGTTCGATTACGGATGACTTTAATGCGGGCGTGTGGTCGGGTGCCGGCCGCATGAACTGGCAGAGCGACTTTTCTCAGAAGATTCTTTCTGTGGGTGCGGTGACCGACTTGGGAGAACGCGAAGCGGCTCCGACAGCCTCGTTCGACTTTGACCAGAACCTTTCTCATGTGGACACTGCTTACTGGAGATTGATTGCAAACGCCGCTTACCGCAGCGACTGGAAGCCTTATTATGATGACGGCGATCTGACGGGTCGCCTGGAATCGGGCGTGTCCGGCAAGCTCGGCTTGGGTTACAACTCCAAGTACTTTGTGGCTCAGGGTTCCGGCTTTGGCCGTTACTACCCGGATCCGCTGCTCCCGATGCCTAAGGCTTTTGCGCAGTACGAAGACGTAACACCGATTGACTACGCCTGGGTGGCAGGTGCTTCTGCCACGATGGAACTCAAGACTTCTCACCATTTCTCGATGGCGACGAACGTGAGCTCCGTGTATGGTGAATACAAACTCGATGGTGGCAAGTCACTCCCGTGGGAAGCGAACTCCCGCTTGGATATTCTGTCGCATTTCCGCTATTACCCGCGTAAGGACTCGATTCTTTCGTTTATCATTACGCACCACGCAGCATTGCACCGTCCTCTTTATTACTACGAAATCATGCCGTCTGATCCGAAGGACCGCAGCAACGGTACCCGTCGCCTCAAGGATTTCCATGACTTCACGGACATGTTCCGTACGGATGCCCGCGTGAACCTGGATTTGATTGGCAAGAACAACAGCTTCTTCAGGACGGCAAGATTCTACGTGGAAGTGGATAATATCTTTGCAAACCTGGATGTCGATGCCCTCAAGTTCCTGGGTAGCGAAAACGCCCGCGAACGTTCTTGGGTGACCCGCGACAATAACGAAGACATTAACGATGGCTATGACCTGGTGCCGTTTATTGCCAAGGGCATGGGCCTGTACGTGCAATTCGGTGTCGAAGTACAGCTGGGAATCTAGTTGTTTGAAGATGAATGATGTGTAATGTGAAATGTGTGATGGAAAATAATACATCTCACATTCCTCATTTCTCATTTCACATTGATATTTTGATTGGACTTATGTTTCGGATACTTCTGACAGTACTTTTTCTGGGTGCCATGGCTTTTGCCCATGAGACGGATTCTCTGTTTGTTCCGCCGAAGCCCGATAAGCCCTTGCGTTATTGCAGTTCTGTCAAAAAGTGGATTGAATTTGCGATGGCAGATTCCAACATGGTCGAAATTACGCGCCTGAAGGGCGTGCGCATGGACTTGCGTTATGCGACTTTCAATAACGTGACAGGCCATGACTTGTACTGCGGCGTGCAGCGAGCCTTTGTGCATAAAGATGCCGCGGCAAAACTCCGCAAGGCTGTGAAAATTATGGAACGTGAAATGCCGGGTTCCGAACTTGTGATTTTCGATGCGTCGCGCCCGCTGTATGCGCAAGAGGCTTTGCGAAAGACAGTGCGTGGAACGCCCTATTCTGCCTACGTGTCGTCGCCGGCCACGGGCGGGCTCCATAACTTTGGCTTGGCGCTTGACTTGAGCATTACCGATGCCGATGGCAACTTGCTTGACATGGGCACGGACTTTGATTCTTTTGAACGCTGCGCGGGCGAAGTCGGCGAAGCGGAAGCTTTAAAGAGCGGCAGGCTTACGCAGGAACAAGTGGATAACCGCAACAAGCTCCGCAAGATTATGAAGGGGGCGGGCTGGGTGCCGCTCGGCAGCGAGTGGTGGCATTTTAACGCGTACCCCAGCAAGTACGTGCGCGAAAACTATCCGAAGTTTCCGCTTTAACGGTGTAGTTAATTTGTTTTAAATTCTTTTTGAGGGGCTGTACAGGCTAGATGAGGTGCGATGGTGGAAAAGGCCTGTACTATTTTTCGATTTTTTGAAAAAATGAAGATTATTTTGCTGCTGGTACAGGTTGAATGGTATACTTGAGCTTGTTAGACCTGTACGAAACGCCTTCTTTTCGGTTGTCAAATGCTTTTTGAGAGATTTTGTACAGGCTAAAAGTATTGCGCAATTTGAAAAGGCCTGTACAAGCCACATTTTTTTTGAAAAATCTGGCCTATGTGACATTTTGGTACAGGCTAAAAAGTTTATTGTGGAAAAATTGGTCTGTACAATACAGAAATTATTCTATTTCTACCTTGATTTCTACGTTTTGCACCCAGGGCTTGGCGCCGTTGATGACGGGGTGCAGAATCTTGCGTACAGGCGCTAAGTCCTGGGTCTTGATGTAAAGCTTGGCCCAGTGGGTGTTTTGGACCACGGGGACAAAGGCATCGACTGGGCCGAGAACCAGAAGTTTCTTGTCGGTGCGCAGAAGTGATTCCAGACGCTCCATGGTGTGGCGGAGTAAATCTTCGTCGCGGCTGCCGCAGCTGATTTCCACGAGCTTGCAGAAGGGCGGGTAGAAGGCGGCGCGTCGGTCTTCCATTTCCTTATTTGCAAATCCGATGAAGTCGTGGTTCACGGCGAACTGCATCACGGGTTCAGACGGCTTGAGTGTCTGGATAAGTACCAGGCCTTCGCCGCCGGCGCGACCCGCGCGCCCTGCAGTCTGGCTGAGCAGCTGGAAAAGTCTTTCGGTGGAGCGAAAATCGGGAATGCCGAGCCCGCTATCGGCGCCAACGACCCCGACTAATTGCACGCCCGGGAAGTCGTGGCCCTTGGCTACCATTTGCGTTCCAAGCAGAATGTTGTATTCTCGGTTGCGGAACGCATCTAGAATTTTTTCACTGGCGCCCACGTTCTGCGTGGTGTCGCGGTCCATGCGAATCACTTTCGCATTCGGAATCCATTCCTTGATTTCGTCTTCGAGCATCTCGATCGCGCCGCCCACAAACTCGTAAGTTTCGGCGCCGCAGGCGCTACACGGTGTGTTCACCGGGTAAAGGGCGGCGCAGTAGTGGCACATGAGCGAGCGGTATTGCTTATGGTACACTAGTGGAATATGACAGTGCTTGCAGTAAAGTGTCTCGCCACATTCGGTACACACGCGCATCTTCGAAAAACCGCGACGGTTCATGAGGATAATCGCCTGGTCCCCGCGCTCGATACAATCGGTCAATGCTTCGCGGAGCGCGGGCGACAAGAGGATGCCCTTTTGCTGGCGCATCTTGCCCATGTCGACAATTTGCACCTTCGGGAGCGGTGCCTGCGTGGCGCGTTCCTTAAGCGTAACCGTCTTTAAGTTGTTCGCTTTCGCGTTGTTGAATGTTTCAAGGCTCGGCGTGGCGCTGCCGAGCACCACGAGGGCTCCGTACTTGTACGCCAAGTGGAATGCCATTTCGCGGGTATGGTAACGCGGCGCCGGGTCCTGCTGCTTGAAAGAGGGATCGTGTTCTTCGTCGAGAATCACGAGGTCAAAATCAAACGGCGCAAGAATCGCGCTGCGGGTGCCGAGAACCACTTGCGCGTCGCCCTTCAAAATCGAGACGTAGCCTTCGCGTTTCTTGGGCGCCGAAAGTGCGGAATGCAAAACCACAATCGGGACTTGCAGGAAATCTTCGAAGCGCTTGCGCGTTTGCGGCGTGAGTCCAATTTCGGGCACGAGGATTAAAACTTTCTTGTGGCGCATCAAGGCTTCGCGGGCGAGCTCCTGGTAAATGCGGGTCTTTCCCGAACCTGTAACGCCGTGAAGCAATACGCCGCGGAATCCGTCTTTGTCCAGTTCTTCGCAAAGCGTGTTGAATGCGTTAGTTTGTTCTAATGTCAACGCCGGAGCTACTGGGGTAGGCTGTCTACTGTCTACTTCCGACTGTCTACTGTCTGCGGCGAGTGCGTTCAGGTACTTCTCGAAATCGGCGGGCCAAAAAACGAACAGCGCCTTCATGGGTGTGCTAATGTAATACCGCGCCGTCCATTCGAGCGTTTCCATATAACGTTCGCTAAAGCGGTAGCCCGACTGGTGCGGGTAAGCGGGGCGCACATCAAACTTGGGGCGGTCCTGGTGGACGCGTGCGACCACGGCGAGGGCCGGCTTTTTACGGGTGGCAAACTGAACCCATACAACGTCTCCGCGGCAAAGGCTTACTCCGGCGGGCACTCCGTAGGTGTATACATCGGGCGCCATGGGAATGTACACTTCGCAAAAATCCGTTAACAATTCGGACTTGAGCTTCTGATGAACCTCTTCGGGGGCGCTAAGTTTTGGGATTCGTTTTGTCACGGGCTAAAAGATAGTTAATACCGCAAAAAGCGCCTATTTTACAATCTTTTTTGTTTCAAAAAACTTTTTTTGTTAGATTATAGTATGCAAATCCCCTTTGGGAGTTGCCATACTATTGGAGATCTCTATGAGCTTATTTGACGCCTTTAAACCGAAGTGGCAAAATTCCAACCCCGAAAAGCGACTGGAAGCAATCGCTGAATTGGGTGCGGACAACCAGGATGTCCTGGAACGTGTTGCCGAGTCTGATACCGATGCTTCTGTAAGGATTGCTGCCGTAAAGAAGTTGTCCATCATTGCTACTCTGAAAAAGATTTCAGAACGAGATTCCGACGAAGATGTGAAGCGCACGGCTAAGACTCGTTATTTGGAAGAAGTGGTCAAGAAGCTTAAAACCGAGGCTCAACCGAGTGCCGAGGATCTCGCTTATCTGCAAGACCTTAAGGATACGCACTATGCCGAAGACTTGCTCAAGGGTGTGAACACCGCAGGTCTCGTTCGTGCCGAACTCGTAAAGATTTGTACCAAGCAGTCGGTCCTGGCCCTTGCCGCTAACCGCGACTTGGATGAAGACATCGCTATGTCCGCTGCACGCAAGGTGACCTCCGATTCCTTGCTCCAGGATATTGCAAAGAACTCCAGACAGCCCGAAGTTCGCAAGGCTGCAAGTGAACGAATCCGCGCAAGAAAAGAAGCTGAAGACAACGGTAAGAAGGCGGCCGAACTCTTGGCTAGCAAGCGCGAAGCTCTTGTACAGCAAGCTCATTTCTTGGCTGCGCAGAAGGAACCCCTCTCTGTCAAGGCACAGTTTGAATCTTTGATGGAAGAAGCCGCAAAGCTTGGCATGGGCGACAAGCAGGCGACGATTGACGAAGTCTATGCAAGCTTCAAGAAGTTCTGCGACGAAGCCGATGCCGCACGCATCGCAGCCGAAAAGGCCGAAGCCGAAAAGCAGGCAAAGATTGCCTCTCTCTCGGCGGCTCTCGAAGAACTCGAAACCTTGATTTCTGAAAACAAGGTGGCGGACAACGCCGAACGTGTGGATGCCATTCTCGCTGAATGTGCCGAAAGCAAGTCCCTGATGGATTCCGCTTGGACCAAACGCTACAACAATGCCTCCTTCAAGGTGCAGGATTTGCGCAAGGTTAAAGAAGTTGTGGTGGACGTGCCCGAAGCGACCGACGAATCGGTGCGACCGGAACTGCTGGAACGCCTTAAGGCCTTGGCAGATACCGACGTGAACGACATGACCAAGAAGCATTTGCATGCCCTTGTGCGTGAATGGGAAAAGCTTCCGCTGTTGGAAGGCGAAGACCCGATGTTGCAGTCTTACAACGGACTCCGCAACACGCTCTCTAACAAGATCTCTGCATACGAAGAAGATTCACAGAAGCGTTTCGAAGCCAATTCCGAAAAGCTCAAGGCTATTATCGAAAAGGTAAAGGCCCTCGACGAAAATGAAGACTTCCGCGACTTGAACAAGAAGGTTCGCGAATTCTATCAGCAGTGGAAAGAAATCGTGGGCGAAAACAAGTTCAAGTATCATGATTTGTGGCAGGAATACAAGGCCGCAACGGCGCGCTTCCAGGAAATGCAGCAGTGGGAAAACTGGCATAACGAAAAGGACCGCGATGACCTGCTCCTTGAAATGGATGCTCTGACCAAGGAACCGGGTAGCCAGGCCGTTCTTGCCAAGCTTAAGGATATTACGAACCGCTGGAAAGAAATCGGACCTATCTCTGCCGCCAAGCTGCAGGAATACCGCGATCATTTCCAGAGCAACTACGAAAAGATTAAGGAAAACTGCGCCGGCTTTATCGAAGAGATGAATGCGGAACGCCAGAAGAACTTGGCCGACAAGGAAGCCCTTTGCGCGAAGATTGAAGATCTTGTCAAGAACACGGAAATGTTCTGGAAGGACAAGTACAAGGCCATGCAGGATATCCAGGAACAGTGGAAGGCCATTGGCATGGTGCCTAAGGAAAATGTGGCTGCATTGACCGAACGTTTTAAGGCTGCAATGACTGCCTACTATGCACAGCACAAGGAAAACCTGAAGGCCGAAGACGAAAACCGCGAAGCCAACTACGAAAAGAAGGTGGCGCTTTGCATGGAAGCCGAAGCCCTCAAGGAATCAAACGACTGGAATGCTACTTCGAACAAATTAAAACAGCTTCAGGAATCCTGGAAGGCCGTGGGTCCTGTGCCGAAGAGCAAGTCCGACGAAATCTGGAATCGATTCCGTACGGCATGTGACAGCTTCTTCGAAAAGAAACGCGCCCATTTTGAAGAAATGGATGCTTCGAAGCAGAAGAATCTGGATGCCAAGAACGCTCTGTGCGAAAAACTTGAAGCCATGGAAGCTGCCGGTCAGGGTTCTCTTGAAGAACTGAAGGCTGTAGAAGCGGAATGGAAGGCCGCAGGTATGGTTCCGAAGGAAGCGATTGAATCTATCAGCAACCGCTACAATACGGTTTATAACAAGATTCTCGAACGCCTCGCACACGCCGATTCCACCTTGGCTCAGGGGCTCGACGTAATCAAGGAAAAGAAGAATGCCATGATCGATAAGGTTCGCCAGTTTGCCGAAAGCGCAGGCTCTAACCAGCTTGCAGACGCGGTTCGTGAACTCCAGAAGGAATGGCGTGAACTTGGATTCTGCGGTATCGAAGATATGGATCTTTACAAGAAGTTCCGTGAAGCTTGCGATGACTTCTTTACCCGCCGCCGCGACCAGCTCGACATTCAGGAACAGGCTCGCCAGAATAACTTGCAGAAAAAGCTGTTGCTCTGCGAACAGGCCGAAGACTTGCTGACTGACTTGAACGAGCAGACTGTCGGTGCCTCGATGAACAAGGTGAAGCACCTGCGCCGTTTGTGGAAGGAAGTGGGAGCCGTGCCGCGCGAACAGTCTGAAAAGACGTGGCAGCGTTTCAATTCCGCCTGTGATAAGGTGTTTGCCTTTGGCCGCAAGGACAAGGAAGAAGCTCCGGCTGCTGCTCCGGCAGAAGCATAATAGTTCTGAATCCGGATTTCTGAATTCGGAATTATTATTGAATGTGAAATCATAATTAAAAAGAGGATAGCGTTGCGCTGTTCTCTTTTTTTATGTGAACAACAATTTTTTCTATTTTTAACGCTGAAATCTGAATTCTTAATTCTGAATTGAAAATGCAATTTCCTCCTTGGACAAGTATTGACGATGCCGCGCGCCTGCTCCACGACGGACAGGTGGTTGCGATTCCGACCGAGACCGTTTACGGCCTTGCGGGTAATGCTTATTTGCCGTCGGCCCTGGCGCAGATTTTTGCGATTAAGGAACGCCCGACTTTTGACCCGCTGATTGTTCACATTTGCGAAATTTCGCAGTTGGCTGATGTTGCCGAAAATATTCCCGATGCGGCGTATGCGCTGGCGAAGGCTTATTGGCCGGGCCCGATGACGATGATTCTGCCCAAGAAGGAATGCATACCGGATTTGTGTACGAGCGGACTCCCGTCTGTGGCGGTGAGGTTCCCGAGCCACCCGGTGGCGCAAGAAATTATTTGGAAGGCCGGCGTGCCTCTTGCGGCTCCGAGTGCGAACTTGTTCAAGCATGTGAGCCCGACGACAGCGGAACACGTGGCAGCTCAGCTCGCCGACCGCGGCCTTGCGGGCATCGTGGATGGAGGCCCCTGCGACGTGGGCGTGGAAAGTACGATTGTGTCGCTGGTGGGCGAGCCGACTGTTTTAAGGCCGGGTGCTGTAACGCCCGAGATGATTGCAAAAGTCATCGGTGATGTGAAGATTAAGGAATCGACCTCTAAGCCGGGGCAAGCTATGCTAGCGCCGGGGCAGTGCGATACGCACTACCGCCCGCAGGTTCCGCTGCTCTATGGTGAAATTCCTGCTGGCTTTACGCTTCCGGAACACTGCGTGCGGATTGCCTTCGGCAATCACCCCGGCGTAATTCCTGCGACGCTGAATCTGTCGGAATCGGGCAATATGCTAGAGGCGACAGCCAAGCTGTACGCCTACATGCACGACTTGGACGACCCCAAGTACGACTTGATTCTGGTAGACCCAATTCCGAATGTCGGAGTCGGTATGGCCTTGAATGATCGCCTCAAACGGGCGAGCATTAAACTTTAATCTTTCTTCTTTAGGATTGCGCGGAGTTCGTTGGCGGCGCGCTGCAAGTCGTCGTTGATGATGACGTATTCGTACTTGCCTTTGGTCTTGGCGAATTCCATTTCTTTCTTGGCGTTTGCAAGGCGGAGCTGAATCACTTCTTCGCTGTCGGTACCGCGTCCGCGAAGACGCTTTTCAAGTTCTTCTTCGCTCGGCGGCAAAATCAGAATGCCCGTAGCGTCGGGGTAGACCTTGTCAAAATTCACTTTGCCGAAAACGTCGAGGTCGAACAACACGCGGTTGCCTTCGGCGAGAGTATGCTCGACAAAGCTCTTGGGCGTACCGTAGTAATTGCCGTGGACTTCGTTCCATTCGATCAAGCCATCTTCCTTGATGAGCTTTTCGAATTCTTCTTTAGTCTTGAAGAAATAATGAACACCGTCGACTTCGCCTTCGCGCGGCTTGCGCGTGGTGGCCGAAATAGAATACTTGATGTCCGGAAAATCCTTGATGACCAAATCCTTGAGGGTGGTCTTGCCTGCGCCGCTAGCGGCACTCATAACGAATAATTTATTGCGCATAAAAACCTTTTAACTTCTTGCAATCAATTTCAATGTGAAATGTGTAATGTGTAATGTGAAATGTTTCGTCATGCATTTCTCATTTCACATTCCTCATCACTAATCACTGTTTACTTCTTGTCTTCAATGTAAAGCGGACGCTGTTTGACTTCGTCGTAAATGCGGCCGATGTATTCGCCCATAATGCCAATAGACATCAGCTGTACGCCACCAAAGAATACGATGGCGGTCATGAGCGATGCCCAGCCGGGAACGGTCGTGGCAGGGCTCAGGAATTTTTCGAGGATGGACCAAATCAAAACGCCGAGACCGACGATGGTCGCGAAGAGTCCTGCATAGAAACTGATCTTGAGCGGCGCAGAACTGAATCCGGTAATGCCGTCGAGGGCGAGACGCACCATCTTTTTGAGCGGGTACTTGGAAGTGCCTGCGGTACGTTCGGCGCGGTCGTACTTGACGCCAATCTTCTTGAAACCGACCCAGCAGACGAGCCCGCGCAAGAAGCGGCTACGCTCGGGCAAGTTCTTGAGCTGGTTCACGACGCAGCGGTCCATGAGGCGGAAGTCGCCCGTGTCAGGCGGAATGTCGATGCTCGTGAGTTTGCCGATCAGGCGGTAGAAACAGAAGGCGGTAAAGCGCTTGAAAATGGTTTCGCCTTTGCGCTTGTTGCGTTGTGCGTAAACCACCTGGTAACCTTCGCGCCACTTTTCGAGCATTTCGTGAATCAGGCTCGGCGGGTCCTGCAAGTCGCCGTCGATAATGACAACTGCATCGCCGGTAGAATGATCGAGGCCCGCGCTGAAAGCGGCCTGGTGACCGAAATTGCGGCTGAAGTTGATAATCTTGTTGTTCGGATTCTGGGGCAAAAGCGATTCTACGATTTCGCGGGTCTTGTCCTTGGAACCATCGTTTACAAAGATGAGCTCGTGCTCGATATTCTTGAGTTCCTCTTCGAGAACGCGGTAGGTTTCGGCGACGATTTCTTCTTCGTTAAAAACAGGAATGATTACAGATAACAGCATGATTTACCTAGGGAATAAGCGCGGGGTTGATGATATCGACATGGTCGCAGTCCATGTCTTCGTAAGAGTTTGTCTTGATGATAAGTGTCTTCACGTTTTCGACGCTCACTTCGGCAACCTTTAAATTGCCCAGAGCGAATCGGCCACTGTCGTGGATCACGTTTCCGTCGGCAATGATTTGCAGTTGGACGCCATCGCTGCAGAGCGATTCTTCGTCGAGGCCGTAACCCATCTTGAAAGTCTTGTACTTGCCTTCGATATTGAATACCGTTTCGGAAGAAGCGTGCGTACCAAAGCCGTCATTGTAGAGCTTGCCGCCGACCTTGAAAGTATTGCCTTCGAGCGAGGTGTTCTTGTGGAGCTTGCCCCAAGCTTGCTTGTGGCTTACGTAAGGCAATTCGGTCAGTTGCATGGCGCCTTCGGCATTGTTAAAGTAGAATTTCTGGATGTCGGCCATGAGTTTGCCGTTTTCGCGGTTCTGCACCACGAATTCCATCTGGTTGTAGCCAGACTTTAACTTGTCTTTAGCAATGCTTCCGCTAAAGCTTCCGTTAGAGTATGTGTTGTGCGCAATGGTGTCGCCATCGAAAAGAATGGTGTAGTCCCACTGGTTTGCAATGGCTGCGGTCTCGTTCAGGCTGAATCGGTAGAAGAGCGATTGTTCAGCGAGGGAATCTCCGGAGGCCGATTTCAACTCGAGGTCGCTTACGGCAATAATTTTTTGCGGGTTGAATTCCTTGCGTCCATTGAACTTCGCGATTTGCACCCAGTAGTTGTTGGTAATCAGAATGTTCTTGACGCCTTCCAAATCCATGTCGCGTTCAAACACGTCGCAGGTGGTGGCAATGCGATGTTCCACCGCCTTCTTGTGGTAGGTCTGGCTGTCCCAACAGTCGAGGCCGCGAATGTAGTAGACCTCGCCTTGGTATTTGTCGATGAGTTTCTTGAGATCAAGGGAGCTCATTTGACGGGCGCGGTCGTAATGAATCGAAGAAATGCCGTAACCGATAAAATGCCAGGGACGGCCGTATATGAACATGCGTTCCTTTTTCGGCTGTTCCTTGAGCCAACTCAGAATTTCGTATTCTTCGATGGTCAGGTGGTTGCGGTTGTACATGATGTTTTTGTTGAAGTCTTCTTTATAGTGGAAGGTCCAACCGGTAAAGATAAGGCCTGCAACGAGCGTAATCAGGGCGGCAGTCATGGCATTCTGCTTGGCGTCTTTGCCGCTCATGGAATCAATCAGCAGCTTTACCAAGTGGGTTACCGGGAGGGCGCCGACAAAAGCCATCGACGGCAGCATGACCAAGCTGTAGCGCTGGTTGATTTGGATGCTGAAATCGCCCGAGACGTTTTCGAGAATCACGTATGTCTGAATGTGGTACAAGAGCAAGAAGGCGAGAATTTCAAGGTAGAAGTATTCCTTCTTCTTGGCGCCCCAAATGGCGCGGACCACCAGGTAAATGGCACCGATGACGAACAGGTAATTAAAGTAAGTGAGAAACGGGTTTTCAAGTTCGCCGTTCTTGGTGAGCGGCTTGGTCATTTCGGTCCAGTTTCGGCTGAGGTCTTCTAGGAAGTGGCCGTGGGCCTCGAATTCTCCACCCTGGAAACCAAAGCCCTGGAAGTAGCTGATGGTCAAAAGTGCCGGGACCGAGAACAGAGAAAGCGTCACAAAAAAGGTGGGAGCCTTGGCGCTCTTGCTGTCCAAAAGTTTGGGCAGGGCGAACAGGATGAAGGCGAATAGGCAGAAGACGGTCTCTTGGCGGGTCTGCGCGAAGAATGCCAACGAAAGTGCGAGAAGCGCCCAGTGCTTGACGGTATTGCGGTCAAATGCCCACTTGAAAATCAATAGCGAAAGGGCGGAAAGTAAAATGTAGAGCGGTTCCACTGACATGGCGCGGAACTGGAAAAGCACCGTGGGCTGTAATGCTGTAAGGAGTGCGGCAAAGAAGGCGAGGAGCGGCATCCTTGTCCAGGCGACAATCGCGAGGAACATTAGAAGCACTGCAAGCGGGAGCATCAGGAGCTCCATGTGGAAAATCCAGTGCAGGTTGTTGCCCAGGAGCGGCATGCCGAGCAGGTAAAGGAAGGCGAGGCCCTTGGTTTTGAAACTATTCGACTTACCGACGCAATTCAGTTTGCCGTTATCGAAGTATCCCTGGTTGCAGGTGCCCGATTCCTGGTTGTAATACATGTTCTGGGCAACCGACATGAACACGCTTTCGTCGCTTTGCACGCGGTGGCGGGCCTCGATCTGGGTGCCGGCGAAAATCGTAATCGCGGCGGTAAAGGCGAGCATCAAAATGGAAATCTTCTTTTCAGGAAGAATGCCCTTGATCCATTCGTGAAAATCTTTATGCAGGAGGGCGAAAATGACAACCGCAGCGATCAGCTGAATAATAAATAGCGGGAGCGGCAGGTACAGGTCAAGATTCTTGATGGTATCTTTGTGCCCGATATTGGGACCCAGGTAAATCAGGAACGGAATTGCAATTGATACGACAAGGCCGATAATGGTTCCCGGATGGGCGAGATTCTTCAAAAGTCCAATAATGAAAGCTTTCATTTTATAAATATAAATAATGAAGGCGCCCAAGGGCGCCTAGTTCGTTTGGAATTAATCCGATTTCATTTTTGTGTGAGCATTATTTCTTCTTTTTGCTCTTTTTGCTGGATTTCTTCGAAGATTTCTTGGAAGATTTCTTGGATTTCTTCGAAGACTTCTTGGATGACTTCTTTTTTACAGCTGGCTTGGGTTCCGGTTCCGGAGCAGGTTCTGCGGCCGGTTCGGGTTCCGGTTCTGCAGCGCTCTCTGCTTCGGGTTCTGCGGCAGCTTCTTCTGTAGCAGGCTCTTCGGCCGGGGTTTCTTCTGCTACAGGTTCCGTAGATTCGCTGGCAGTGGTGTCTTCGGAAGGTGTTTCTTCGGAGGCGCCGTAGCCGTAATCTGTTTCAGAGGTCGTTGCCGTGGTGTCCGGTTCAGAAGAGTCGTAAGCTCCGCCGGAGTAGTCAAAACCGGAGGTTTCCTGCTGCGGTTCCGGTTCGTTGGATTCAGTGTTCTGGAAAGCGTCCATGCTGTAGGGGTTTTCGGATTTTTCTTCAGCCGGCTTCTTGTCGCCAGAAAGGTTGAAACCGTAAGAAAGCATAACGCCTACGCGGCCGGACGACGCCCTGACCTTGGTGTCCATGCTCTTGTAGGACTTGAGGAGAGAAGTGTAGTCGTAGTTGACTTCGAGGCCGATGTTGAACGGCAAAATGACACCGACACCACCCTGGACGACAAAGTTGAGGGGGAGTTCCCACCAGTTGCCGTTGCTAGAAAGCGGAGCGAGTGTACCGGCGCGTGCGACAATGTACGGAGAAACGGCGTACTTGTCCTTGATGGGATCGTACGAAATGGTTCCCCAGAGAGGAACGGTTGCCGGCGTTACGACGGTGCTGCCCTTTTGCTGGGCGCTCTTATAGCCCAAGCCACCACCGAATCGGATAGGAATGTTTTCGGGGGAGACGAGGATTTCGGAGCCAATCATAAATACAAGATCAGTTTCCCACTTGATATCAGCCTTGTTGCCGCCCTTATCGTAAGCGAGGTTCACTTTTGTGGGGAAGAGAATTTCGGTGAGCGGACGAATCTCAAGAGCGTTTGCTGTTCCGATGAGGCCGGCCAAGGTAACTAAAGCTAGTTTGTAAATATTTTTTATCATATAAAGAGACCTTTGTTTTTCCTGTCCCAAAAATAGATATAAAACGGCCGTATATTATCACGGATTTGGTAAAACATTTTTCACTCATTTTCACTAATTATAAGGAGATTGTAAGGTGTTTTCTGTGGGTTTACCTTGAGAGATTGGCTAAAAAAAGTTAAATTTGGGGCGCTTAATTCTAAAGAGAGGTTAAAAAAGTGCAAGACGCGTTGGTTACAAAAGCGGCTGACAACATTCGAATCCTTTCCGCTGCCATGGTGCAGAAGGCAAAGTCCGGACATCCGGGTGGAGCCATGGGCGCTGCAGACGCCATTACGCTCCTGTATTCGGAATTTCTCCGTTTTGACCCCGAAAACCCCTACTGGGAAGCCCGCGACCGTTTCTTTATGGATCCCGGACACATGTCCGCGCTCCTGTACGGCGAACTTGCCATGCTCGGCAACCTCTCGATGGATGACCTCAAGAATTTCCGCCAGCTCGGCTCCCGCACGCCGGGCCACCCCGAAGTCGATGTCGCCCTCGGCATCGAAAACTCCTCGGGCCCGCTCGGTATCGGTCATGCCGTAGCCCTCGGTAACGCGATTGCCGAACGCTTCATGGTCGAACGCTTTGGCGACATTCTGCAGCACAAGGTCGTATGCCTCGTGTCTGACGGCGGCCTCGAAGAAGAAATCGCTTACGGCGTGGGCCGTATTGCCGGTCACCTCAAGCTTTCTAACCTCATTTTCTTCTATGACGCGAACCAGGTGCAGCTCTCTTGCAAGGTTGAAGACGTGATGAGCCACGACTTGGCTGGTCAGTACGAAGCATGGGGCTTCCGCGTGATTGACGTGGCAGACGGTCACAACATTGCAGAACTCCGCAAGGCTTTCAAGGCCGCTTGGGCCGAAACTGAAAAGCCGACCATCATCATCGGTCACACCACCATGGCGAAGGGAGCCATCGCCGAAGACGGCAAGAGCTTCGAAGGTGCCGTTTCTACTCACGGTCAGCCGCTCAATGCAGCAGGCGCTTCTACCGACGCAACGGTGAAGAACCTCGGTGGCGATCCGGCCGATGCATTCAAGATTTTTGACGACGTGAAGGCTGGCTTCGAAGTCCGTAAGGAAGAACTTCGCAAGCAGGTTGCCGAATGGAAGAAGGCCAAGGCCGCTTGGGATGCCAAGAATCCCGAAAAGGCCGCCACCCTCAAGGAATGGCTCTCGGGCAAGGCTCCGAAGATCGACCTTTCCAAGCTTGAACTCAAGGAAGGTGTCGCTACTCGCGTGACTTCCGGTACCGTGCTCGGCTACCTCGCCGAAAACGTGAAGAACTGCATCTGCAGCTCCGCAGACCTTTCCAACTCCGACAACACCCAGGCCTTCCTCAACAAGACCGGCATCTTCCGCGCAGGTGACTTCAAGGGCGCCTTCGTTCAGGTGGGCGTTGCCGAACTGACCATGGGCGCCATCTGCTGCGGTATCGCATTGCACGGCGGCCTCTATCCGATTTGTGCTACATTCTTCGTGTTCAGCGATTTCATGAAGCCGGCGATCCGTATGGCAGCCCTCATGAAGCTCCCGGTCAAGTTCATGTACACGCATGACAGCTTCCGCGTGGGCGAAGACGGCCCGACGCACCAGCCGATCGAACACGAAACCCAGATCCGTTTGCTCGAAGGCCTCAAGCGCGAAGACGGCAAGTCCGAAATGCTGGTGCTCCGCCCGGCCGACGCCTTCGAAACCGTGACCGCCTGGGAAATGGCTTTTGAAAACAACGATCGCCCGACCGCGATTATTCTTACCCGCCAGAACGTGAAGACGCTCCCTGGTGACAAACGCTACGAAGCCTCCAAGGCATGCCGCAAGGGTGCCTACATCGTGAGCGACAACTGCGGTTCCGCACGCCCGGACCTGACCTTCGTGTCTAACGGTTCCGACGTGCTCCTGACTCACGACGCCGCCGAAATCCTCCGTGGCGAAGGCCTCAAGGTCCGTGTGGTCTCCATGATCAGCCCGGCCCTCTTTATGGCTCAGGACAAGGCTTACCGCGATTCCATCATCGTTCCTTGGACTCCGGTGTTCGCAAAGTCCAGCGGCCTTCCGCTCCTGTTCGCCCAGGTCGTGGGTGGCTTCGGCAAGGTCTCCGGTCTTGAACGCTTTGGCGCCTCTGCTCCGGCTGCCGTGCTCGAAAAGGAATTCGGTTACACTCCGGAAGCCGTCGTGGCTGCTGCGAAGGAATACCTCGCTGAATTCAAGGCAAACGTCGAGGAATTTAAGAAGAACAATTAATAATTCGGATTTCGGAATTCTGAATTCGGAATTTAATTAGTTTTAACTCTGAAATCCGAATTCTGAAATCATAATTAAAGAGATGATTTGCCCATTCTGCAAGAAAGATAACGACAAGGTGGTGGATAGCCGCGTGAGCGGTTCCTCCATTCGACGCCGTCGTGAATGCTGCGAATGCGGCAAGCGCTTTACCACTCGCGAATACATCGAACTTCAGCCGCTGACCGTAATCAAGCGCAGCGGCGAACATGAACCGTTCCAGCGCGAAAAGCTGCTGCGCGGTATCATGAACTCCTGCAAGAAACGTCCGGTTTCTGTTGCTGACATAGAACAGCTCGCGACCAACGTGGAAAACGCCTTGACCGTGACTGAAAACTTCGAAGTCAGCTATGAGCAGATTGGCAACCTGGTGATGCAGGAACTCAAGAAACTCGATGCCGTCGCTTACGTGCGCTTTGCCTCGATTTACCGCGAATTCAAGGAAGTCGGCGAATTCGTGGACCAGATCAAGAGCATGGACAAGTGACACGAAGTGTCATCCTGAGCGTAGGGCGAAGCCCGAAGTCGAAGGATCTATGGAGCAGGATTAATAAATAATGTATAATGTGTAATGTGAAGTGTGAGATGAGTAATTCCACATCCCACATCTCACATTTGTAATCAAAATCATTGCTTATGAGTTTTGCCGAAAAACTAGATGCTGCTTATAAAAGACGTGCTCCTTTGCTAGGGGTTACCGAGGCTTTCCGCATTGTAAATGGAACGCCGGACGGTTTCCCCGGCGTGACGCTCGACAAGTTCGGCGACCGTTATCAGATTCAGTTTTTCGGTGAAGAACTGCTCCGCGAAAAACATGCCGTCGTCGCTGCCGTAGCAGAAAAGTTCGCACCGGTTTGCCTCGTTGTAAAGGAACGCCTTTCGCGTTCCGGCAAGTCGCTGGAGAATCCGCCGATGGAAGTGGCGGTGGGGCGCGCGGAAGATTCTGTAGGTGTAGTCCGCGAAGGTACGGCGAAGTTCCACATCGATTTGCTCGACACGGTGAATCCGGGGCTGTTCCTGGACATGCGCCATATTCGCCTGGAGATGGGCGAGCGTGCGGCCGACCGCCGCATGCTGAATCTGTTCAGCTACACTTGCGCCTTCTCGGTGCACGGCCGCTTAGGTGGCGCCGAGATTTCGACGAATGCCGACATCAGCGCGAAGATTCTGGACAAGGGCCGCGAAAACTATGCGCTTAACGGGCTCGAACCCAAGCAGGGCGAATTCTTCAGAGGCAATGCCGTTGAATACGTTCACTGGGCGCAAAAGAAGGGCCTCAAGTTTGATGCCATCGTTTTGGACCCGCCGAGTTTTGCCCGCTTCAAGGGCAAGAACTTCAATGTGCGTGAACACCTGATGCCGTTGGTGGCCGACTGCGCCACGCTTCTGAACAAGGGCGGCCTCTTTATGGTGAGCTCCAACTATAGCGAATTTAATTTGTCTAAATTCTCGCGCGATGCGCTCGCTGCGGTGGCGTCTGTTCACGCGAAAGCCAAAACACTTTGGAACAAGTCGCAGGACATTGACTTTGTGGGCTCTGGCCACACTAAAGACAGCTGCCTTGTGGCAACACTGATTGAAGTGTAACTATTTTGCGGCGATGGTGAAAAGACCGCTGCGCGGGATGTGAACCTTCCAGGTGAGCCATTTCATTTGCTTGTCGTTGACCATGAGGTAGGGGTCCACGAGGGCGACGCTCTTGGTACCTGAGAAATCCATGGCGGTGCCGGCGTTGTCGTCGAAATTCTTGCCCTTGCCGAACACCTGATAGAACAGCGGCTGGCCGAAGGTGACCATGATTTCGGGCTGAATAAAGCTGAGTTCCTTGGCGAGCATCTTGCGGAGCGCGGCTTCCAAAAGCGGCGCGAGCGGGCGTTCGGTGGACTTGAAGAAATAGGTGATGCCGATGTCCTTCTGCTCGATGGAGAGGCTTGCGAACAGGCGCGAAAGCATCTGCCCGACGGGAGTTCCGAAGAAGGCGTCGGTGCTTGTGGCCGAAATGTTCGCTGCTTCGGCCATTTTAATGGCGGGGAGCAGGAAAAGCAATTTCGGCTTCGTGGGGCCTACGTAGCGGGCGAGGGCTGTTTCCTTGGCGTACAGGGCTTCGCCCTTGATGGACTCGTAGAATGCGTCAAGGGATTCTGCGGATTCAAAGGCGTGGGTAGCGCGCTTGACTGTGCGTGCCGTCGGCATGTTGGCAGCGGGAATTGCTGAGGCCTTGGTGTCGACGGCGCCGAAGAGCGAGGGGGCAAATCCGGTGGTGTCCGGAATCGGGGCCTGCGGAATCGGAGCGCTTGCGGCTTCCGGAGCTGTAGAAGCGGGCGCACTGTTTGGAAATTGCGGCGGCAAGTTGCGCGGCACCGGGCGTGCCGCGGGGGCTGCGGCCGGAGTCGGCGGAAAATTACTTGGTGCAGCGGGGCGCGGGGCGACAGCCGGGCGAGCGGCGGGCGCACCAGGAACAGCGGGCTTGCGCGTGAGCGTCCACGGCTCGTCTAGCAGCAGTTCCGCTTCGCCCAGGTCGATTTGTCCTGAAAGGTAGTTGCGCAGTTCGCTAAAGTCAAATTCGTCAGCCATTCAGGCGCTCCAGGCAAAAGTTCAAAATCGTCTCGGCCAAATCGACCTTCTCGCCCATGGCGAGCGGTGGAACGGCCTTGCCACGCTCCACCAGGGCGAAGCGCACGCAGTCGCGGCCGAAGCCGGAATCAGCGGCCACGGGTGCATTTAACAGAAGTGCGTCGGCGCCGCTCTTTTCAAGTTTTTCTGCGGCGTGTTCTTCGAAGTGATCGGTCTCAAGTGCGAATCCGACAATTACCTGCTTATGCGCGGCGGTTCCCGATGTGGAATCGGTGCGAGCCTTGCGGGCGGCAGTGCAATCGCGTAGAATATTCGGATTCGGTACAAGTTCAATCGTCAGCTGGCTGCGGCTATCCTTGATTTTCTCGTCGGCGGCGTGGGCGGGGCGGTAGTCCGCTACCGCCGCGCAATGCACGACGGCGTCCGCAGAATCTAACCGCTCCATCACGGCGTCGTGCATGTCCCGGGCGCTTTGCACGCGGGTCACTTTAACTCCGCCCGGGAACGCCGCCTCCATCGGGCCTGCGACAACTTCGACTTCAAAGCCGTTGGCGTAGAACACCGAGGCGAGTGCGACGGCGGTCTTTCCGCTGCTGCGGTTGCTGATGTAGCGCACCGGGTCAATCGCTTCTTCGGTGCGGCCTGCTGTCAACAGGACCTTCTTGCCGTAGCCGGGAAGAGTAGAATCTTTCGTCGGGTCGATGTCTTTTGCAACGGGGATTGCCGGCGGTTCAATTCGGAATTCAGAATTCGGAGTTCGGAATTTAACGTCGCTGGCCTCTAAATAATCCACAATTTCCGCCGGTTCCATCAGGCGACCTTGTCCGACTTCACCGCAGGCGAGTTCTCCCGCGGGCGATTCCAGCACGGTCGTGTCTTCAAAGCCGCGCAAAATCTCGAGGTTGCGCTTTACCGCCGGAGAATTGTACATGGCCACATTCATCGCGGGCGCAATCACGCGCGGGCACGTGCAGCTCATAAAGCAAAGGCTCACCGGATCGTCGGCAATGCCGCAGGCGAATTTCCCGATGACGTTCGCGGTCGCGGGCACCACCAAATAGAGGTCTGCCCAGCGTGGAAAATCGATATGCTGGAAAGGGCGCGCCTCGACGGCTCCGTTCTTCAGGTACACGGGACACTTGCTAAGGCTTGCAAAAGTCAGCGGGGCCACGAATTCGGTCGCCGCATCGGTCATGCATATGCGCACGGTAGCACCCTTCTTTTGCAACAGGCGCAACAGCTCGCAGCTCTTGTACACGGCGATGCCGCCCGAAACACCGAGCAAAATTTTCTTTCCAGCGAGGTTCATACCCCCTAAGATAGAAAAAATGTGAGATGTGTAGTGTGAAATGTGTAATGACAGATTTTTCATTTCACATCCTACATTATACAGTAAAAAACTCCCGTGGTTTTACCCACAGGAGTTTTTTAAAGTTGTCAGTAAGAAGTTAGAAGTAGGAAGTTCTAATAATTGCGACGTAGCCGCCTTACTATTCCTGCCTACTGTCTACTGCCAACTGCCTACTAAATTAAGCTTCGGCTTCAGCGTCAGCCTTCTTCTTGGAAGACTTCTTCTTCGGGGCGGTTGCTTCACCGATGGTGGTGCCAGATTCGCCCGGCTTGTGAGAGTCCATCCAAGCCTTGAGCTCGGCGGATTCACGGTTCTTGAAGTAGTCCACCACAGAGAGGAAGATCTTACGGTTGTTCTGATCGATTTCGGTCACGACAGCCGGAACTTCGTCGCCAACCTTGAATGCATCGGCCGGAACCTTGATGTATTCAGCGGTGAGCTTGGAGACCGGGATGAAGCCTTCGATTCCGTCGTTGAGTTCAACCACGACGCCGCGGTCGAGCATGCGAACGATCTTGCCCTTCACTTCGCTGTTCACCGGGTAGGTGGAATCGATGGTATCCCACGGGTCTTCGGTGAGGTGCTTCATGGAGAGGGAAATACGACGCTTTTCCTTATCGACGGCGAGCACGACGCATTCAACCTTGTCACCCTTCTTGACCATTTCGTTCGGGTGGGTGATCTTCTTGGTCCAGGACATGTCGGAAACGTGGATGAGGCCATCAACACCTTCCTTGATTTCGACGAAGGCGCCGAAGGAAGCGATGTTGCGGATTTCACCAACCACGCGGGCACCCGGCGGAAGTTCGGTTTCGATAGAATCCCACGGATCGGATTCGAGCTGCTTCATGCCGAGAGAGATGCGTTCTGCATCTTCTTCAACCTTGAGCACGACAGCTTCCACTTCCTGACCCACGGAGAGGATCTTGGACGGGTGCTTGACATGCTGAGTCCAGGACATTTCGGAAACGTGGATGAGGCCTTCGACGCCGCTATCCAGTTCAACGAATGCACCGTAATCGGTAATGGAAACAACCTTACCCTTAACGATGGCGCCTTCCGGATAACGTTCGGCGATGTCCTTCCACGGATGCGGCTTAAGCTGCTTCATGCCGAGAGAGATGCGTTCCTTCTTGTCGTTGAAGTCGAGAACCATGACTTCGACTTCCTGGCCGAGCTGGAGCATTTCGGTCGGGTGGTTGATGCGCTTGTAGCTCATGTCGGTGATGTGGAGGAGGCCGTCTACGCCGCCGAGGTCAATGAATGCACCGAAGTCGGTGATGTTCTTGACGATACCCTTGCGGACCTGACCCTTTTCGAGGGTTTCGAGCACGTCGCCACGCTGCTTGTTGCGTTCTTCTTCGAGAACGACGCGGCGAGACACGACGATGTTGCGGCGAGCCTTGTTGACCTTGATAACCTTGAGGTCGTATTCCTGACCGATGAGGGCGTTGATGTCCGGGATCTGACGGAGGTCGATCTGGGAACCCGGGAGGAAGGCGTCGATGCCGAACAGGTCGACAACCACACCGCCCTTGATACGCTTCGTGAGCGTACCGCGCACGACTTCGTTGTTTTCGAATGCAGCGTGGATGCGATCCCACACGCGCACGAAGTCGGCCTTCTGCTTCGAAAGGATGAGACGTCCGTCTTCATCTTCAAGCTTTTCGACAAACACTTCGATTTCGGAACCGATTTCGAGGGAGTCCGTGTCCTTGAATTCAGCACGGTCAATGACACCTTCGGACTTGTAGTTCACGTCGATCAGGACTTCCTGGTCGTTCACCTGGCTAATCTTACCAGTGACGAGCTTGCCTTGTTCGAGGCAATCCATGCCGGCGTAAACGTCAGCGTTCTGCTTACGGAAGTCGGGGCTGCATTCGCCCTGAGCGGCGAGGATTTCAGCGAGATCTTCAGCGGTACCGAATTTGAGATTTTGAGACATATTGTTTAGTTGGGTTGTGGAACAAAGGATTCAGGCTACGCCACTACACCTACGTAGTCGAGAATCTTTTGAACCTGTTGTTGGATTGAGATGTGTGTAGTGTCAATTTCAATAGCGTCGTCCGCTTTCTTTAACGGGGCGGTTGCGCGCGAAGAATCCAGGCGGTCGCGTTCGACCAGGTTGTTGAGGACTTCTTCGAGAGTCACCTTTTCGCCCTTTTCAAGGAGTTCCTTGTAGCGGCGTTCGGCGCGGACCTTCACGTCCGTCACCATGAAAAACTTGTACTTCGCGTCGGGGAACACCACGGTTCCGATATCGCGGCCATCCAGGATGCAGCTCTGCTTCTTGCCGATTTCGCGCTGCTGCTTGGTCATGGCGGCACGGACCGACGGGAGTGCGCAGTAGATGCTCACGTTGCTCGATACCTTCATGCCGCGGATTTCGTTTTCGCGGCAGACTCCGTTGATGAGGATGTGGTTTTCGGAATCGAACCCGAGGGTCAGGTTTTCGAGCAATTTGTCCATGGCGGGGCCTTCTTCGGCAGCAAGTCCTGCATCGAGGGCGGCAAGCGTCACGGCGCGGTACATGGCGCCGGTATCCAGATAGGTAATGCCGAGGGTCTTTGCCACGATCTTTGCGGTGGTACTCTTGCCGGTACCCGAACCGCCATCGAGGGCGATAACAAAATTCTTAGAATTGCTCATGAGTGGGGTCAAAAATAGAAACTTAAAGCCCCGACGTCAATCAGTATAGGTCGAAAAAGTAGTACGTGACCAGCCCGTTCGCATTGTCCCAATAGGCCATGACTTCGCCGCTTTTGTAGATGGTCAGGTCGTCGTCATCTTGCGTAAAGCCGAAAAAGGGACCGTAATCGCTGTCGTAGTCTTCGGTGTATTCCGATTCCAGGTAGTAATAGCGGTCACCATCGAGGTTCAAGGAGGCTAGGCCGTCACTGTCGATTCTGAGACCCACGGTCATGGAGGGGCTCAGGGAGTGTATCGGTCCGCAGTCATATGCGCCGAACGAATCAAAGCGGCAGTCCTGTACATAGTAGTAATGAAACCGCCTGTTGAAGCGGGCTCCGTCTGCATCCGGGTCTGGGCCAAGATTGCAGGCCGCCAGGCAGAACAATGCTGCAAAAAACGACGCCTTGAATAGCGCCGTTTTCGAAATGGTTTTTAATAAGTTAATCATTACGGGTTTTCGTAGTCGCCGCCGTAGATTTCTTCTTCGGCTTCCTGCGTGCTTTCGTCTTCGTAAGCTTCCGGAGCCTGCAGGTCGCGGGTGCTACCGTACTTGCGCTTTTCTTCTTCGGTCAGCTTGTTGGAATAGACGATTTCTTCTTGTTCCTGGTTGGCTTCTTCCTCTTCTTCTTGCAGAATCTTTTGGCCCTGTTCAATACGGCGCTTCACGCGTTCGTCTTCCATCTGCTTGAGGTTGGTACCAACCTTGGCCTGTTCTTCGGACATCACGTAGCGGCCGTTAGCTTCGTCCATGGCGTCCTTGATGCCTATTAGACGGCCTCTGCCGTCAACCTGGAGTCCTGCTCTACGGAGTGTCGAAAGCGGGAGTCTGCGGGCGGCAGTCTTGTATTCGTCTTTGAATTCGTAACCATCGGATGTTGCGATTGCGTCAGCTTCGCTTGGCGTCACATATTCAAGAGCTTCCTGCCAGCGAGAACCCTGCACACAGGAGGTGAATCCGACCAATGCGTTGTCAAGGGCTTCCGGGTCATCAGACTTAGAACCTGCACAGCCGGTCAGAACCAATGCCGCCAAAGAAAGATATGCCAAAATTTTTTTCATAGGGCCAAACCTCCGAAAAACGAAAATTTTATATAAATATAAACATTTTTTGATAAAGTCAACAAAAAAGAAAATTTTTTTTCAATTTGCAAGCCGTTTTCTTGCTATCATTTAGTCCGATGAACGAAAAATCTGATATTTACCGCATTAAAAAAGACGATAGAGAGCTTATTCTAATTGGTACCGCCCATATTTCCCAGGCCTCCAAGGACCTGGTTCGGGCGACTATTGAAGCAGAATCTCCGGATACAGTTTGTGTTGAATTGGACGAAGGGCGTTTGAATTCTATCAAGGATCCGGACCGCTGGAAAAAGACTGATTTAAAGCAAGTCATCAAGAAAAAACAGTTGGCGACGCTTATTGCAAACTTGGTGCTCGGGTCCTACCAGAAGCGCATGGGGGCTCAGACGGGCGTGAAGCCTGGTTCCGAACTTAAAGAAGCTGTTGATGTCGCTGCAGAAAAGAACGCTGAACTGGTGCTTGCCGACCGAGACATCAAGATTACCTTGAGGCGTACTTGGGCTTGCACTCCGTGGTATCGTAAGTTGAGCCTTTTGGGTGGACTCATCGCAAGTATTTTTGACAAGACCGAAGTCAGTGAAGAAGACTTGGCCAAGATTAAGGAACAAGATGCTTTGAGTGCCATGATGCAGGATTTTGGAAAGTCGTTCCCCGAAGTCAAACAAGTGCTTATCGACGAACGCGACCAGTTCCTCGCAAGCAAAATCAGGAACGCTCCGGGCAAAAAGATTGTGGCCGTTGTCGGTGCGGGCCACATGAACGGGATTGCGCACATTATCGAAGAAAACCGCGAACTCCCGAGCGAAGAATCCATTAGCGTGATTCCGAAGAGCGCTCCCATCTGGAAGATTATCGGCTGGGCCATTCCGGTTGCAATCATCGCAAGTATTATTGCCGTGGGCGTGCATACGGGTGCCGAAAAGGCGGGCGAACTCAGCCTGCAGTGGGCGATGCTCACCGGCGGTGGAGCCATGCTCGGTACCATCATTGCTGGCGGTCATCCGCTGACAGTTCTGGTGGCGCTTATCGCGGCTCCGTTTACGGGTCTTACACCGCTGATTGGTGTCGGGTTCTTTACGGCGCTGACGCAGGTTTACATGCGCCCGCCGCGCGTGTCCGAAATGGAAACGTTGACTGACGATATCTGGCAGGTCAAACGCTGGTGGAAAAACCGCGTGACTCGCGTAATCCTCTGCTTCTTGTGCCCGGGAATCCCCGCCATTATCGGAAAGATTCTCGCCATATTCAAGATTTACCAGGCGTTTTAATTAAGCGCTTTAAGGTAATCGAACCAGTCGAAATCGGGTGTGATTTGCTCCGCTTGAATGCCGCAATTTTTTGCGGCATTTACGTTATCGATGTTGTCGTCGAGGAAGATTGTGTCCGAGGTTATGTCGCCTGACACCTCTGTGCCGCGGACAGCGCCGATTGTTTTGGTGACGTATTCAAAGATTTTTGCGCTGGGTTTTTCGAGGTGCAGGTCCTGGCTTAAGAACACCTGGTTGAAAAAATCTTCGCAACGGTTTCCGCCCGCGTTGAACCAATGGTCCTGGCAGTATTGCCAATGAAGGTCGTTGGTGTTGCTCAGCAGGTAAACATTGGCTCGTTGCTTAAGTGCCTTGATGGCGTTCAGCTTTCGTTCGGGAATGCCGATGCAAATGCTGTTCCAGGCGAGTGCGACTTGTTCGGGAGTCGTACCCGGATTGCACTTGGCGGCAACGAGTCTGCAGAATTCATCGGTCGCAAAATGCCCGAGCTGGTAATGGTGCATCAAGTCGGCTGTTTCACCTTTATCGAAGCGGAGTTCACTTTGGGGAATCCCGAGTGCAGCAAAGCCGTCTAGGGCCTTTTGCATGTTGATGTCGAGGATGACTCCACCTAAATCGAAGATGATGTTCTTGTGTGCCATAAATTAAACCTGGCGCAAACATAGAAAAACAAAAAGAGGCCCCGTTAAGGGCCTCCTGTGTAACAATTCATTTGTAATTATTCTGCGAAGAGCGCGGTAGAAAGGTAGCGATCGCCGGTATCCGGGAGGAGTGCGACAATCGTCTTGCCCTTGTTTTCCGGGCGCTTCGCGAGTTCCTTGGCTGCCCAGAGGGCTGCACCCGAAGAAATGCCAACGAGTACGCCTTCCTTCTTGCCGATTTCACGGCCGGCTTCGAAGGCGGCTTCGTTTTCGACAGCGATCACTTCGTCGTACACCTTGGTGTTCAAAGTTTCAGGAATAAAGCCTGCGCCAATGCCCTGAATCTTGTGTGCGCCAGCAGTACCCTTGGTAAGTACCGGAGAGCTAGCCGGTTCAACGGCTACAATCTTCACGTTCGGATTCTTGGACTTGAGGTATTCGCCTACGCCTGTGACCGTACCACCGGTACCGACACCGGCCACAAAAATATCAACTTTACCATCGGTGTCTTCCCAAATTTCAGGACCGGTGGTGGCCTTGTGGGCTGCCGGGTTTGCCGGGTTCACGAACTGGCCCGGAATAAAGCTGTTCGGGATTTCCTTGGCGAGTTCATCGGCCTTTTCGATAGCGCCCTTCATGCCCTTGGCGCCTTCGGTCAGCACGAGTTCTGCGCCGTAGGCTTTCATGATTTGGCGGCGTTCCACGCTCATGGTTTCGGGCATCACGATGATGATGCGGTAGCCACGTGCTGCAGCGACAGATGCAAGACCGATACCGGTGTTGCCCGAAGTCGGTTCGATAATCACGGCACCCTTCTTGAGCTTACCGCTCTTTTCTGCTTCGTCAATCATCGCCTTTGCAATACGATCCTTCACGGAACCGGCGGGGTTGAAGTATTCGAGCTTTCCAAGAATCTTGGCTCCGAGGCCTTCTTCGATATGGGTGAGTTCGAGAAGCGGGGTGTGACCAATGAGCTGGTCGGCGGAGGTATAGATTTTAGACATGTTTTTAATCCTTATCTTTGAATTGTTTTTCCTGTTAAAATTTACAAAGCTAACGTCAAAATGTCCTTGATTGCGGTTGCATCTAAAGGTACATAATGCCCGACATTGCCGTTTCTTACGGCTCTTGCGGCCATGGCGTCAAAATCCTTGTTGTCGATCTTGAGTTCTGCCAGGGTTGTTGCGAGGTGCAGTTTCTTGAAGAAAGCCGAAAGCTTTTCTGACAAAATATAAGCTCGTTCCGTTTCGTTGTAGTTGTAGGAATCTACCCCGAAAACCCTGTTTGCCAAAAGTGCAAGCCTCCAGGGCTTTTTCTCGGCCATGTACTTGGTCCAAGCGACGGTGACAACGGCCATGCCTTCGCCGTGAGTGATGTTGTACTGCGCCGAAAGTTCATGCTCGATTCGGTGAGAGCCCCAGTCCGCGCGACGCCCCGCATCCAGGAATCCGCCGTGAGCAACGCTCGCGAGCCACTGGATTTCACCACGGGCATTGACGTCCTTCTGATCTTTCAAGAGCTTGTCCGCATTCACGAGCAATGCGCGAATCGCGCCTTCAATCAGGTAGTCCGTCGTGTCGGAATTCTTTTCGTCCGAGAAATAGCGTTCCAACAAGTGCGAGAGTACGTCAGCGATGCCTACAAAAGTCTGGTATGCCGGCAAGCCCACCGTGTATTTCGGGTTCATGATGGCGAATTTCGGAATGATCCGGTCATCTTCAAAACCGAGTTTCCATTCACCGCTCGAAAGAATCGCTGCGTTCGAAGTCTCGGAACCGCTCGAAGCGGTCGTTGCAATCACGCCAATAGGTAAAACCTGCTTGGGCGAGATGCCTTTTTCAAAGAAGTCCCACACATCGCCGTCATACGGAATGCCGAGTGCCACTGCCTTTGCCGTATCAATCGAACTTCCTCCACCGACCGCGAGCACAAAGTCCACCTGATTTTCCTTGCCCTGCTTCACGAGTTCGCGCACCAGGTCAATCGAAGGGTTCGGTACCACATTCCCGTTTTCCGAAAAACGAATCCCGAGTTCAGCGACAGCTGCCTTGATCACATCGTAAATGCCCAGCGTCTTGATAAAGTCACCGCTGTAAACGAGTTGGAGTGACTTTACATTGTGTGCGGCCAAAAGTGATTTTAGCTTCTGTTCACTGTGCTCGCCAAAAATGATTTTTGCAGGATTATAATATTCGAAGTCAATCATTTAATACTCTCCGTTACTGTCTTAATGGCAGTTTATAAAAAAGAATCCAGTCCGACGAACGTTTCCTAATGGTGAAAACGCGCTCGGATCTGGAAACTCAATGCAATCAATTAGATTGCGGCAAAGCCGTTTTCGAGGTCGGCGATAATGTCTTCGTAATGTTCCGTACCGATAGACACGCGGATCGTTGCCGGGGTAATTTCGGCGGCGGCCAATTCTTCCGGAGAAAGTTCGGCGTGCGTGGTGGTGTACGGGTGAATCACGAGGCTCTTCACGTCGGCAACGTTGGCAAGCAGGCTGAAAATTTTCAGGTTGTCAATGAACTTGAAGGCTTCTTCCTGACCGCCCTTGATGTCGAAGGTGAAAATGGAACCGCCGCCATTCGGGAAGTACTTCTTGTAAAGTTCGTGGTCCGGATGGTTCGGGAGGCTCGGATGGCTCACGCGGGTAACCTTCGGATGCTTGGTGAGGAACTCGATAACCTTCTTGGTGTTTTCCACATGGCGATCCAGGCGGAGAGAAAGCGTTTCGACACCCTGCAACAGGAGGAATGCGTTGAACGGAGAAATGGCAGCACCTTCGTCGCGGAGGAGAATCGTGCGAACGTAGATCACGTAAGCAGCGGCGCCCGTCGCGGTGAAAGGAATTCCGTAGCTCGGGTTCACTTCGGTGAACTGCGGGAACTTGCCGGATGCAGCCCAGTCGAACTTGCCGCCGTCCACGATGATACCGCCGAGAGTCGTGCCATGGCCACCGATGAACTTGGTTGCAGAATGCACCACAATGTCGGCACCGTGTTCAATCGGGCGAATCAGGTACGGAGTACCGAAGGTGTTATCGATGACCAGGGGAATCTTGTTCTTGTGGGCGATTTCAGCGATGGCTTCGATATCCGGAATGTCGGAATGCGGGTTGCCGAGCGTTTCGATAAAGATGAGCTTCGTGTTGCTCTTGACAGCAGCTTCGACACTCTTGAGGTCGTGGGTGTCAACGAAAGTCGTTTCGATACCGAAGTCGCGGAGCGTGTGCTGCAGCAGGTTGAAGGTACCGCCGTAAACCGTACGCTGTGCAACCACGTGGTCACCCTTGCGGGCGAGAGCCGTAATGGCGTAGGTAATGGCAGCTGCACCGGAAGCGACGGCGAGAGCGGCAACACCACCTTCGAGGGCAGCGATACGTTCTTCGAGCACGCCCTGCGTAGAGTTGTTGATACGGCCATAGACATTACCGGCGTCCTTCAGGGCGAAACGGTCAGCGGCATGCTGAGCGCTATGGAACACGTAGGAAGTGGTCTGGTAGATGGGAACTGCGCGAGAATCGGTTGTGGGATCTGCATGTTCCTGGCCAACGTGAACCTGGAGAGTTTCGAAATGGAGCTTGTTCTGTGTAGTCATTGTATAAATTCCTTTTTTGATTGTTGTCCGCGGTGGGACGATTAAATGGTTTGTTGTTTTTTATGCCTGGCTTTTCCAGGATGGTTCAGTTCTGTTACACATTCGACAACTCATAGGCTATCCTACCTTTGCGACTCTTCCTCGCGTGTCATTCCGGTTTTGGTTCGGAACGAATTTTTTTGTTAATTGCTTTGAACGGCTAATCCGTTCGACAGGTGGTAAATTAGAACTTTAATCCCACCAAATCAATAGGAAAATAAAGCGGTATGCAAGAAATTTGCTTACATTTTTCTTACTAATAGTTTTAAACTATAACTAGTACTCGAAAAAAAGCGGTTTAGGCGCTATAAACCGCAATTCCAGTTCTTTCCGCCAGGAATTTTACCCTTGGCCTTTGGACTATTGCGCAAAAATTGGTCCAGTTTGACACCATCCAGGTAATCCTTGATCATGGAATGGAGCTCTTTCCATACCGGGAGCGTAATGCAGATGTTGGCGCGTTCGCAGGTGTTTTCCTTTTCGTCAAGGCAGGCGACGGGCGAAACGGATGTTTCTACAACCGAAAGGATTTGCCATACGCTACATTGGGCGGGTTCGCAGTTGAGCCTGTAACCGCCGGCTTTGCCGCGGGCGCCCGTAAGCAGTTTGCCGCGAACGAGCGAACCTAAAATGCCTTCAAGGTATTTTTCAGAAATTTGCTGTCTTTCGGCTAGTTCCTGTAATTTCACGTATTCGTCCTTGCTGTGTTGAGCAAGGTCAATCATGACGCGCAGTGCATAGCGGCCTTTGGTAGAAATTCTCATAATAATGCCTTATTTTCTTAAATAATAAGAATTAATTTCGGGCTTTAGAAAAAATGTACCGGAATTTGAGTCTTTTTCTTGCTAGCTGGTTCGATTACCGCTGCCGAGAACTTAGCTGCGCCGAATAACTTATTCGTTATGGCGACGACTTCGTCTTCGGGCATGGACTGGATTAGCTTTTCGGACTGATCCATGGTATGGAATTCGCCCAAGTGCAGCACTTGTTCGGCCATGCGCACGACGCGCTTTTCGGGGCTGTCGGCGCCTAGGTACATGGCACCGAGGATGTTCGTCTTGGTGCGTTCGTATTCACCCTTATTGAATCCGCGCTTCAAGAAGTTACGGATTTCGTTGAGAGAAAGTTCTAGCGCCGTGTTCAACTGGTGCGGTTCGGTGGCGAGGGATACGCCCCAGTCGGTGCAGTCGAGGTAAACGTCGGCGGTTGAATACACGGAGTAGGCAAGTCCCTTGTCTTCGCGGATTTTTTGGAACAGGCGGCTGGCCATGCCGGCACCCATCGCTACGTTAAAGAGCGAAAGTGCGCAGCGGGCGCGTTCATCCATCAGGCTTCGGTCAAAGCTTAAACCCCAGAAAAGGTTCGATTGTGCAATGTCTTGTTTCTGTACGACTTTGACGCTGTTACTTGCCTTGTAAATGTCGGTTGGTGTAGTGCCGTTCACTTTCTTTTGTGCGAATTTTTCTGCACAAAGTTCTACAAGTTCTTCGTGGTTGACTTTACCCGAGGCGCAAATCAGGAGCGGAATCTCGCTTACGACTTGTTCCTTGTACTTGAGCATTTGCTTGTGCGTGAGCGCCTTGACTTGCTTGATGTTTCCGGTAATGGAATGGGCGATTCCGCTGCCTTTAAAGTGGATGGCGTTAAAGACGTCGCCTACGATTTCTTCGGGAATGTCGTCGTAGCTGTGGATTTCTTCGATAATCACGCGGCGTTCTTTTTCCATTTCCTTCTTGTCCATGCGCGGGTGCATGAGCATATCGGCAATCACGTCGATGGCGAGTGGCAAGTGGCTGCGTTCGATTTGCGCGTAGAAACCCGTTTCCTGGCGGGTGGTATAGGCTTCCAGGTTTCCGCCCTTGTCTTCGATGGCGCGGGCGATTTCTAGTGCGCTCCGGTTTTCGGTTCCCTTGAATACCAAGTGTTCGTAAAAATGACTCAGGCCAAATTCGTCTTTCGCTTCGTGACGCGATCCGCGCGGCACCCAGACGCCAACCGCAACCGAGTAGGCATGCGGCATGTAGTCCGTTAAAATCGTGATTCCGTTATCGAGAACTGTTTTCTTTACAATCTGTTTCATATTTATTAGTAGGAAGTAGGCAGTAGGAAGTTGGCGGTAGGAAGTGGTTTGTAATTAAGAAAGCGCTGTCCCTCTTTTGCTGGCGTAATCTCTATGTTGCTTCTTCACTTCTTCGCTCACGTTCATGCAGCCTTGCAATTTATAATAAAAGTCTTCGAGTTGTTGCATGCTGTAAATGGTCTTGCGGCTCGTGATGCGCTTGAGTAGAGCGTCTTGCAATTCGCTGCAGTGGACGATGCTCCAGAATTCGTTATCCTTGGGCACTTTTCGTAAGGTGCAGCGGTCGCTGAAAACCACGAACGAAATAAAGTGCGCCTGCTCGTGACGAATCTTGAGGAAATGTTCTAGCGTCAAGATGTGTCCGATGTTTTGGCGAATGGGGTTATGGAACGTATGTTCGGTGCTTGCGTTCAAGTGTTGATTCCAACGCTCGCTTTCGAGGTCGCCTGCGATTTCGCCGGAAAGGTTCTTGCTTTCGAGAACGTAAATGCCCGACTGGTGCAAGAGCAAGGCGTCAATTTCGGTGTAGCCTGCGCGGGCCGGAATGTAGAGATTTCGCATTAGAACGTAGCGGCGCTTGTCGGTGTCGCAGACGCGCGCGGTTAAAGCCATCATGGCGGCTTCGCCAAAAATGCCGCGCGGGTCGTTCGCGATGCGCTCGTCATTGAATTTCGGATTTGGCTTGAAGAAGTTTTCGCTGCGGGTGGGTGCGTGCGTGATGCCGTAACCGCCCAATTCAAAAGGCTTGTCTAGCCCGCGAATGCCGTCGCTCAAGCCCTTACGGCGTTCCTGCTCAAAATCGCGGAATGTTTTGCGACGGCCGTCTCCATGGTACATTTTCGGATTCTTCTTCGGCGATTTGCCCTTAAGCTTAAAAAAGACAAGGGCGAGCAACAGAATGATGCCGATGAGAGTCGAAAAAGTCATGCCGCAAGTATAGTAAAAAAGAGGCTCGGCGGAGCGAACCTCTTGCGTTTACTTAAACTCTTCCGAAGCGGCGAGTTTTGCGGAATGGCTTGTCGCCAAAGCTTCGCTCGTCGTGGTCCTTGCGGAACGAGCGATCTTCGAACTTGCCCGGCTTACGGTCCGCAAACATCTTTTCGCGGCGGGCCTTACGGTTTTCGAAAGGCTTGTCGTCACCGAACTTTTTGCCGTGGCGGTCGCCAAAGTCCTTGCGGCCTTCGCCGCGGTGGAAACTGCGGCGGTCTTCGCGGCTCGCGCGCGGGCGGGTTCCCGGAGCGGGGCCGGTAGGCGGTTCGTCGGTCATTAGGCGGAATCTGGATTCATTGCCGCGAATCGTCATGTCGGCCAAAATGTCGAGGACTTCCTGCGGCATGGTTTCGGGGAGTTCCACGGTGCTGAACTTGTCGAACAGCTTGATGCGCCCGATGTTGGAACTGCTGATGTTGCCTTCGCCGGCGATAGCGCCTACGATGTCTCGCGGCGTCACGTGGTCGCGGCGGCCTACACCTAGGTAGTAGCGCAGGTAGCCTTCTTCGACGCCGTTCGCGCCTTCGTTGCGTTCCTTGCGGAGCCTACTCTTTTCTTCGCGGTCGAGTCCAAAGTTGTCGTTGCTGCGGTCGCGGCGTTCGCCTCTTTCGCGCGGAACGTCAAGCGGCTTGAGTTCCGGGAACAGCGGCTGCTTTTTCTGCCAAATCTTGATGACGGCGGCGGCGATGTCTGCGGCGGTTAGCGGTTCTGCACCTTCTGTAGCGCTTTCGCTCACCATGCTTTCCACAAGATCCTTGAACTTGTCGAGTTCGCCGGTGGTAATCACACTCTTGATTTTGTCCTTGAAGGCGGCCACGCGCTTTGCGCTGATAATTTCGGCGGTGGGCAATTCCATCGTTTCGATCGGCTGGCGGGTTGCCTTTTCAATAATCTTGAGCATCTTCTTTTCACGCGGAGTGATAAAGAGGATGGCGTTTCCGCTGCGGCCTGCGCGGCCTGTACGGCCGATGCGGTGCACATAAGATTCGGTGTCAAAGGGAATGTCGTAGTTCACCACGTGCGTGATGCGGTCCACGTCGATTCCGCGGGCGGCCACGTCGGTGGCGACGACGATGTCGAGCTTGCCCATCTTGAGCCGGTTGATGGTGCGTTCGCGCATGGACTGGGCGAGGTCGCCGTTCAAGGGGGCCACGTTGAATCCGCGGCTTTCGAGCTTTTCGGCGACTTCGGTCGTATTCTGCTTGGTGCGCACGAAAATCAAAACGCCGTCAAAATCTTCGCCTTCGAGTACGCGGGCGAGCGCCTCGATCTTATGTTCGTTCTTTACAAGTAAGTAGCGCTGGCGGATATTTTCGACGGTCGTCGTCTTGCCTTCGATGCAGGCTTCTTCGTATTCGCCCAAATGTTGTTCAATAATCTTCTTGACTTCTTTAGGCATGGTAGCGCTAAAGAGGGCGCGCTGGGCGCTTGCCGGGATTTCCTTGAGGATGGTTTCCACATCTTCCATGAATCCCATGTCGAGCATTTCGTCGGCTTCGTCGAGAACGATGGCCTTTACGCCCGAAAGCACGATGGAGCCGCGCTTAATATGGTCAATCAAACGGCCCGGAGTGGCGACCACGATGTTTGCCTGGCGCTTGAGGGCGCGGAGCTGTACGGCGATGTCCTGTCCGCCGTAAACCGGAACCACATGCACCTTCGGCATTTTGGCGGCATACTGCTGGATGGCTTCGGCTACCTGGATCGCAAGTTCGCGGGTCGGCGTGAGCACGAGCATCGAGGTTTCGTGACCGTTAAAGTCGAGCCTCGAAAGCAGCGGAAGCGAGAATGCGGCGGTCTTGCCGGTACCGGTCTGGGCCGTGCCGAGCAAGTTTGCTCCCTGCAACAGGGCGGGAATCGCCTTCGCCTGAATGGGAGAGGGTGTCTCGTAGTTCAATGCCTTGATGGCTTCAAGAACTTCGTCTGCAAGTCCGAGGTCTTCGAATGTGACCAGCGCTTCGTCAGCGGGTTCCGTGTCTTCGGCTAGTTCATCGTCAGAATTGATGTCGGATTCTTCAGCAACAGTTTCGTTGGCCGGAGCTCTGTCAGCGGCGTCTTCCACAGCGTGTTGTTCTTCTTCGACCGGTTCGGCGCAGTCTTTCTTGGATTCTGCGTAGTCTTCGTCGCAGTCATCTTCGGGCTGTTCTGCTTCACCTTCTTCGAATTCGACCTTTGTGCCGACTTCAATGGCCGACTTGCAGCCTTTCTTGAGCACGTCGCCCTCTTCGTCCACAACCACGCCATTCGGGTTCACTTCGAGGAATGCGGCTTCGTCTGCCTCGTCTTCGTCGGCTCCGCCTGCGATGGCGTTCAAAAACGCGTCTGCTTCGCGGGCAATCTTGGATTTGGGGTCAATAGCTTCTTCAGGAATACGTTCTTCAGTATTCTTCGTCATAATACGCCTTCAGGACCCGTAAACTTCATCTGCGGCCCATGCCGCACTATCGAATGGTTCTTATGCCGGTTGTCCGGCTGAACCTTGAAAAGCCCCGAAGCGCACTCGCGCTTATAAACCTGAAGTTTTTTGGATCCATTTTGTTGGATTTGCGGCCAAATGTAGAAATAAAGGGCCCGATTTCAAAGGGTTGCAAGTTTTTCTTTAGAAATGGGCGTAGACAACCGAAAAATATTTTACTACATTGTGCGAACCTCGGAGAGATGCCAGAGTGGTCGAATGGGCCGGTCTCGAAATCCGGAGTCTGTCACAGGACCGAGGGTTCGAATCCCTCTCTCTCCTTGAAACAAAAAGCGGAGCCGTAAGGCCCCGCTTTTTGTTTCACTGAAAATAGGATGAGAACCCTCGCAGAGGGTTCGTTTCGCGCGATTTATTTAACCCGAACATGCTTCATGCTGTAGCCGATTTTCACTAAGTAAGAACCGGAGCTCGGTACCTGCAAATCCATGCTGGACGCACTCGTGCGACCGGTATAGATGACGCGGCCTTGCATATCGAACAATGCCAGCGGCATGCCGACTCGCGCACCGTCAATATGGATATTACGGCCGGCAGTAGTGACGACCATATTCGCATCCCAGACGAGGGCGATATGATTCGTCTTGCTGGAACTGGACTTCGGCGCATTACTCGAGCTAGACTTCGCGCTGCTGCTGGACCCTGCCGAGCTGGAGCTAGATTTTGCACTGCTACTAGATTCTACCGTGCTAGAACTAGATTTCGGAGCGTCGCTAGAGCTGGACTTTGCCGAACTGGAACTAGATTTTGGCGTATCGCTAGAACTCGACAGCACAGAGCTGGACGAACTCGAAACAGAAGAAGAGGACTGCTGTTCGGAACTCGAGCTGACCACGCTGGAACTAGAGGATTCTGGACAGGATTTGTCGTCGCGGAGAACCCACTTGGGCCAGAATTCCTTGTCGCCAATCGAACCCTTCGAAATAGAATCAATAGGTTCGCCTTCAAGGCCTTCATTGTCATACCAGCCTGCAAAGGTATAGCAGGTCCGATCATCTAGGACCACAAGTGCCATGGCGCTTCCATGGCTATAACGACTCTCGTACCAGTACGGAAAGAATTGGTCATCCTCATGGTATATAATCTTGTACTTCTCACAGGTAAAGTATGCGCTGACGGTATCAGACTGTGTTACCTTGTCAAAAACTTCCACGCCGTTCTGGAATGTTACATAACTATCGTTCAATTTACAGCCGGGGTCGGGTACAGCCTTCAATGTGACGCTTGAGCCGTAGTCATAATACCCCACGCCTTCTACGGTGCCACTGCAACCGTCTACGTCGTTGATTTCTGCGCCCAAGTAGAACCGTCTCATTTCTAAACTTGCGTAATAGTGCAGTTCGCCCGTAGCTGTCGCGCTAATCTTGCTGATAGAATCGCCCGAAAAATCAGCGTTGTCGAACCACCCGTGGAAATTGTAGCCTTCGTGAAACGGAATGGGCAACTGCGTTTCTACGCCTTCCTCATAGGAGCTCGCATATTTGACAGGATCACTTTCATAGGTGTACAGGACAAGCTTCGAATACTTGTGTTCGCCTTCATAGCCCTTAATCTCGGAGGTAAACACGGGATATGGATCAACGCCCACCTCTTGTCCCCAAATCAAACCATTGATTTCACCGTTGTCATAGTGATGCAAAGCATTGGCGACAAAGCCATTGGCAAATTTTTCTTCGTCAACGCCATTCACCGTACTATCCGGAATCAAAGTAGAAGGGTAAAATACGTTATCAGCATGCACATTATCGGGACGGATTGTTCCCGCCAGAGCTCCAATCCTAATGGGATGGCAGTGGTTTTGGATAGTCCCCAATAGGTAAGAATTGACAATAGACAACGGAGCGCCGGCGACTCCGACGAACCCGCCAATCACGACGCCTTCAAAGGCACCGGCCCCAATCGGACAAGAATTCCCGGTGACGATATCCCCGACATGGAATGAATTCTCTATACGGACATGTCCGTAGTTGCCGCCGACAAATCCGCCCATATAGCTATAGCCATGAACCTGACCTTTAGCATACGACTGGCTTATCAGGACATCAGCTTCATTGACTATGCCAATCATGGAACCTACCCCATTTTCATTCGCAGACACGTCTCCGTCAACAAAACTATTGGTAATGGTCACCTGCGCGCCATCCCAGATATCGCCAATAAACCCGCCGACATCGTAGTCCCCTCCCATCTCGCCAGTCCTGCCGGAATTTTTCAAAACAACTTTCGCCCCATAATGAACAGAGCCAACAATTCCGCCTATTCTATAATTTCCCCAAGCAATGGCATCCACCAGAATGCTGTCCAGAGTAACCCTGGAACTATCCTTCACGCCACCAATGACAGTACCTGCGTACCATTTTGCAGTAAATGCGCAGTCCTGCAATCTAAGGTTCTTGATGACGACCGGATTTTCATCGCTGCCCCCGGAAACCGATCCGAACAGGCCCACATATGCCGATTCTACACGATTAAGCCCATCATATCCTGGCCACCACGAAAGGCCGCCAATGGTAAAGCCGTTGCCGTCAAAGCTTCCCGCAAAATCCTGGATGGGAATCCACCACAGTCTCCCATTCTCATCATTCTTTTCGTACTTGACGTCGGCCACGAGTTTTCCGCAAGCCAGGGAATCCTTTTTCGCTCCGGGAGCACCGTTCACAATGGCCGCAAAACCGAACAGGTCGTCCATGGTAGCAATCTCATAGCAGTCTCCCTTAGGCTCGGGAATTTTCCACCATTTCCCGTAAATCGTCAAATCACCGGTAAGGCGATACGATATAGAATCAACGGGATGCCCGGCACCATCTGTATTGTAGAACCAGCCACTAAAGACATACCCGTCCCTTTGTGCCGGAACATACTTAAAGGGCCTTGTTTCGCCTTCGATATAATACTCGGGATATGAGGTGGTGTCGCCATCAAAAGAGACTACCGTCAGCTTCGAGATATTAACCGAAGAACCCGTGTAGCCAACAACCTTGCCGCTAAAAATCGGGAGCGGATCCACACCCACATTTTGGCCCCATATCTCTCCATCGTCATTCGCATAATGCAACCTTGTGGCAATCGTGCCGTCGGCAAATTCCTCTAAAGGGTCTCCCGCATAATAGGAACTAATTGTATCCGGATAGAAGAAATTGTCCCATCTAATCACTGCATACGAACCATATTCTTCATTACGGGTATATAGAGGTTTAATTATCCCATCCCCAATAGTATACCCATTGACTATCTGCAACGTATCGTGTGCATACCCCACAAGGGCTGCACTTCCAGCAACATTATAAACATTCTTTAAAGAGACAACGCCCCTAGCATCGGCGACAAAAATGCCAGTCTGCTCCTTGTCGTAAAAATCGTACGAAATCTTTCCCGCGTTATAGGAATTGGAAATCGTCAAGTGGCCATATTGCGTAAGGACAAAGCACGAAACCAGGCCTTGGGAAGCGGTATAATCAACGCTATTGTACACATGGTCCAATATGACGTATCCGTCGCTCTTACGAATTAGCCCGATATTTCCCCATCTCGAATCAATGGTTGAGTTTACCCAGCCCACGTTTTTGACAACCGCCGGTTTTTCTTTTGTCCCCTCGATTAACTTAAAAAAGAAGTCGTCGCCGATAATTCCGAGGTTGGAAATCGTGTGACCGTTTCCGTCAAAGGTTCCTGAAAAGGTCTCCATCGGGTCCCATCCAAATTCGTCGGCAATAAGACTGATATCAGCTGTGAGTACACCGCAGGCTGTAGAGTCTTTTATATGGACGTAGTCAAACCTATCGCCGTTTTCGTCCCAAAACTCGCCGTCGGGAGAATACTCCTCGACACTAAACCCGTTCACGATTCGAATAAAGCCGTTCATCTCCTGGGCCGTGGATATCTGGTAGCAGCCGTCCACCTTTGGCGGATACTCTAGATATTCATCTGCGAACGAGAACGCGCACAGGGCGAGTGTCAGGATAAAGGCAAATTTCTTCAAGAACATCTTGTTTTCTCCTCCTTCAAGACAAATTCTTCTTTTAATGTAACTTTTTTTAAAGGGACTGTCCGCCCAATTACAAAAAAAAGACACAACTGAATGTTGTGCCTTTTTTATACCCTGTGAGGCGGTTTGCTCGCGGGTAAAAAGAAAAGGTCCATCAAAAGATGAACCTTTTCTTATACCTTTAAAAAGGTTGAAAAAGAAAGGATGTGTCTTTGACACATCCTTTCTTTATACCCCCAAGCGGTTTCGAACCGCTGTTGCGGGAATGAAAATCCCGAGTCCTGGGCCACTAGACGATAGGGGCGATTTGTGCGACCAAATATAGGAAAGATTTTTTGTTAGTCAAGGGTGGTTGGCGCGTTTTTTTTGAGGGCATAAAAAAAGAACCAACTTTTCAGCTGGTTCTTTTTGTGACTACCCCCAAGCGGTTTCGAACCGCTGTTGCGGGAATGAAAATCCCGAGTCCTGGGCCACTAGACGATAGGGGCGTTTAGTAGGGCCAAATATAGGTAACTATTTAATTTTAGTCAAGGGGGCAACTGGAAAAAAGTTAATTTTTCTGCGTGAATTTGCGAAAATGGCTGAAAAAATCCCTGAAAGGCGGTGTAATCCGCTTTTTGCCGATGGCGCTTTTGGCAAGTGCTGCCGATGCGGCGGTGCTTTGGGGTGTTCGCTCCTTTATTGACATCGTTGGGGGCAAGGCCGATATTCCGCTTGCAGCCTGGGTCGGGGGAATGGTGGTTCTCGCCATGCTTCGCCTGTTGTTCCTGTACGGCAAGTCAAAAGTTTCCGAAGGTTGGCTCTATAAAGTTTCGGCACGGGTGCAGGCGTGGTTCTTGCACAGGCTCCGTGATCTCGCTCCTAAGAATTTCCATACCCCCAAGGGCGAACGCATGGTCGAATCCACTTACGAGGCGACCGTCGTGCTCCAGAATAACGGCGGCGTTTTTTTTCAGGCGGTTCAGGCGATTCTTCAACTGATTGTCTTTTTACCGGTGCTCTTTTACATTTCCTGGCCGCTTACCGCATTCCTTTTCGTGGTGATTGTGCCGCTGGTGGCGGTCCTCCAGCGAAAACTCCACAAGCTAGGGCCCGCCGAAGAATCCTTGTTGCGGTCCCGTTCCGATTTCCGCGGAAACCTGTCGCTTGCCCGTAGGCTTTTTAGGCAGTGGAGCGGCCGCGACGAGCGCAAGGATATCTCGGATGGCTTGCTGAAAGAAGTCCGTGGCCTCCGTGATGCAGGTTTCTCCGCCGCTATCAAAAAATCCGGCCTTTCGCTTTTGACCGAGACGGTTTCGGTGCTTGCAATGGTCTTGGTGCTTGCGTTCTGTGCGCTTTTGATGGCCCGCGGCTACATGGACGCGTCTGGCCTGGTGCTGTTTACCTCGGCGGTGCTCCTCTGCTACAAGCCTGTCAAGGAATGCGCCCGCGTCATGCCGCAGTTCCGCTCGGCAGTTTCGGCAATCAATGTCCTCGAAGAATTTGAAAAGCTTGAATTGGCCGGAAAATCCGCTGGCAAAGATATTGCTGCGTCCGGTGCGGTGTCCATTCACAAGGGACAATTCACTTATGAAGGCTCCGAAACTCCTGTATTCACGGACCTTGCGCTCCAGTGGTCCCGCGAAAAACCGGTTCTTGTCCGCGGTAAAAATGGGGTGGGCAAGTCCACGCTATTGCGTCTGCTTTCGGGGCTTGAACGCTGGAATTCTGCCGATGCGAATACCCCCCGCGATGTGTTCTTTGTCGCACAAGACCTGGAACTTCCGCCTAGGTGGATGCTTTCCCGCCTTCTCGAAAAACGCTACGATTCCGAATTGTCTTCGATCCTCAAGTCCTTTATGCAGTCTTCGGGTGCCGCCCCCCTCCTTCAAAAATCAGGCCTTTCAGGCGGCGAACGTGCCCGCGTGGCGCTCCTTTGGGCGCTCGCCTCGGACTCCCGCACGATCCTTCTGGATGAACCTTTTGCGTCCGTGGCGCTGGCCGACCGCGAAAAGCTGCTGAAATCCTACCTTGATGCAGCTCACGCTTTGGATAAATGGACAATTATTGTGAGTCATGATGTGCTTGCTCCCGAAGTTGAATGTATATTTAATGTTGCAAAGCTTTAGCGGAGGTGATATGGACGAACCTGTTGAAAGTCAGAATGAGCAGATAAATCCGGTTGAAAATACGGTCAAACAGAGCGACGATTCGTCTGTTGAAACGGCTCAGCTTCCCGAAGAAGAACCTAAGCGCGAGTTCCTTTTCCGTTACCGCGGGTGGGTCTTGGGTGTCCTTTCGTTAATCATGCTGGTATTTGAACCGGCTGACCTCGAAATTGTCATGTTCCTTGTCTTTGTCAATGTGTTCATCTTGGCGTTTTTCTTGCGCGTCAAGGCTCGCCGCGTCATTGGCGACCATACGCGTGGAGACATCCAGGATGCCGACGAGTTGGTGACTTGGGGCGCCTACGCTAGGTTGCGGCATCCGTTGTACGTGTCTAACGCGGCGTTTGGGATTTCGCTGATTATCTTGCACTTGGGTCTAAGCCTGCGCGTCATTCCGTTCATCGTGGTTCTTGTCGCGTTTGAAGTCTATTTGGGTAAACTCGATGACCGCTTCCTGGAGAAAAAGTTCGGTGACGAGTGGAAAATCTGGGCGCAGCAGACCCCTGCCTTTTTCCCGCGCGAATTCCACCGCTCTGGACCGATGCGTTCTGCAAAAGAGGCGTTCCTTGCAGACCATTTTACATGGCTCTGGATGATCATGATCCTTTTGCTGATTGTTGTCCGTAAGATTGCGTTCATGCTATGGACTTAAACGTAAAGAACTTAGGACGCCTTGCTGTAGGGACTGCCATTAAGACGGTGGCGCGTGCCGCTAGCAAGTTGCCTCGCCTCGATCGCGAATATCATATTGAAGAACGTTTGTCTGGCCCGTGGCCAAGCGACGGTCCGTATCTTTGGCTTCATGGGGCAAGTCTCGGCGAATGCCGCATGCTTCTTGGACTTGCGCATGCACTCCGAGAGGACTTGCCGAATTGTCCGAAGATTCTGATTACTTCGCAGAAAGTCGAAGTGGTCTCGTTCCTGAAGGATTCCTGCGCAGGCGTCGCCGAGGTGGCTATTGCTCCGGCCGATGTACCGTCGGCATTGCACTTGTTTGCAAGTGCGGTGCAGCCCCTGGGGCTAGTCTTAGCCGAAAACGAACTTTGGCCGGGTTACCTTTCGACCATGTCCAAACTTTCGACCCGCCGAAACATTGCGCTTGTTTCAGGACGTTACCGCAAGTCGTTCCCGTTCATCAATTTTTCGGGGATGGGTTATGCCTGCATGCAGACGGCTGCGGACCTTGGCCGTTTCACGTATGCGAGCAAGGGCTTTGTTCCGTGCACCATGGGTGGCGACTGGAAACTTTTAAACTGGGCCCGTGATGGAGGCCTGGTCTGTGAACCTGAAAAGCCGACTGTCGACGTGGTGTTCCTGTCGTTCCATCAAGAAGAAGCCGAAGCGCTTGTGTCCATGGCGAAGGATTCCGTGGACAAGGGCGAATCGGTAGTGCTCATGCCGCGCAAACTTTCGGAACTGAATTTATTCCGAAGACTTTTGAAAGAGTCTGAACTGCCTGTGGTAGATTACCCTTCTGTCGAGAAGGGCTCTGTCTCCTTGGTGACCCGCTTTGGGCTTTCCCGCGAGATTCTTCTGAAATCTAGGAGTGCAGTCGTGGGCGGCTCGTTTGACCGTCGTTTAGGAATCCATGATTTCTGGGAACCTTTGCAGATGGGCGTATCCACGTGTGTCGGTCCTTACGCCATGGGGCATGACGATGTGGTAGCTAAACTGGTCGACGCACATGTGGTCGCCCGGATTTTTACTCCGGCGGATTTCTTGCGTCGCCGTCACCCTTCGCCCGATGCAGTGCGGACGTTTTTGATGGCCGAGCGAATGAAGGTTTTGAATTCTTATAAGTTGTTGTTGAATTTTATAAAAGGGATTTTATGAAAAAGGTGATTCTTGCGACTCCCCGCGGTTTTTGTGCGGGCGTGGATCGAGCCATTCATGTGGTGGAACGCGCTATTGAAAAATTCGGAACCCCTATTTACGTGCGCCATGAAATCGTGCATAATAAGTTCGTGGTTGATACTCTCAAGTCCAAGGGCGTTGTCTTTGTCGATGAACTGGACGAAGTCCCGTCGGGCTCGGTAGTGATTTTCTCTGCCCACGGGGTCGCCGAAGAAATTTATGCCGACGCCGAAAAACGCGGACTGCAGGTGCTGGATGCTAGTTGTCCGCTGGTGCTCAAGGTTCATTTCAGTGCCAAGCGTCATTATGCTGCCGGCCGCCATATCATTCTGATTGGGCATGCAGGCCATGCCGAAGTGGAGGGCACTCTGGGCCAGCTTCCGCCGGGAGCCATCACGCTGATCAAGAACGAAACCGACGCACGGATGGTGGAAGTCCCCGCTGACAAGGAACTGGCCTACATTACGCAGACCACACTTTCGGTGGCTGAAACCCGCAAAATTATCGAAGCGCTCAAGGAACGATTCCCCAACATTATCGGTCCCGATGCGGGAGACCTTTGTTATGCGACGGGCAATCGTCAGGCGGCGGTCCTCGATCTCTGCTCCAAGGTGGATATGCTTTTGGTGGTGGGTGCCAAGAATTCTTCCAATTCCAGCCGTCTGATGGAACTTGGGCTTGAACAAGGCATTCCCAGCTATTTGATTGCCTCGGTAGACGATTTGAAGCCGGAATGGTTCGAAAATATCGAATCGGTGGGTATTTCGAGCGGTGCAAGTGCTCCTGAGGTGCTCGTCCAGGGGGTGGTGGACTGGATAAAAGAGAAATTTGCCCCCGTAGAAATCGAAAATTTCGTAAAATTGGTCGAATCAACCAAATTTAACCTGCCAAAGGCATTGCAAGATTGATAATTTAACCTTGACGAACGGACGCTTTTTTTCTAAAATTGCGTCCGTTATAAAACAACGGAGTTTATTATGAGCCGCATTTGTGAAGTTACCGGCAAGGCCGGCCTCGTGGGCAACATGGTTTCCCACTCTAACCGCAAGAAGTTGATGAAGCAGCTGCCGAACCTTCAGAAGAAGCGTTTCTACATTCCTGAAGAAGACCGCTGGGTGACCCTCCGCGTTAGCGCTGCAGGGCTTCGCACGATCAACAAGCTTGGTATCCAGGCTGTTGCTGCTGAACTCGGCATCTAATCTAGATTTTCTAAGGTTTGCCAAGATTCGCCGCCTAACGGGGTAATCCCTCGCTAGGTGGTTCTTTGTGTTTATATAAAAACGCCGATTTAAGCTCGTTTACCGGCTTTGTCGGATAATTTCTCTTTTTAGTTAAAAAACAAATACGAATAGCCAATAACTAGTGGCTTTTTATGCGTCTAAATACCCGTTTTTTGCTATTTTAGCGTTATATGCGCAAGTTTGCCTATTCATTGATCGCCTGTGTGGCTAGTGTTTTTGTTGCCCAGTCTTTTGCCCAGCCCCGTGACCTTTTTGCGGAGTTCGAGGCCGAAGCCGAGGCTGCCCAGTCCAGTGCGGCTGTCCAAGCTGCTCCGAGTTCCAGTAGTGTTGCGGCTGCGCCCGCTCCTGCAGAGAAATCTCCTGCAGTAAAGGCTCCTGCATCGAGCAGCAGCGTCAAGGCCTCGTCTAGCTCGGTTGCCTCTTCCAGCAGTGTCAAGCAGTCCTCTAGTAGCGTGGTTGCATCTAGTTCTAGCGTAGCTCCATCTTCTAGCTCTGTCGCTGTTTCTTCCAGTAGTGAAGTTCCCGCTCCGGTGGATTCTGCCGCGGCTGTCGCCGAAGCTCCGGCCGAAGCGGATTCCGCTCTCGCTGATACTCTCGCAGGCGATTCTGTCAGGGAAATGACTCCAGAAGAAGCCTACGCTGCCGAAATGAGAAGGCATAACGAAGAAAACCGCATCCGCGATTCTCTCGCGATGGCGGGTTCCTCTTCTTCTGCCGAAGTGCCGTCCTCTAGCAGCATGAACCGTCGCGAACTGCTGGGCCCTGTCAAGGTGTCCAAGGTGAACGGTATCGATGAAATGAAGGGCCGTTACAAGAGCCCGCGCAAGGCTTTGTTCATGTCCTTGGTTGTGCCGGGCTCCGGTCAGATGTATGTGGGCGGATCCAATTTCACTTACGTCCGCGGCGGCATTTACCTTGCTTTGGAAGCGGGTCTTTGGGGCGGCTGGTATTATTACTCCGTGAACAAGTACGACAAGCAGGTCGACAGGTATAAGAAGTATGCCCAGACGCATTATTCCATTGGCCAGTACGAAAAGCGCATGCGCGGCCTGTATAACGCCGACGCCGTGAACTACGAATCTGAATTCCGCCGTCGCTACCTGGGAACGCGCGAAACGTTCTGCGAAGGTATCTTCGGTACGGCGACAACGCACCGCTGCTACGATCGCGACAAGCTTTATTCTGGCGATGCCGAATACGTGAACGATTTCGTGAAGAATCCGAAGAGTCTGAAGGAAGAAATGAAGAAGGTCAAGTTCGAATCCCCGTCCGAAGTTTATCAGCTGATTGCTGACGACGCCTATATTCTCGGTTGGGACGACATTGGCGATGAAGATGTCGCCGTGGCAACGTCGCTTGCTCTTGAAGACCCGAACAGCGCTACAGAGCCGCTGGCAAAGACTGAATCGGATCACCAGAAAGAGTACCGCAGTATGCGTGGCAAGGCCAACGATTACGCCGACATGCAGGCTTGGTTCTTTGGCGGTCTCATTCTGAACCATATCATTTCGGCTGTCGACGCTGCCATTACGGCTAATTCGCACAATAAGGCTCTGTACGAAGAAGAACTTTCTTGGTACGACCACTTGCATTTCGATAGCGGCTTGTCCTTTATAGACGGCTTTGGTTTTAACGTGCAGGCAAGCTGGGGCTTTTAAATGAAACTGCTCCTGGTCCTGTTGCTCGCGGCGGTGTCTGCTTTTTCGCAGACGGTGATTTCCGTTGACGAGAATGTGAGCAAGAACTCCGACAAGAGTTGGCTCTTGGCGATGGGCGCCTCGGCGGTGTTGCCTGGTATGGGGGAACGCTATCTTGGCGAGCCGCAGTTTGTGCGCCCGTTTGTTTGGACTGACATTGCCCTCTGGTTTACGGCTATCGGGTCTTACGTGATTGGCGAACGCTATATTTCGTCTGCCCATAACTATGCCGTGCGCCACGCGGGCCTCAATTCCAGCAGCAGGAATGTTTCTATGCTCAATACGGTGGGCGACTACCGTAGCCGCAGCGGTGTCGATGGCCAGAATTCTTCGCCCGACATGGACGAAGACTACAATCAGGCGATGATCCGTGCCGGCAAAGAAATTGACGAAGATCTGTCTGCAGACATCCAGTGGGACTGGGGGTCTAGCGACAATCCCGAAACGACGGAACATATCGATGAATTCAAGAGCCGCATGCGTCATTACCGTGTGAGCCGGATTGTCTTCCAGGTGTCGGTTGGCGCCCTTCTTCTGAATCGCGTGGTTTCAGTCCTCAATACGATCAGGGTTTACCGGGCGACCTCTTCCAAGAGTTTTACGGAACGAATGGAATTTGTGCCTGAATTCTACGAGGATGGCAGCGGCATCTTGATGAACGTGAAATTCTAGAGAAATTTCAGATTTCGGAATTCAGAATTCGGAATTGGAAATGACAAATAATTTGCAACGCCTTATACAGTTTAATCATCTAAAGTTTATGAAAAATTTTGCATTGTTATCTGTCGCGTTGCTGTTGATTGCTTGCGGTGGTGATTCTGCTCCCGGTGCAGGTGCGCCTGGCAAAGGTGCTGCCGGTAAGGGAGGCCCTGGTGGCAAAGGTGGTAGACCCGCTCGCGAAATTGCTGTAGAGGGCTATATTGCCGAAGCCCATGAAGCGGGCAAGACTTTTACCGCCATGGCGACGCTCGAACCGCTGAACAATGTACAGCTGACGGCGGCGACTTCGGGCAGACTCACGAATCTTTACGCTAAAGACGGTGCCCAAGTTCAAAAGGGAGCGCTCCTCGCAAAAATTGACGATTCTGAACTTCGCGCCCAACTCAAGCAGGCCGAATCGAACCAGCAACTTGCCCAGCAAAAATTTGACCGCGTCAAGACGCTTTTCGAAAAAGATGGCGCTACCAAGGCCGACATGGAAGCCGCCGAAGCAACGCTTAAGTCTGCCGAAGCATCCGTAGAACTTATCAAGGCTCAAATCGCAAAGACCGAGGTTCGCGCTCCGTTTGCAGGCAAGCTCGGGTTTGTGAATGTGTCCGTGGGCGCCTGGCTTACGACCGGTACGTCGATAGCTTCGCTTAGCGAAGTCAAGAAATTGAAGGCCAAGTTCTCGCTCCCGCAGCGCTACGCCTCTGCGCTTAAAGTGGGCGACGCCGTAGATGTCAAAGATGAGGAACGCAACGTCTCCAAGTCGGGCAAGGTAAAGGCTTTGGAAGCCGCACTTTCTGAAAGCAGCCGCACTCGTCAGGTGCTTGTCGAAGTCGATAACGCCGGTAATGAACTTTTGGCAGGCTCATATGCTAAGGTGAATGTTACGATGCAGGCGGGAATGGCGAAAAGCATTCCGATTCCGGCCGAAGCTTTCACACTCGATAAAGATGGCGCCTACGTATTTGTGGCGACTGGAGGCAAGGCCAAAATCAAGCATGTCGAAACGGGCCTCCGCACGCCGATCGCAGTCGATGTCACGGGTGGCCTCGATGAAGGCGATACGGTCATTACCTCTGGCTTGATTAGCCTACGCGAAGGGGCTTCTGTACGTATCCGCGAAATCCGTCATAACACCGATTACGAAGTGGAGTAGGTAACCGATGAGTGTCGCGAACCTTTCCGTACGTCGCCCGGTGCTCATGACCGTGATGGCGCTCGTGATTATTTTGCTTGGCGCCTTCGGGGCCTCGAACTTGGGCGTGCGTGAATACCCCAACGTGGACTATCCGCTCATTCAGGTGCGTACCTCTTACCCGGGCGCAAACGCAGCCGTGGTCGAAGCCGAAGTTACCGAAATATTGGAAGCTTCCATCAATAGTGCATCTGGCATTAAGGCGCTGACCTCTACCAGCCGTGATGGTTTCTCGTTTATCAACATTGAATTCGAAACGGGCATGGACCTGGAAGCAGCCGCCAACGAAATCCGCGACCGCGTGAGCCGCGTGCGTCGCCGCCTGCCGGACGATGTGGATGAACCGACGGTGTACAAGTCCGATAGCGACAACGATCCGATTCTCATGGTGAGCCTCGTGAGCGACAAGCTCGATCCGATGGAAGTTTCGGAACTCGCGAACAACTTTGTCAAGGAACGCCTGCAGACAATCAATGGCGTTTCTGAAATTGCCATTTGGGGCGAAAAACGCCCGACCGTTCGCCTGTGGATTGATCCGGTGCGCTTGCAGGCGCTCGGTGTCTCCGGTGCCGAGATGTCGGCGGCACTCAAGAAGGGTAACCTGGAACTGCCTTCCGGCTCTATCGAAGGTAGCGAGACTACGCTTTCTATCCGTACGTTGGGACGTATTCTCGATCCGAAGGCTTTTGAAAATATCGCGATCAAGGTTGCTGAAGATGGCACTGTCATTCGCATTTCGGATGTAGCGGACATTCACTACGAACCGAAGGATACCCGCACGGGATTTAGGCGCAACGGCAAGAATTCCATTACGCTTGCATTGATGGCGCAGCCCGGCTCAAACCACGTTGAAATCGCCAATGAATTCTACAAGCGCGTCGAAGACATCCGCCGCGAAATTCCTGAAGGAGTCGATGTTCTTTACGGTCGCGATACTTCTATCAATATCCGTGCCTCCATTAAAGAAGTGGTGGAGACGATCTTTATTGCGTTTCTGTTGGTGATTGCCATTATCTTCGCGTTCCTCCGCGAAGGGCGTACGACGCTGATTCCGATGGTGGTGGTGCCGGTGTCGGTAATCGGTAGTTTCTTTGTGCTTTACCTTTGCGGATTCTCCATTAACGTGCTGACCTTGCTTGCCATGGTGCTTGCCATTGGCCTTGTGGTGGACGATGCCATTGTGATTGTGGAAAATATCTATCACAAGATTGAACGTGGCATGACGCCCAAGCAGGCGGCAGTCGCGGGCACAAACGAAATCTTTTTTGCCGTGATTGCAACCTCTGTGGTGTTGATGGCCGTGTTTGTGCCGGTGCTTGCGTTGGGTGGTACGACGGGGCTTTTGTTCCGTGAATTCGTGGCGGTGATGATTGGTACGGTGTTCCTTTCTACGTTGTGCGCTTTGACGCTTTCGCCCATGCTTTGCTCCAGGTTCTTGAAAAAGCAGAAACAGGGGTGGTTCTTCCGTGTTACCGAACCGTTCTTTGATGGAATGAACCGCATTTATTCGGTGCTGCTTGGCGGCTTCCTCAAAATGCGCTTGCTCTTGTTCCCGATAGTGGCGGGCCTTTTGGCGGCGGCCTATTTCTGCTTCAATAACATGAGTAGTGAAATGGCTCCGACCGAAGACTCCAACGCGGTCATGGTGAACTTGAATATGCCCGAAGGTGTGACGCTCACGCGCACGAAGCGCATGGCCGATGCTTTTGCCGAAGAAGTGATAGCCCTGTTAGATAGCAACGAATATACCGAATTTCAAGCGGGTGCGTGGAATGCGGGCAATTCGAGAATGCGCTTGACTTTGAACGACAACAAGAAGGCGCGTCGCCCGCAGAGTGTAATCGCCCGTGAAATCCAGCTGCTCGGGAACGAATATCCGGACTTGCGCGTAATGGTGTTTGAACCACAGAGCATCAGTACACAGCGCGGTGGCCTTCCGGTGCAGTTCGTGTTGCAGGCCCCGAATATCGAAATCCTGCGTACACTTGTGCCCAAGTTCGAAGAAGAAGCGAGCAAGAGCCCTGTGTTCAGCGTGGTGAATACGAACCTCCGTTTCACTAAGCCTGAACTGCATATCGAGATTATGCGTGACAAGGCCAACGAAGAAGGCGTGTCGGTGAATGACATTGCCCAGGCGGTGCAGCTGGCCATTAGTGACCAAAGCTATGGCGAATTCTATAAGGATGGCCGCCAGTATGACATTATCGGTGCGGTTGGTTACCAGTACCGCAGCATGCCCGAGAACATCTCGATGCTGACCGTCAAAAACGGTAAGGGTGAACTTGTAAGCCTCGATAATTTTATCACATTCAGTGAACAGTCCGCGTCGCCGTCGCTGCCGCGATTTAACCGCTTTAGCGCAGCGACTATTCAGGCGGGCCTTGTGCCGGGCAAGACGATTGGCGACGGTGTCGAAGAAATGCGCCGCATTGCAAAGCACTTGCTGAAGGATTACCCGAACGTGAGTACGGCTTTGAGCGGTTCTTCCAAGGAATTTGAAGAAAGCTCCAGCGGCCTTTACATTGTGTTCCTTTTGGCGCTTGCGCTGGTGTTCTTGGTGCTTGCAGGCCAGTTCGAAAGTTTCCGCGCTCCGTTCGTCATCTTCTTTACGGTGCCGCTGGCACTCGCGGGCGCCCTTGCATTCCTGTTCATTACGGGTCAGACGCTCAACATCTTTAGCGAAATTGCTCTGATTCTTTTGATTGCCCTGGTGACGAAGAACGGTATCTTGATTGTGGAATTTGCAAACCAGATTGCGGCGAATACCGGCTGTAACAAGCTTGAGGCGGCTCGGATGGCGGCGGAACGCCGCTTCCGCCCAATCCTCATGACGAGCATGTCCACGGTATTGGGCGCCGTGCCCTTGATTCTCACGGGCACCCCGAGCCGTATCGCGATGGGTGTCGCTATTGCAGGCGGTCTTACGTTTGCGACTTTCATGACGCTCTTTATTGTGCCGGCGGCTTACAGCTTCTTTGCGGGCAAGGCTTCGATGGATGCCATGAAGAGCACCGACGCCTCCAAGATGGCGTGAGATTATTTCACCATCTGGAATACGCGCTCGCCTTTGCGGCTCATGCCGTAGCGGGAGCGTAACAGGTTTTCCTTGTACAGGGAATCGTTCTTGAGTCGTTCAATCTCGATATTGCAAGAATCAATGGCGTGCTGCAGGGAATCGATTTGCGCTTCGAACCTGGCGATGTCCTGCGTGATTTTTTGCTGCTGCTTCAAGCTGTTTTTCCCGAACATCAACTGCGAAATGACTATCGCAATTGTTGCGACAATCGTAAACAGGATAATCCAGAAAAAACGCTTTTTCACGTCAAGTTGCTCCATTAAAGTAGAACTGGAAGTTGTCCGGTGAATGGACTAGACCCGAAAGTTCTAACTCTGTTAATATAGCTAAAATATTGTTGGGCTTAAAGTTACATTCGTTCTGCAGTTCCTGAAAAGTCTTCTTGAAGCCGTTGAATTGCATAAATAAGGCTAGGGCGTCGTGAGAAAGATTGCAACCGGTTGCTTCAATTTGAGAGAGGCTGACTGCGGCCGGCGCATCCGAATCCGTCTTGATTTTGGGGAGCCCGGCAACAGTGCGCAGGCTTTCGGGCATAAAGACTGGCATGGCCTTCCCTTGGTCCAGGTATTGATTGGGTCCTGCAGAGGTTTCGCTATCGAAGTCCCCCGGAACGGCGAGCAAAAGCTTGTTTTCTTGCAGGCAGTAGTCGGCCGTGATGAGGGCTCCGCCTTTGGTTTTACTTTGTACTAAAACCGTGGCGCGACTGAGACCGCTGATAATCCTGTTGCGGGCAGGAAAGTTCCCTTTGAAAGAGGGAAAGTCTTCTTCGTATTCGGTCATGATGCAACCGCCGGCATCGATAATGCGGCGGGCGAGCGTTGCACGGTCTCCAGGAATCGGGACATTGATTCCCTGTGCAATCACGGCAATCGTCGGAATCCCGAAATCGAGCGCGGCTTCGTGGCAATAATAATCAATACCTTGCGCAAGCCCGGAAACGACGACGGCCCGCGTACCTTTCAGTGATTTGACGAGCCGTCTGCACAGCTCGCGGGCGGAACTGCTTGGACGCCGCGTACCTACCATGGCAATTCCAATGCAATCGCTTGCGGGCAGTTTGCCGCGAACGTACAGTAACGGTGGCGCTAACGGAGATTCCTTAAGCGAAAGCGGGAATTGTTTCGGTTCAAGTGTTTCGTACTTTCTATCTTTGTCTGTCATGAAATATTCCTTTGAAGACTTGGTGAAAATTATGGCGACCCTCCGCTCCCCGGAAGGCTGCCCTTGGGACAAGCAACAGACGCACCAGTCGTTGCTCCCTTATTTGGTCGAAGAATCCCATGAATACATCGATGCCGCCCAGGCAAACGACAAGGCTCACATGGCCGAAGAACTAGGCGATGTGCTGTTCCAGGTGGTGTTCCATTCGCAAGTCGCCAAAGAAAACGGCGATTTTTCTATCGACGACGTGGTGCAGGGAATCTGCGAAAAAATGATCCGGCGCCATCCGCATGTCTTTGGGGATGCGAAGGTCGATGATTCGAACGGCGTTGTCCGCCAATGGGAACGCATCAAGGCGCAAGAAAAAAACAATCTAAAAATGCAAGGCAAGTCCGCTATGGACAAAGTAAGCAAAAGCTTGCCGACACTTGCCCGTGCCCAGGAACTTCAGCGCCGCGCCGCCAAAGTAAGCTTTGACTGGACCGAGGCTGAACCTGTCTTTGACAAGGCCGTAGAAGAATTTAGCGAATTCCGCGCCGAAATGCAAGCGGCCTCTCCTGAAAATCGTAACGTAGAGCGCATGGAAGATGAATTCGGCGACATCATGTTCAGTCTTGTGAATGTGGCGCGCCACTGTGGCTTCAATGCGGCCCTTGCACTTGAACGCGCAAACTCCAAGTTCGAACGCCGCTTCCGCGTGGTAGAACAGATGGCCCGCGATCAGGGCAAAGAAATGAAAGACGTTGGCCTCGAAGGCCTGCAAGAAATGTGGAAACAAGCTAAAAAAACGTCATTGCGAGCGTAGCGCGGCAATCCATTGGACTCTAATTAGGAACATTCCACTTTGGAATACGAAAGTTGAAAAATTATTTTCGCATTCCATATCCCGATGGTATATTAAGTAATGTGCTTCCAGTCCATTCTGGTTTAGCGAAGGGATGCTGGAGCAAATCACGGGGTAGAATAGACCGGAAGCACGCTTGTTTTCTTCTAATTCCACTTGTCCCGCAGAGGTCTCCCTTCTGCGGGACTTTTTGTGAAAGCGGCCAAAGAAAAAATCCCCACTGCAGAGCAGTGAGGATTTAAAATGATATCTACTATGATTTATTGGACCACGGGTTGTGGTACTAAAATAGTGTTTAAGCAGGCTTTGAAATCGCTAAAGTTATTCTGCGAGTATTTGTAACCGTAGTAGTATTTGTTTCCGTTGACATCGGTGTCGTCGTCAGTTTTAAGGTATTCCATATTTTCGCTCTTGCAGAGGTCTTGCGTTATATGGCGGTTTGATTCGTCAATATTGGTGCAGGTGATTCCGTTGGTAGCGATTGTTACGGTTATAGATGTATGTTCGTCTGTATCGATAGCCTTTAGAACAGACACCGTATACGAGACACCTCCGTATGTGAACGTTTCTCCCGTTGCCGACAAGTCTGTAGAAACAATGCCGCCGAAGGTGGCAAGTTCCTCGGTAGAATGCAAACCCATACTGATTCGTTCACTCAAAGGATAGTTTGCATAGAGCTCGGCGTAACTCACGAGGTTCCCGTTTTGTTTTACATACTCATCTCCAATTGTTACAGCTTTTCCGAATATATAGTCAGGTAAAGGAATATAGGATGCATTCCCGGTCACCAAGTAGGCAAATAGTTTATATCTATAGTCACTAGTTGCATAATTGAATTTGCGGTTAGTTTCTTCAATATATTGAGCTGTAACTGTCTTGCTGAAGGAGTTGCTAGTAATAGAAACGATTTCGGTAGCTTCGATATCATCGTCATCGCAGTTTGTTCGTTCCGAAGACAATTTGTATGTGCAGGGGATGGATGTCCAGGTGCTATAAATGCTGCCTGCTTTCCCGCCTACGTACATTTTTGCAAGATTGTTGAATTCATCATCTTCATCGTCCCACCACGATAGTACAAGCGTGTCTCCAACAAATTTGTATTGAACGAGCTGTTCTCCGGATCTTATCTTGACAGATCCCCATTGCGGCACTCCGTTGTTGACAAGGCACCTGTTTTCGAAATCGCCCTGGCCCGAGAGTTTCATGGTCTGGGAGTTTTCATCAATGAGCAGTTGGTACGAAGACGAAATGCTTTCTCCGGCGCTATTTGCTCCCGAGCCACTGGGGCTCGTGCTGCTGTCTTCGCCGCAGGCCAAAAGACCGATGGCTGTTGTTGCGCATGCTCCGAAAAATAGTGCTTGAGTAAGAGCGCTTTTCATAATGAAACTCCTTGGTTTTATTCCGAAATGTAAAAAAACGTAAACATTGTCAAGTAAAATCTCAAGGTGCGTTTTTAAATGTGATATAAAGCAAAATCCCCACTGCAGAGCAGTGAGGATTTTAAACTTCTAAGAAGTTTGGCTTTAGCTTTTTTGTGAGCCACAAGCGACTTGTATTGCGATAATATCGCATAAACCGGCGCCTCAACAATATAAACAAGCAAGCTTGTTTCTGCTGTATTCGGCTTAGGTTTATTTAACGAGTCGTGGTGGCGAGAGCAAGGCGATATCACATTTTTATGAATGCGATAGAGCCGAGCGGTCTCCGTGAGCAACAAAGCCCCCGGGTGTGAACCGGGGGCGGTTGCGAGAGAAACGGCTGTTGAGTAAATAACTACTTAAATCTAGCCGTTTCGGTCATCTTAGGCGCGAGCCTTGGCCTTGTCGCCGTACTTCTTGATGAGTTCGTCCTGGATGTTCTTCGGAACCGGCAGGTACTTGCAGAATTCCATGGTGAATTCTGCCTTACCCTGGGTCATAGAACGCAGGTCAGTAGCGTAGCCGAACATTTCGGACAGCGGGACTTCGGCGGTGATGGTGGTCATGCCGAGTTCTTCGTTCGTACCAGTGATGGTACCACGACGCTGAGAAACGTTACCAACAACAGAACCCTGGAATTCGGTCGGAGTCTGGATTTCGACCTTCATGATCGGTTCGAGAATCTGAGCGCCAGCCTTTTCGAAAGCTTCGCGGAAGGCCATACGGGCAGCAACCTGGAACGCCATATCAGAGGAGTCGACCGGGTGGTATGCACCATCCTGGACTTCCATTTCGATACCCACGACCGGGAAGCCGATCAAGGAACCTGCTTCCATGCAGCTCTGGAAACCCTTGTCGCAAGACGGGATGTATTCCTTCGGAATACGGCCACCCACGACGGAGTTCACGAAGTTGTAGACCTTTTCCTGGTCGCCTTCGACAGCCATTGGACGCATTTCGCCGACAACCTTAGCGTACTGACCAGAACCACCGGTCTGCTTCTTGTGAGTGTAGTCGAACTTGGCCGGACGGGTAATGGTTTCGCGGTAAGCCACCTGCGGAGCACCGGTCGTCACGTCGCACTTGTATTCGCGGCGCATACGTTCGATGTAAACGTCGAGGTGAAGTTCGCCCATGCCCTTGATGATGGTCTGGCCGGATTCCTTGTCGACTTCCACCTGGAACGTCGGGTCTTCCTTGGTGAAGCGGTTCAGAGCCTTGGACATGTTGTCCAGGTCGTCGCGGTTCTTGGCTTCGATCACGAGTTCGATCACCGGATTCGGCACGTGCATAGAAGTCATGTTGTAGTGGTTCTTGCCATCGGTAAAGGTCGTACCGGAGGCGCAGTCAATACCGAACAGGGCAACGATGTCGCCTGCACCGGCTTCGGTGATGTCCACCATTTCGTCGGCGTGCATACGCACGAGACGGCCCACGGACACCTTCTTGCCGGTGGCCATGTTGGTAATCATGTCGCCCTTCTTGAGGGTACCCTGGTAAACGCGGATGTAGGTGAGCTGGCCGTAGCGGTCGTTCACGAGCTTGAATGCGTAGCAGACGAGCGGTGCGTTGTCTTCGGACTTCAGCACGACTTCGGCTTCGTTGTTGTCGAGGTCGAGAGCCTTGTTTTCGACGTCGGTCGGGCACGGGAGGTAGTCGATAACGCCGTCGAGGAGCTTCTGGACACCGACGTTCTTGTGAGCAGAACCCATGAACACCGGAGTGATGTCGAGACGGATGGTTGCTTCGCGGATGGTCTTCTTGATGAGGGCCTTATCGATCTGGTCCACACCATACTGGCCTTCCATAGCCTTTTCCATGATTTCGTCGCTGTAGTCTGCGCAGCAGTCGATCAGCTTTTCACGGTATTCGTTAGCCTGGTCAACGAGTTCGGCCGGGATATCCTTTTCGATCATGTCGTCGCCGTTAGCGCCTTCGAAGTAGTAGGCCTTCATTTCGACGAGGTCGACCACGCCCTTCAGTTGGTCTTCGAGACCGATAGGAATCTGCATGACGCAGGGCTTGTGGTTGAGCTTTTCCTTGAGCATGACAGCTACGCGGAGCGGGTTTGCACCGGAGCGGTCGCACTTGTTCACGAACACGACGCGCGGCACATGGTAGCGCTTCATCTGGCGGTCAACGGTAATAGACTGGGACTGGACGCCTTCCACACCGGTGAGCACGAGGATAGCACCGTCCAACACGCGGAGGGAACGTTCCACTTCGATCGTGAAGTCCACGTGCCCCGGGGTATCGATGATGTTGATGGAGTCCTGTTCACCGCTCTTGGTGTGGGTCCAGTTTGCAAACGTGGCTGCAGACTGAATCGTGATGCCGCGTTCGCGTTCAAGTTCCATGGAGTCCATCGTGGCACCGACGCCGTCTTTACCACGAACTTCGTGGATAGCGTGGATACGCTTTGTGAAGTAGAGGATACGTTCGGTAAGGGTGGTCTTACCGGAGTCGATGTGGGCAGAAATACCAATATTTCTGTGCTTTTCAATGTTTTTCATATTTTATTCCACAAATGGAGTTGATGTTTGTTTGAGTTGCGCCCAAAGATAGAAAAAAAAAGCCCCCTTTCAAGGGCTTGATTATGGGAATAGGCTTGAGATTGGCTTTTAAACCTGATTTTCGGCATTTTCGATGATTACGTCCGCTTCTTCGGCAAGAGGATCCTCCGGATTGTCTGCCAGGGCCTTGAAATAGCTCGCGGCCGTTTTTCCGACTTCGGTGGTGTCATAGAAGGAGTAGGCCCCGTTTCCGAGGGCGCCAATAGCCGGAATGGCTCTTAGGGCGGCCCTGCCCAGGAACTTGGTAGAGACCTTGAGCCCGATTTTCTTGAGGAGTGTTTCTAGGACTGCAAAAGAGACCTTTTGAACAACAATGCGGCTGCCGGTGCGAACCGCTATGTCGCGGACCAGTTGGGCGGCACTGTGGCGGAATAGGCACCAAACCATGGCTTCGCGGCTCAGTTGGGCGAATTTACCGTAAGTCGCTGCGATATCGGACACCAGTTGTGCCTGAATACGCCAGATGGCGGCAATGTCGGGGATGGAAGTCAAAACGCCCGTAACACCGGCGGGCACTGAAAGCGTTGCACTCACCAGGGAGGCCTTGACTGCGGCTTGGCGAATCAGTTTCTTGATTTTCTCGTCGGAATTTTCCGTAGGGGTGTGCAGGGATTCCGGAATGTCCGTAATCAGTTCAAAAAGCAAGGAACTCAGTTTTTCCTTGAATTTTTCCATTTTTTCGTCAGTGCATTCGCTCATAAGAAACTCCTTATGAGACTAATATACATTATTATGAGGTATGAGGTCGCTCGCAAGTTCGCTATGAGCTATGAGGTCGGCACTTTGTGCCTTTGAGGTGTCTAGCCTCACGATTCATAGCCTAGAATATAATCTTTGCGAGGCCGCCGGCAAGTCCGGGCAGGTTATAGCGCAGAGTCTTGCCTTCGAGCCAGTACGAAAGCGCCTGGTCAATCCACTCGCGTTCGCAGGTGATTTTGCGGACCACAATATCGGTGCCTGTGTCGGTATCGTCGAAAAAGTAGTAGCCGCGGAACTTGATCGGGAAAATTTCGCCATGCAAAAGAACGCTCACGTCGGCGGTGCCGTTGTCCGAATCAATAGAAATGGATTGGACATCGCCGAAGCGCTTGACCAGTTCGTGATTCTTGACGAAGGCTTCAACCGCCTTGTTGCGTAAGTTACCTAGCAGCGACATAATCAATTATGAGTTCGGATTTCAGAATTCAGAGTTAATATTAAGTTGAAATTTAACTCCGAAATTCGAATTCCGAAGTCCGAATTATATTAGCGAGGGAGCGTTAAAATTTCAATTCCGTTCTTCGTGCGGGCCACGGTGTGTTCCCATTGGGCGCTCAAGGAGCCGTCGCGGGTCACGGCGGTCCAGCCGTCGCTGAGAGTCTTGGTGCCCGGGCGACCCACGTTGATCATGGGTTCCACGGTAAACACGTTGCCGACTTCGATGAACTGCTTGAGCACGTTGTTGCGGAAGTGGTACAGGGTCGGTTCTTCGTGGAAACCGCGACCGATACCGTGACCGCAGTAGTCTTCGACCACGCTGAATCCGTGTTCGTCGGCGATGTCCTGGATGGCGTTACCGATGTCGTAGTAGCGTGCACCCTGTTCGCCAGCGGCGCGGATACCTTCTTCCATGCAGAACTTGGCAGTGTCCACGAGTTCCTGGGCGAGGTTGCTCACGCGGCCAACGCAGAACATGGCGGATGTATCGCCGTGGTAGCCCGAAAGAATCGTGGTGATGTCGATGTTCACGATATCGCCGTCTTTCAGGATGGTGTTTGCACTCGGGATGCCGTGGCACACGACCTCGTTGATACTGATGCAGGCGTAGCGCGGGTAACCGTGGTAGCCCATGCAAGCGGAAATACCCTTGTGCTTGCGGGTATAGTCACCGATGAATTCGTCAATTTCGAGTGTGGAGACGCCGGGTTTGCACATTTCGCCCGCGCGGATCAGCGTTTCGGCAGCGAGAGCGCCTGCGTCGCGGATCAGTTCGATTTCTTTTGCGGATTTAATCTTAATCTTAGCCATTATTATGTTGTCCTATTTCTTCCACGCGTAGCGATCAACAAGGTAGGCGAGCAGCATCTGGTCTTCTTCGGTGCCGTTAGCGAGTTCCTTCACCAGCGGAATCACGCGGCTGATACGTTCGCGAGCCTTCTGGCCACCGAAGTGGTTCTTTTCCTGTTCGAGTTTCGCGCGCACGCGTTCGCTTACTTTCTTCGCGATTTCTTCGTTTGTCGGAACTTCCATCTTGATGAAGTTGATGCCGAAGTCGGCGGCGGTCTGCTTCATGTCGATTTCTTCGACCGGCGTAATCAGCGAAATGCAAAGTCCGCTGCGGCCCGCACGGGCGGTACGTCCGCTACGGTGCACATAAACTTCGTGGTCGTCGGGGTGGTCGTACACAATCACGTGCGTCACGTGGTCCACGTCAATACCGCGGGCCGCCACATCGGTGCAAATCAAAATGCGGAGCTTCTTGTCGCGGAAGGCGTTCAAGGTCTTTTCGCGCATGTTCTGGGCGACATCGCCACTCAGGGCACCTACGTTGAATCCGTAGCCCGAAAGCACCTGTTCCAGGTAGCTCACGTCGCTCTTCTTGTTGCAGAAAATCATGCAGCTTTCAGGATTGTAGTATTCCAGCACCTTGATGGTCATGGAATCCTTGTCCATCACGTCGCAGGGGTACCAGCGATGTTCCAGGTTGTTCGCGATGACCTTGTCGTAGCTGAGCGAAAGGAACTCTGCGCTCGGACGCTGGAATTCGCGGGCGAGGCTCTTCACCGTCTGCGGAATGGTGGCGCTGAACATGGTACAGGCAATCTGCTTGGGCAGGTAGCGGCGAATCTTCTGCATGTCGGGGTAGAATCCCATCGAGAGCATTTCGTCGGCTTCGTCCAGAATCAAGTCGCGGATGTCGAGGAAGTCTACATTGCCGCGCTGCACGTGGTCCATCAAACGGCCCGGTGTTGCTACAATGATATGCACGCCGTTCTTGAGAGCCTTCAGCTGCGGTTCGTAACTCACGCCCCCGAAAATCGCAACGGAACGGATGCCCGTGCCGGCAGAGAGCTTTTCAATTTCGTCTTGAACTTGCAAGCAGAGTTCGCGAGTCGGCACCAAGATCAGAGCCTGCGGGAAAATATGGTCGCGTACAATCACCTGCAAAAGCGGGAGCACGTAGGCGCCGGTCTTTCCCGAACCGGTCTTGGACTGCACCAGCATATCGCGGGCTGCCAGCATGTAAGGAATCGTCTTGCGCTGCACCGGCATCAAGTCGGTCCAGCCGTGCTGTGCGAGAACGGCCTTCTGTTCTTCGGGCAGCATGTCAAAAGTGTAGTCGGGGAGTTTGTGTTCGGGCTCGATAATCTTAACGGGAGTCAGGAACGGATTTACTTTTTCTTCTTTCTTTTCTTCTTTTACTTCTTCACTCATAGTGAGCGCAAATGTAGAAAATTACTTAAACGGTGTCCAATGGTACTCCAAGCCGACGCTTACAAACCAGTCAACAGTGGTGGCGCCGATGGTGGTGGGCTCGGCGGCAGCATCGGGCGAAGGCTCCACGTAAACGTCCTTGCCGCGGCTCGAAATGCCTGTACGCACGCTTAAACCGTAGTGTTGCAAGAATACGCATTGTGTGCCGAAGCCAAAGAGAGCGCCCTTGTAGGGGTCTTCTGTCCTGAAGCGGGTCTGGTATTCCCTGGAGGGCTTTTTCTTGGAATCCTTGACGTCAATATCTTCGGAATAGAAACTGTATTGGAATCCGAGGAAGGCGAACAGGTGCAAGTCCAGCCATTTGAAGGGATCGTACGTTCTTGCAAACATCACGTTCAGGCCGATTTCATGTTGGGTGAAATTCCAGTGGTCCAGTTCCTCGTAGACTTCGTCGCGTTCGTCGATTTTGACGTCGTGGTTTGAATAGCGGTAAAAGATTTCGCCACCGATAAAGCCAAACCAGATTCCGCCGGCATACAAAGTGAACAGCGGGGTGGAATCGTCCATGAAATTCCAGAGGCTTACGGAGTCGCGGGTGGCGCGGTAGTTAGAAACGCGGCTCCTGATTTTGCGCTTGTACCAGTTGTAGGGCGTGAGCGGAATATGGGCCTGCGCGTAGCCGGCCGAAATGCCCGCCCATGAACGGAACGTCGGAGTTTCCTTGTAAAGGTCGTCAGGTTCCGTTTCCATTTTGAGGCGTTCTTCTTTTGTTAGGCGGCGCTTGGTGTTGCGACCGAAGAAGGCGCTTGCGATGTCGTCGCCCAATGCAATCTTGTCGTTTTTCTTCTGGACGGTGCCGGCGCTTCGCGGTTCAAGCGTCGTTTCGTCAAAAATGGCGATTTGTAGCTTGTCGCCCTTGTCGGCGATGAACAAGACGATTTTGTCTTCGAGGGCTTGGAGCTTTGCCATCATGGCGGGGTGGCGGGCTTTTAAAAGGTGTGCATTCAGTCCTGGCTCGATATTGTTCGAAAGCCAGGTGGCGTAACGCATGGCGACCGTATCGCGTTCCCATTCGCCGAAAAGTCTGCATTTGGGTTCGCCAATGCCAGAGTTGTTGCGGCGTAACGACAGGCAGAATTCCTTGGGGTCAATTGCCGGTTCTTTATCGGGAGTCCAAATCAAAATCTCGGCGTTCTGCCAAAGAGTCCAGTGGGAATCGAAGAATACGTCCTTGGCGTGTGCTGTTCCGGCCAAAAATGCCTGCGTCAAAATGGCGGCGACAAATGCGACTAGGGAGAGGTGTTTCATTTGCCTGCCCCCGTGTACATGTTCTTGCGGATCTGCTGGACGGTCAAGCGCATCAGCTGTTCAAGGTCATTCAGAGTCAGCTTGATAACCGGGTGCTGGATCTCGTCGACGGCGCTAAACAATGGACGCTGTTTTATATTGTCCCACAATGTATACGAAACGATTGCGCTGATATTCTTGACATCGCGCTTGTCTTCGAGCTCGTTATGAATTAGGGCGTAATCGAAGAAGTTTTCACGCTTCAGGTCGGTGCCGATAATGACTTCGTGAATCAAGAGAATCTGTGGGGGAATGGTTCCGTCGGGTGCTTTGACTGTTACCCCTTGCTCCGGAAGTTTGCCCTTCATAAAGATTCTGTCGTCCAGTTTCTGGCTTTCTTCGGGGAAGTTTGCCAAAAGCGAATCCGGCAACACGTTAAGTTTGCTGTATCCGCCGCGGAATTCATGTTCCATGGCTTTGGCGCAGAATTCGGTCGCCTTGATTTGCGTGCTGTCGCCAAAGTCCAGGCGGTTTGCAAACCACTTGGTTCGGGTGATGACGAACGCCTTCTGAAGCCCCGTTATCGTAAGCTCTCCATAGGGGGCTTGCTTGTAGGCGGGGTGCTTTGCGGACCATTGGTAAGAATCGGCGCAACCCGTGAAGAGTAGCGCCGCCATCACAAACAATGTTCCCCAAAGGCGTGCCATCAATCCCTGTAAGTTACTGTGCGCCCCACTTTTCGCGGTAGGCGTACACCTTGTCGAGAATTCCTTCGGGAGCGTTGATTTTCTTGCGGTTTTCTTCGCTTTCGAGGAATGCGATGATGTCGTTGATGTTCACGATGGAATGGGCTTCGATGCCGTATTCATCTTGCACGGTCTGGAGTGCGGACTTTCCGTTTTCAAGCTTTTCCTTGCGGTCCACCGAAATCAGGAGGCCGATGACGTTTGCGTTTTCGATCTTCGAAAGTGCCTGCATCGTTTCGTTCACGCTGGTGCCAGCCGTAATCACGTCTTCAATGATCACGACGTTCGTCTTTTCGGCGTACTTGTAACCGACGAGCATGCCGCCTTCACCGTGGTCCTTTGCTTCCTTGCGGTTGTAGGTAAAGGTAAGGTCAGAGCTGTACACGTCAGAAAGTTTCATGGCGGTGGCGGCGCACAGGGGAATACCCTTGTAGGCCGGTCCGTAAAGGTTCTGTGCCTTGCCGTCAAAGTACTTCATGAATGCGGCAGCGTAGAATTCGGCGAGCTTGGAAAGGGTGCGACCGGTACGGAATTCTCCGGTATTGATGAAATACGGCGTGTTGCGGCCGCTCTTGGTCACGAAATCGCCGAACTTGAGAGCGCCGGCTTCAACGAGAAAATGTACAAAGGAATCAGTGTTGTTCATAGTAAACAGTGGTTAGTAAATAGTGGTTGGTGGTTAGTAGTTCCAAGTTACGCCCTACGGGCTAGTTATTAGGTTTCCGAATATCAAGAAGCTTCTTGAATCCTGCAACACTAGTAACTCGGAACTTCGAACTCAGAACTGCCGCGTAGCGGCCTTTATGCGGCTCCGCACAGAAGGCTTACGATCTTTGCGAACACGTTCGTTTCTTCTGTAAGGATTTCAATGACTACCAAGAGGATTGAAATGAGTACGCAAAGTCCGATGTAGAAATAGAACGACTTCTTGAAGCCCTTGATCTTCATCTTGAAAATTGCCCATGCAATTACGCTGAAGATGGCACTGAACGTCCATGCGGCGACGGCGCCGAGCGAAATGCCCGGAATCAAGCTGATGGCGAAAGTGATTGCGATACCCGGCATAAAATAGAAGCAAATGCACAGGACGCTCAAGAGGGCGAATCCGACGTAATGCGAAAAGCCGCGTTCGCGCTGGACAATCACCTGGGGCTGGGTCGGCGTTGCAACGGCTTCTTCTACAGCGCCTTCCTGCGGAACGGTTTCGGCTTCAGGTGCCGGAGCAGTTTCTGTCTCGACAACCGGAGCGACTTCAGCGGGGGCTTCGGCTGTGGTTTCTTTTTCATTCAGTTCTTCAGACATGTTGTCTCCTGTAAAATTCTAGAGGATAAAGGTGCGGCCTGCATAAACGAATACGCGGTGTTCCAGCCACAGTTTGAGGGCTGCCGAAAGCGTGCGCTTTTCGATATCCTTACCCAGTTCCACGAGTTCGTCAATACTTGCCGTTTCGGGCACTCGCTGAATGTCTTGGCAAATGATCGGCCCCTGGTCCAGGTCTTCGGTGGCAAAGTGGGCGGTTGCACCGATAATCTTCACGCCCTTGTGCCAAGCTTGGTGGTACGGCTTTGCTCCCTTGAAGGCCGGCAAGAAGCCATGGTGAATGTTGATAATGCGGTACTTGAATTCTTCAGTGAATGCTTCGCTCAAAATCTGCATATAACGGGCGAGAACCACCGTATCAGTATTGGTTTCGGCGATAATTTCGCGGAAACGGTTTTCGGGAATGCTCTTGTCCGGGTTCGACGGCACATAGTAGAATGGTACACCGAAGGTGCCGCCCACGGGGCCGAGGTCGGGGTGATTGCCTACAATGCAACTGAACTCGCAGGGGAGGTCTCCATCGCGTCTCTTGAGCAAAAGGTCGTAAAGGCAGTGGTCCGTCTTCGAGACGAAGATGGCTACGCGCTCAATTTTGGTGGTGTCGAACAACTTCCAGTTTAGGTGGAGGTGACCTTCCAGGGTCTCCAGATGCTTGCGGACTTCTTCGATATTTTCGGAATCCGCTTCAAAAACGGCACGTAAAAAGAAAGTTTCGATATCTTTTGCCGTATGTTGCTGTAAATCGACAATGTTGGCGCCCGCTTTGGCGAGAACCTGGGTGGTTCCGGCAATAAGTCCCTTTTGGTCAGGGCAATGAATCTGCAAAATGTAACGTGTAATAGCCATAGCCCAAAATTATAAAATCGCAGGGATTAAGTCTTTGTCCTCCTCCCGAAAAACTAAAATATTCTAACTTTAAAACGAAAACTTTATACGAGAAGGAAAAATGAGTCGTAAAATCTCTTTCAAGTCTATGATTGCTGTTGTACTCGGTATGGCTGTTGTCCAGGCTGTTGCTGTTCCGCAGAAGTCCTGGGATGCTATTTACAATGCCGAAGGCGAAGGTGATTATTCTGCAGCTAAGATCGAAGGTAAAATCCGTTTCGGTAAGTACACGCACTATAAGGAAGTCCAGCCGGTTTCTTTCAAGGTTGCCGACAGCCTGTTTGCGTTCTCTGTCGCCGGTAACATGACCGTTCCTGCCGACAAGATCGAAAAAGAAGGCTTCTACAACAAGTGTAACGAAACCATGGAAGCCTGGATTTCGTTCTTTAATAAGCCGCGCGATTTCGGTGGCGAACAGCTTGTCATCAATATTGCTGGCGTGGACCTCGCCTGTGGCGACGAACTCTTTGCCGTGGGTGATCTGAGAATCAAGTTCACGAACCCCAAGGCTCAAGAAGCATGGGCGACAAACTTGGAAGCCCGCGAAAAGTACAAACGTGAAAAGGTCGTGGAATACCGCCGTGCCGAACAGGAACACCGCGCTTCTCTCCGTGACGTGTCGGGTATGGTCAAGGACCCGCGCGACGGTCAAGTGTACCGCACCATCAAGGTGGAAGGCCGTGAATGGTTCGCCCAGAACGTGAACTACAATGTTGAAGGTCACTCCTGGTGCTACGAAGACAAGGAAAACTACTGCGCCCGCGGTGGTCGTCTGTATGACCTGGAAGGCGCCCGCAAGGCATGCCCCGAAGGCTGGCACCTGCCGCGAGACCGCGAATGGATGGATCTGCTTGTTGGCCTGACTCATTGCTACGACGGCGTGGACAAGTGCGAAAAGTTTGCCAACAAGATGAAGGCTACCACTGGTTGGCAAGGCGGTGGCGGCACCGACGAATACGGCTTCTCTATCTTCTCTTCGGGCTACCGCAAGATGGTGGGCAAGTCTATCGTCCGCTACGAAGATATGGGTGAATACGCCGGCTTCTGGTCTGCACAGAACGGTCGTAACGAAACCATCTGGATTTGGGCAATGGGCCGCATGAGCGACCAGATGGTCCGCCAGCTCGTGCCGAGCAAGACCAACGCCTATTCCGTCCGCTGCATCAACGGAAATTGATTGATGATTGATAATGTATAATTGATAATTATCAATTGTCAATCATCAATTCTCAATTGAAAAAAACACAAGCCCGTAGGGCTTGCGTTTTTTTACATCTGGCGAATCGGGAAGAGTCCGAGCAGGTCGAGCACGTTCTCGAGCACAATCTGTGTGGCTTGCACCAAGAACAGACGGGACTTTTCTTCGGCACTCCCGAGCACGCGGTCTTCGTGAATGAACTTGTGCGCAGCTTCTGCGATTTCGAGGGCGTACTGGGCGAGCACGCTCGGTTCGTCACCGGCGACGGCATCCAGAATCTTCTTGCCCTTTTTCGACAGAATGTTGATGAGGCTGTAGGCCGCATCGTCGCTGAGTTCAGCGAAGTTCACGTCCTTGATTGCGGAGGCGAGGTCCGCGCGTTCAATGCCGGCCTTGCGCATAATGCTGCAGAGGCGCACGTGGGCGTTCTGCACATACGGACCGGTATCGCCTTCGAAGCTCATCACGGCGTCCCAGTCAAAGCGTACGTCCTTCAGGCGGCTGTTCTTGAGGTCGTTGAAGGTGAGTGCAGAAATACCGATCTGGCGGGCGATGAGTTCCTTGTTTTCAAGATTCGGATTCTTCTCGTCGATGAATTCGAGAATCTTCTTCTGGGCGGCTTCGATTACGTCGCGCAACAGGCTTGCAGTCCCCGTGCGGGTCTTGCCCTTTTCCCACTTGCCGTCTACCAGCTGCAGAATCACGCCGAACGGAATGTGGTACATGTCCTTGTACCATTCACGGCCCATCTTCTTAAGCACGTGGAACACCTGCTTGAAGTGGAGCGCCTGTCCGAGGTCCACCACGTAGAGGCACTTGTCGAAGTTGTATTCCTTCTTGCGGTAGCAAGCGGCGGCGAGGTCGCGGGTGGCGTACAGCGTAGAACCGTCGCTCTTGCGGATCAGGCAAGGGTTCAGGTCGAATTCGTCGAGCATCACCACGTCCAAATCCTGGCTCTTGACCATCAGGTTCTTTTCACGGAGCTCGTCGAGAATGGCCGGAATCTTGTCTTCGAAGAAGGATTCGCCGGTGTAGTGGTCAAAGCTCACGCCCATCATGTCGTAGATGCGCATGAGTTCCTTCAGCGTCGCGGCGCGGAAGGCGGTCCAGAGCTTGCGGTAGAATTCGTCGCCCTGTTCCAGCTTGGTGAATGCGGCGCGAGCTTCGTCTTCGAGACCAGGCTCTTCCTTGCTGGCCTTGGAGAAGGCTGCATAAAGGATGTTCAGTTCCTTCACGGTGAGGCTATCGAGCGTGGCGTCGTCGGTGGGGCGGTTTTCGCGCAGGTACATCACGATAAGCTTGCCGAATGCGGTACCCCAGTCACCCAGGTGGTTAATGCGTTCTACCTTGTAGCCCGCTGCCTTGTAGATGCGGGAAAGCGAGTTTCCGATCATCGTGGAGCGCAGGTGGTGGAAGGCGAGTTCCTTGCCGATGTTCGGGGAACTGAAGTCGATGCAAACAACCTTGCCGTTCGGGGCTGCATGACCGTATTCCAAACCCTTGGCGGCGATTTCTTCGAGAGTCGACTTCGCGAGGAATCCGCGGTCAATGAAGAAGTTCAGGTAGCCGTTCACGGCTTCGACCTTCGAAAGGCCTGCGGGGAGCTTCACCTGTGCGGCGAGGTCTTCGGCAATCATCTTCGGGGCCTTGCGCATCACCTTCGCGAGCGAGAAACACGGAATGGTGAAATTGCCGTGGCTGGTGTCAGGCGGCACGGAGATAAGCTTGAGGGCGGCTTCCTTCTCGAAGGATCCTGTGGCGGCGAGCGCTTCTGCGATTTCTTGCTCAAACGAGTTCATCTTCACTGCTCTTCTTCTTGGAGGTCTTCTTCACAAAGTCATTTTCGTCGAGGGTTTCAACGGTGCCGTCGGCGTACAGGCGGTCGAGCGAAATCTCGTTGCGTTTTTCTTCTTCGAACAGGTGAACCATCAGGTCGAGACCTGCGTCGAACACGGCCCAACGCACGCCTTCCTTGTATTCCACGCCAACAGACGGGAGCTTGTTGGCCTTGAATTCCTTGCGGAGTTCGTTCAAAATGGCCTGCATCTGGGCTTCACTTTCGCAAGTGGCGACGAGGAAAAAGTCGGTCACGTCCTTGATGCCGCGAAGGTCTATCAACTGGACGTCCTGGGCGCGCAATTCAAAAAGAATGCTGGCGCCGATATTTACGGACTCTGGCAGGTCTTTGATTTTTGTTGTCATTTTTCTTCTCCCTGTTCGGGTTCTATGATTTGATTAAAGTCTTTTCCGATGTACACGGCGGCATCGACAACGGCGCGGCTGCTATGGACTATCAGCACATTGTCGGTCTTGAGCGCTTGGGCAAGCGCTTTCGCGCCTTCCCATTCGGGATTTCTAAGCACAAGAATGGTTTCGTCGTAATTCTGCAGGCGATCGTTTCTAGAACTCACAATGTCAAAGCCGTTGTTGCGCAAGTAGGAGCGCATCTTGGCTGCCGCTCCTTGCATGCCACAACTGTTCAACACTTCGACATCACCTTTGTAGGTACGCTTGACCTTTACTACCTGAGGTTTCTTTTCTTCTTCGCAACCTGTAAAAAGCAATGCAGCCATCAAGGCTGTTGCGGCGAAAGAAAAGCGAAATGTTTTGGTGTACATCAAGGACATTTTCTAGTTGAAATTTAGAAAAAATGTTCCTTGATTGTCTTGCTTGTTCAAGTCAGGCGAGGCTTTCTACTATCTACAATAATACGGATTGCGCCAAGGGCATTCGCCATACAGGTAGCGGTGCGGGCCGTAAGCCTTGAAGGCATCGCGTTCGTTCACGAACATCAGCCTGAAACTCATGTTGTCATTAGGCTTGTATTCCAGTGCAATGTCGGGGAGCACAACATCTACATTACCCTGTCGTACATCTTCTTTTGCAATGGGTGTTCCGAAACGGAAGCTGGAATATAGCGGCATCCAGAGTCCTACATTTGCGTATAAATGAAGCTCCGGTGTGAATTCGTAGGCGAGGTGTGCCATGTAGCTCTGCTGGGCGAAGCTTCCGAAGGTGCCGCCCATAAAACTCACGGAATAGGTGTAGGCGACTTTTAAAGCCGGGTCAAAGGTTTCGTGGCGCACAAGGCGCTCGGGGTCAAAATGCTCGCGGTTCCAGGGAATACCGTCGTCTGGAACCACGTAGATGGTGTCGACAATTGTGTCTTTGGGGGCGTTTTTTGCAAGGGTAGAGTCTTTTTGGGTATTAGAAACAATAGCTGAGTCTGCCTTTATGGGGTTTTCAGCAAAAGCAAATGCTACGAATACTATTGTCAGCAGCAAAAATCGCATGCTAGGAATATAGATAATTCCACATTCCTCATTCGTCATTACACACTACACCGAAGGTGTTAAACGATTTCGTTCTTGGCGTTCACGTGGATAACTGTGGGTTTCCACGTTTTCGCTTCTTCTTCGCTCATGGTTGCATAGGCAACAATAATCACGAGGTCGCCGGGCTGGACAAGTCGTGCGGCTGCGCCATTCAGGCAAATCACGCCGGAACCGGCAGGTCCTTCAATGACGTAAGTATCCAGGCGATTGCCGTTATTCACGTCAAGAACGCCTACTTTTTCGAAGGGAAGAATATTGGCTGCGTCCATCAAGTCGCGAGCAATTGTAATCGATCCCTCGTAATTGAGGTTTGCGTCGGTTACAGTTGCGCGATGAATTTTGCTTTTGAGTAATTCTAGCTGCATGATGCGCTTAGAACTTGACATTGAAGAATCCCGCCACACCCTTTTCCGGGGTCGGGAGAATGCCGTAGCTGAAGCGGTTTGCGTCCGGGTTGCTGTCCCACTGGGTGCTGAAGAATGCATCAGCAAAGGACCAAATGTGTGCGCCAGCTACAAAAATCAAACCATACCACCAAGCGGTGTTGCCGTCGACTGCAAGGTAAACTGTTGCACCGACGCTTACGCCCCAAAGAGCGTCAATCCAGATGGCCTTCATCGATTCTTGCTTGTGCCACTGATAAAGCGACGGAACAAGGAGAGAAAGGTAGGCATAGCCCTGGTCGCCAGAACGGTTGCGGTAAGAACGGTCGATGTCGGCGTCTTCGAGACCGCCAGAACGCTGAGCGAGCCATTCTTCTTCAGAGACGCCGAGTTTTTCCCACGGTTTCTGCAGATATTCGGAGGGACGGACACCCATTTCAACAAGGTGTGTCAACTTGGCTCTTGTGATGCCTTCCTGCTTGGCCTGCTGGAATTCCCACTGGGTCAGACCCATTTCTTCGTAGTTGAATCCCTGCCATTCGTCGGCCGTTGCAGTTGCTTCGCCAACGCTTGCGCTGGAGGTTTCTTCGGCTTCTTCGTTGCTGTTTTCGTCTGCAAAGCCGTCGTCTGTTGTTTCCTCGGAGGCCCCGTAAGAATAGGAATCTTCGGAAGATTCGTCGTCGTCAAACTGTGCGAACGCAATGGAGCCGCACAAAAGCACCGTTGTGAGAATCTTGCACCAATTCGCCATCAGTTTCTTCCTTCAAAAAATAATGCCGGGGGAGGGAATCGAACCCTCACACTCTCGCGAGTACCGGATTTTGAGTCCGGCGCGTCTACCAATTTCACCACCCCGGCTCGGGGTTTGCTCAAATATAGAACAATTTATGTTTTTTTTGCAGGGGAAAGCTCGAAAAAAGCGTTTTTTTGTGCAAATTTACCTTTTCAAAAGGGGCTGATATTCGATTTTTAGGGGCGCAAGCTTGTTTGCCGCGAAGTCGATGGCCTGGTCCTTGGTATCAAATTTGCCCGTTTGCACCAAATAAAGCGTTTTTTCGCCTCTCGGCTGTTCAATAATTGTGCAAGAAATCTTTTGCTTTTTCAGATTCGAAACAAGCAAGTCCGCATTAGATTTTGTTCCAAATGCACCCAATTGTAAAGTCCAGTATTCAATCGGTGCGGTAGCGGCAGGTGCTGCGGGAGCTGCGACAGGGGCGGCTGTTTTAGGTTGTTCGACTGCAGGTGCCGGTTCGGCAACAACGGGCTTAGGTTCCGGCGCGGCAACCTTTGCAGGTTCGGTGGCCGCGGTGGCTTTTGCCTGCGATGCAGTTAGTATGGCCTTCAAGGAATCTGGATTGTTCAGCAGGTTGCAGCGGTCGTTCAAGTCTTCCGATTTCACCTTTGCCTTAACGGCCTTGCAAACCTTTTGCAGTACAATAGCTTGGTGCGGGTGAGATGTTTCAATTGCCTGGATCAAGTCTTCGGCGGCCTTGTCGTATTTGCCAAGGTAGAGCCTGAACTGGGCGCTCGTCATCATGAGGTCGGCGTAGATGGCGCGTTGCGGATTGGTCGTCTGGATGAGGCTGTCGAGGCGCTTGCCTGCAATCTTGAACGACTGGGCGCTTCCCGTTTGCGAAAGGGCGAGAACGTTCCACAGGTAGCATTCGGCGCGCAGGGAATCCGGTTCCTTGGGGCATGCGGCTTCGTATGCGGCGGCAGCTTCTTTCCAGTTGCCGGCAACGTATGCCTTCTGTGCATCTGCCATCGTCTGCGCAAATGCACTTGCTGCAAAAACAGAAAGCAATGCAAACGCAATCCCGCGAACATTCCAAAACTTCATCTTCATTACCTTAAACCTTTCATTCCACATTCCACATCTCACACCCCACATCTTACACCTCACACCTCAAAGCGCCGAAGGCGCGACCCCACACCTCACACCCCACATCTTACACTAGCGTCCCGCGGATTGTCCATCCGCGGATGTCGTCCAGCTTCACCTTCACGTAGTCGCCTGGCTTCACGATTTGGCCAACTTCTGGCTTGAACACCACCTTCTTGAAGTTGTCTGTGCGGCCCCGCAGTTCCGTCTCGTCGCGCACGGAGTTCTTTTCTACCAGCAGTTCCTCGGTACGGCCGAGCATCATCTGGTTCCTCTTGAGCGTGATGGCGTTCTGCAGTTCCACCAGGCGTGTGTGGCGCTCGTTCTTTTCGGCCTCGGTGAGCGTCTCCGCTTCCTTGTACGATTCCGTTCCCTTGCGCGGGCTGTAGATGAACATGAAGGCAGAGTCGAACTGGCACGTTTCAAAAGCCTTGATCGTCTGCTCGAAATCTTCTTCCGTTTCGCCCACGAAACCGCAAATCACGTCCGTCGAAATCCCGTAGAACGGGTCCTTGCTACGCAGCTGCTCGATAATCGAGAGGTACTGCTCCATGTTGTGCTGGCGGCGCATCTTCTTGAGCATGGCGTCGGAGCCGCTCTGGATAGGAATGTGCGCGTAATGGCAGACCTTCGGGTTGTTCAGCAGCACGTCGATGAGCTCGTTCGTGTAATGCCTCGGGTGCGGGCTTGTAAAGCGGATGCGGCGGATGCCCCCGATTTCAGAAACCTTCGTGAGCAGGTCGGCAAAATTGCCGCCTTCCGTCTTGTAGGCGTTCACCGTCTGGCCAAGGAGCGTCACCTCGGTAATGCCCTTGTCGGCCGCCTTGCGCACTTCGGCAAGAACGTCTTCCATATCGCGGTATTTTTCCGGCCCGCGCAGGTACGGCACAATACAGTAACTACAGCGCTTGTTGCAACCGCGCTGGATGGCGACGAAGGTGGTGAAGTCGTTCTGGAGTTTCGCGTATTCGCCCAGGTAGTTCTCGCTCAGGTCCTCGTCGATAAACATCTTGTGGTGCGTCTGGTGCAGCGGACTTTTGGCATCGCCCAGCAACAGCTCCGGAATTTTCTTGTACTGGTCCGGCCCCACGATGTAGCTCACGTTCGGTAGCCTCTTCAAAAGTTCCGGCCCGCGATTCTTCGCCATGCAGCCGCATACCACGACTTTCACATCGGGATTCTTTTTGCGCAAGTACTTGAGCTTGCTGATGTTGACGATGGCGGTTTCCTCGGCCTTCTCGCGCACGCTGCAGGTGTTCACGATGATAAAGTCGGCATCTTCCTGGTTGCTCGTCTCGACGCAACCGCACATGTCGAGCTCCTGGGCAATCATCGCCGAGTCATACTCGTTCATCTGGCAGCCGTAAGTGGCCAAGTGGTATTTTTTCATGCGGGTAAAGATAACTTTTTAGACGAGAGACGAAAGACGAAAGACGAAAGATTGCTTCAAAAAAGCAAGAGTGCTAAGGAGGGGGAAGTGTCCCCCTGCCTGCAGCCTTGCCCTTCTGTTACCCTGAGCCACGAGCGTGTCATCCTGAGCGAAGCCCGTAGGGCGAAGTCGATATACGAAACTTGGCTACTTGTAGCCTTAGTTGAGTTAGGTTCGTAGGAGCAGGATCTAGGGCAAGTCTTCCGTCACCCCCACGCCTAGGTGGCTCCGCCCCCTAACACCCCCGAATGCACTTTTTCGACCCACTTTTGTGCGTTTGAATACACTTTTTCAAGGGAGTTTTGAAAAAGTGGGCGTTTTCAGGTGAAAATCGCCATTCGTGCTTGTGCGAATTGTCATGCCGGGCATGACCCGGCATCTCCTTTTTCATTCCTAATTATGTATATTTTTCATTGACATAGCCCTGAACCGCAAGGTGAAGGGCGACCGGTTTTAGAGTTTTTTGCTCTTATTCTCGCGTCCTTAAAACACGACCAAAGTTTTTGTGCAGAAGAATAGAGCTTACAACGCACACCCAGAATTGGGCGTGGGTCGTTTGCTTTTTCTGCGCAGGGCTTCTTGGTCGTTGCCTAAGGACGGAAAAGTATTCGATACCACGCTTTTTTGTTTTATCGAATATTGAGGGTAGGAACGAAGACAAACGTTTTTGCTCCCGTTCTTGCGTCCTTAAAATACGACCAAATTTTTAACGCAGCAGGAATTGGACAAATGGGACTCACCTCATTGGGGTGAGTTCTATTTGGGCATTCTCTTGTCGAAGCATGTCGATGTTTCGTGAACAGAAGTGAAAACAGAACATTTCACCTGTTCCGTAGGAACATCGAGGCGTTATGGCTTCTGGCAAGAATGCACTTCGTGTGCTTTCTCTGTTCTCCGGCTGCGGAGGACTCGACCTTGGGCTTGAGGGTGGCTTTACCACTCTCAAGAAATCTGTCAACGAAAAAATCCATCCGGATTGGATAGAAGAAAATATCAACCGAAATTTCGTTCGCTTGAATAAGAATCGTTTTCAGACCGTTTTCGCAAATGACATCCTGCCCTGTGCGCAAAAGGCGTGGAACCACTTCTTCGGCAATAGAAAGAAAATCGACGGGATATACAGAGTAGAATCCATTGTAGATCTAGTCAAGAAGAGTAAGTCGGGTGAATTCCAATTCCCTAAAAATATAGATGTTGTCACAGGCGGTTTCCCTTGTCAGGATTTCTCGGTTGCAGGAAAACGTCTTGGGTTTGATTCAGCCAAAAGTCACAATGGTGTAAACGAAGAACACGCTGAAAATGAATCTAGAGGAACCCTGTATCTTTGGATGAAACAGGTCATCGAAATCGTCAAGCCAAAAGTTTTTATCGCTGAAAACGTAAAAGGTCTCGTTTCATTAGGCGACGCCAAGAAGATTATTGAAACCGACTTTCGCAACATCGATAAAGGGTATTGCGTTGTTGATGCTCAGGTCTTGAAGGCCTGGGAATATGGCGTTCCACAAAGTCGCGAGCGTGTTGTTTTTATTGGCATTTCAAGAAAATATGCCAATCCCAAAATTCTTGCCGACATAGAAAAGAACTCCGAGAAATCGCCATATTATCCGTACCCGATAAAGACGCATGGAGAAGGTCTTCAAAAAATCGTCACCTGCAAGGATGCCTTCGTTGGATTGAAAGAGCCTGACGAAAGCTCAGATGCCGCACAGATGGCTTACTCAAAAGCGAAATACTATGGTAAAATGCAGGGCAGCTCCGAAATCGATATGGACGGTATCGGTCCGACAATCCGAAGCGAACATCATGGCAATATTGAATATCGCAGGTTGAGCGAAGAACATGGCGGAAAGATTTTGTCTGAATTGAACAAAGGATTGCAGGAACGTCGTTTGAGTGTTCGTGAATGCGCAAGGATTCAAACTTTTCCCGATGATTATGAATTCATCTTTAACGACGGAACCAATAAAGTCAATTCATCTGATGCCTATAAAGTTATCGGGAATGCGGTCCCACCTTTGCTTGGTTACTCAATTGGGAAAAGACTTGAATCTCTTTGGAATGATTTATTCGGGGAATAAACATGTCTATTTCCGTTGGCGAAAAATTAATTTGTGATCCAAGGACGTTGGAGAACTTCAATAATCTGCTCTCGTGTGCGAAAGAACGATTGCAGAGGGATTCGTCTCGATTTGCTAGCGGTGATTTTTGGAAGATTTTTGAAGGTGAGGTATGCAAAGCTCTAGACAAGTCAAAAGATTTTGTTGGGGTTCCCGATTGGAATATTGAATATATTGGCGGTCATAAATTTCCTGATATTGTCGCAAGAATCAATAAGAATCAAGCTTTGGGCATAGAGGTCAAAACTCTTAGTACACGAAATGATTCATGGAAAGTAATGGGCGGCAGCATTATGGAATCAACAAGGATCCCTGATGTCAGCAGAATCCATGTATTTTGCGGCAAGCAAAACCCTTTTGAAATTAAATATCGTTCGTTTGAAGATTGTGTGGAAGACGTTGCCGTTACGCATAGTCCTCGCTACATGTTGGATATGAATGTTTCAAGAGAAAAGTCTCTTTTTAAGAGATTGGGTAAATCATATGATGAAATTCGTCATATGAAAAATCCTTTTGATGCGTTCAGAACCTATATGGTCGATTCTAAAATGAAGCGTAACGCAACAAGTGATGGAGAAGACTTATGGTGGTTTAGCCCAAATATTGATGAATTTTCAAAACTTGATTTGGCGGAAGAAAAATTCGCAAGTTCACTTGTTAACAATAAGGTGAAATTTTGGAATAAGCTTTCGGCAGATGAAAAACAAGAGATAAAAATTGAAATGCTTATCGCCTCTCCGAGTGTTTTGGAGGGCGATTATGAATACGCTTGTCAATGGTTGTTGCAGAGGAAAGGCGTTGTTTGTCCATCATTCCGCGATAATTTTTCCGCTGGCGGTCGCACGGTCGTAAATGGAGTGAACGTTCCGCAGGTAATAGGCAAAATTAACGAATGGAAAGCTGATATTGCCAAAGCATTCAATAAAAAGGAACTCCCACAACAACACTTTGAACATTGGAAAACAAGAGTCCTGTCTATCGGCAAGTTTTCAAGTGTAGAAAAAGATGTCCTCAAAAAAATTGTAGCCGATATAGGGAAAGGGATTTCTCGTTAAAAGAACATTCGTAAATGTCCGAGTTCCTTCCTAGTCAAACGTTTTCCATCGTTTCCAAATCGCTGAGTTCGTGTACAAAAGTCATAGGACTTTTGCAGCAGAAATTACATTTTTCATAGGACTTTTGAAAAAGAGCCTTTCCCCCTAGACTTCTAGCCCTGCCTGCACCATGTATTTTTGCGCGAATGCGTTTGCCTCGTCGTCCTTCTGCTGGTTCTTGTTGCCGTAATAGACGTTCTTGATGAAGATGTCCTTCTTGCCGTGGAGCACGATGTGGCCGAGCTCATGGAAGAACGTGAACCAGAACGCGTTGCGGTCCTTGAAACGGTCGTGCAGCTGGATGACGGGGATGTCCTTGTACCAGCGGGCCATGCCATGAATCGGCGCCGACTTGAAGTTCTGCGCGTAGAGCACCTTGATTCCGAGCTTTGCGCCCAGTTCCTGCAACTTGTGCATGCCGTCGTCAATGAAATCTTCGCCCACCTTCGGCTTGGGCAATGCCTTCTTGCGGCGTAAATCTTCCCACGCGGCAACGTCGTTTTTGGCCAGTTCCACGAATTGCGGCATCGCCTTCTTGATGGCGGAACGCACCTTCTTGTCGTTCTGCTTTTCCATCTTGATTTCGTCGGCGAGGATTTCGCCGCGGCGCATCCACACGGAGGCCGCGTACGGGTCTTCGGTTTCGGCCAGCGAGATGCGGAAGGCCACCTTCAGGCGGTTCTTGTAGTAGTAATTTTCCCATGCCTTGGGGCTTGCTACCCCGAAGAACTTGAGGATGGGCGACACGCCGTCTTCCTTGTTGTTGAAGTCCTTGATCCATGTGCGCGGATTGAGTTCTCCGATGGGGAAGAGCTTGCGCCAAACAACACTTTTCTTGAGGGATTTCTTGATTTTTTCTCGCCAGAGATCCCGTTCGTACAACTTTTGTGCTTCTAGCCAACAATACTGGGGAATTCCTGTCCCAAATTCAAGGCTGTAGGCCATTTCTGGCGTCACCCTGCACTTAGCTCTGAGCAATTCGTTCACCGTCTTGGGTGTGTAGCCGATTCGGGCGGCGAAATCGTTAACATCCACATTCATTTCTTGAAGTTTTTCTTCAAGAATTTCTCCAGGGGAAGTTGCTCCCCACAAAAGGAGTTCTTTTTCTTCTGCCATGTTATTCCTCTCTATTTATGATAATCTACAATTTCTACGACTTCGGCTTCGGTAACTTCCGCCCAAATAACAGCCTTGTTCGGTTCTGCGCCCCAAATAATCAATCGGTATGGTTGATCAAGGTCGCGTGCCCATTGTCCTTTTCGGTTTCCGACCAATTCATGAAAATGTCCTGGAAGCGAAGGCAGAGCGGCAAAATTTTTAGCTAAGTGCAAGGAGAAGATTCGATTCCTGTAGCATTTAGCCCGTTTTTTGCCCATTCGCCGTATTGCATAAGCCTCATCCATTGCGCAAAGTTCCAAATCCTTATCTCTAAACTCAACTTTCAAGAAACCTCCACCGTTAATCAAAAATCTCTTTTTTATATAATAAAAATTTTTAAGAAACGCAAGGGGTTTCTTATTTTTACAAAAATAGGGTCGATTTTATTGATAACTGAAGGGGGAGGGGTCCCGCACCACCTAAAGGGGGGAATGTACACTAAGGCCTAAAGGCCAAGTGTCCAAAGGTCGCTTCAGCCACGGCTCTGCCTGCACCGCACGCGAACAAGGGCTCGGCCTTCGGCATGAGCCTTCTAGTTTTACAAATCTGACAAGTCCAGTCGCGGCATTGTCGGCAATGGCGTGGCGGTTTCGTTTAAGAACATAATCATGTAGATGGGGAAATAGGTGATGTTTCCCCGGACAGAGACGTTTGTGTTTGCGAATACGAAAGCCTGAGGAATGTCGTAATTTTTTATTTGCAGCACGTTATTCAAGGCGGAATGCTTGGTGTAGTCCTTGCCGCTCTTGACTTCGATGGGGAGGCACTTGCCCTCGTATTCGATGATAAAGTCGAGTTCACCGAGTTTCTTGCTGTTGAAATAATAGCCGTCGTAACCATGGGTGTGCAGTTCCTGGGCGACCGCATTTTCGAAAATGGCACCGCAGTTCATATCGTGTCCGCCCTGTAGCAGCTGCATCTGCGAAGCCCGCCCGTAGCTTGTTGTCAATAGCCCCACATCCGAAAGGAACAGCTTGAACAAATTGTTCTGCTTGTTGATCTTTAAAGGGACTACGGGTTCTGTCGTATTGAAAGTCGGTATTGCGACGCCCGCGTCAATGAGCCAGTTGAAACTGTTCTCGTAACGGCCGAACTTCTGCTTGGCTCCCAGGTCGGCGAACATGTAACGCTTGTTCTTGGAGTTCAATTCGGAAGGAATCAAGTCGTAAGTGTTTATCAGGTGAAGTTTGCGTTCCTTCTCGTATTTTGAAAAATCCCACTTGTACTGTTTGAGAATGTCCTTGTGGATTCGCGTGACTGCGTTCAGGTCGTTCGAATCAACGAACTTCTGCACGGCGGCTGGCATACCCCCGACAATCAGGTAGGTATAGAAGGCGTCTAAAAATTTGTTGTGGACAAATTCATCAACTGGGGTCTTGGCGGTAAAGTTTTCTCGCAGCCGAGCCAAAGCGTCAGCAGGAATCTTCTGTGCAATAAGGAATTCCTCGAAATCCATCGGGCACATCTCGACGATTGGCAAGTAGCCCACCGGAGCCGAACGAAGGTCTGATAGTTCTACGCCCAGGAGCGAGCCGCTGAGGACATACCGGAACGAGCCATCCTCCACAAGAAATTTTATGGCGGTCAGGATTTCCTTGTATTCTTGCACCTCGTCCAGAAAGATGATTGTATTCCCCTTGGCGAGTTCCTTCCGCGTGGCAAACTGGAGTCGTGTAAAGAATGCCGAAAAATCCTTGTTCTTGGCGGATTCGAGTACCCCCAGCAGTTCGGGACTCTTCAAGAAGTTGATTTCGACGAAATTTTGACTATTTGACTCAAGAACATGCCTTATAAGGAATGTTTTCCCCGTCTGGCGGGCTCCCGTCAGTAAAATGGCTTTTTTATCGCTTTTTAGCCAATTTTTAATCAAAATTTCATTCTTACGGTATAGCATTTGTTACCTTTTTCTATAAAAAATAATCAAAAAATTTACCTTTTCCAATAAAAATTATTAAAAAAATTGACTTTTTTTTATTATACTTAAAATATGGCGAAACCCTTCAGCAAATACCTTGGAAAAATTGCTCTGATGGCTGCAGTGGCACTGTTTGTCGCCTGTGGCGATGATTCGAGCGGCTCCGGACCCGAGAATACAGAAAGCAGCGCCGTTGAAGAGTCGAGTTCGTCGGCAGACATTTTTTCAAGTAGTTCGTCATGGATTGCCACGAACTCTTCGAGTTCTCGCAATGACGAGAAAGACACATTCTCGGTTCCTTCTGCAGACACTACCAAAATCACCTACGCGCTCAGGCCTTTCGCTGGGCCGCTTTCTAACCCGCACAAGGGCTTCACGGTGCCGACGGGTGGCGCGTGGACTTTTGTCCCGGAATTTGAATACGGTCCTTACGGTTCCCTGAACAACAGGGCGTGGGACCTGGTCTCGTATGGTTCCGGCTACCAGCAGTGGAACAAGCTGAACCCCGCAAAGGGCGTTTATGACTGGACGGAACTGGAAAAACTGCTGAACGCACTTGCCGAGCACAATATGACTTACGCCCTGCGCGTGCTGCCGTACACGCCTTCGTTTATCAAGAGCGACTTCCCGCCCCAAGAGGATTACGACTGGACTCCGCCCTTTGTCTATGAGATGGGCGCGAAAAAAATCCAGATTGACTTGCGGGGGACGGATTTCCATGCGTATGCTCCCGTCTGGGATGACCCGATTTATTTGCAAGCGGCGAAGGATTTCGCGAAGGCCCTGGCCGAAAAATACGACGGCGACCCGCGTATCGAATACATCGATGTCCGCACCTTTGGCGAATGGGGCGAATGGCACACCTCGCACATGTTGGGGAGCGTGATGCCCGCCGACTCGGTGCTGAAGGACATGCTGGACTATTATGCGTCCGTGTTCAAGAAGACCCAGCTGGTGCTGCCCTCCAACGGTTTTGGCGATGTCTATACGCATGCGCTCGACCTCGGCATTACCAAGCGCGACGACGGGTTCATTGGCATTCCCGGCAGGCCGGATACCTTGCTGCGGGCTTACAATGCGAACCTCCCGACCATCGCCGAAAACATCGCCGGTTACAGGACGATGCTGGCCAATGACGACCTGATTCCCGGAGGCACCCAGAAGTGGACTGCGGAACGCTGGGTGGATGCGATTACTACGGCGCACCTGACTTACTACGTTCTGGACCAGGATAACGACTGCGGTTACTATTTCTACAAGGACAACAAGGCGCTGGCCGATTCCATGAGCAAGGTCATCGGGTACAACTTTACCGTGACGCAAGCGGAACTGGTGACTGTCGCAGGTGCCAAGGATACCACGAGTACGTTGAACATTACCGTCAAGAATACGGGCGTAGCGCCTTGCTTCTTCGATGTCTACATGGTGGCGGAATTTGTCGATAGTACGGGCAAGGCCCTCGCACAAATTGGCGTGCCCCTCCTCATTCCCAAGGGGACCTTCAAGGACGGTAGTTCGCAGATTTTCTTCTTTAAGACACCTGGTGTGGCGAATGTTGTAACCCAGCCGGGCGTTTCCGTGGCACTTTCCCTCTACGAAAGTGAAGATGCCTTCAAGAACGGCGAGAATCCCACCGTCCGCTTCGACAACGACGGCCTCCAAGGGAATAATAAGCTACTATTGAAATCCCGATAACGCGAAATTTCATGTCCCTTCTGCTAGCATTAATATTCCTTGCGCTTTTCATAAGCGCGATTGTCCGTGGGCAGTTCTCCTACGGCAAGGCGGATTACAGTTTCCGGGAGCACCCGGTGCAGTTTGTAATCGTGCTGGTGTTCATTTTGGGCGTGTCGGCGCTTTGCTTTTACCGTTTCTTGGTTGAAATGGAATTCTTGCGGTAAATTTCTACATTTGGGCGCGCTATGCTCCAAAAGAAATCCCTCATCGTTTTTGACCTGGACGGCACGCTGTTCAATACCCTCGGCGACCTTGCCGTGGCGGTGAACTTTGCGCTGCGCCATTTCGGCCTGCCGGAACATGACGAACAGCGGGTGCGGACCTTTATCGGGAACGGCTCCATGAAGCTGATCGAGCGGAGTATGGGGGAGGCGGCCCTCCCGGAAATCATTGCCCGCACGGGCGTTACAGTCGAAATGGTTCACGAGGTCTATTCGGATTTTTACTGGGAACACTGCACCGAGCGCACGCTCCCGAATCCGGGCGTTGTCGAATTCCTGCGCAATACGACTGCCCGCGTGGCCATGCTTACCAACAAGCCGGAGCGCCCGACATTCAAGTTGCTGGAACATTTCCACCTTCGCGACCGCTTTGAATTCGTGCTCTGCGGCGACACCACGCCCGAACGCAAACCCAGCCCCGCGGGCCTGTTGAAAATCATGGAATCCGCAGGGGTTTCTCCCGCCGAAACGGTGATGGTGGGTGACGACCAGCCCGACATTCTGGCCGCCCGCAACGCCGGAGTCGACTGCATTACGCTGTTCTGCGGGTTCGGAAAGCCGGTGAACCTGCTCCCGCTTAAGCCCGAAAATACGGTTGAAAGCTATGCGGAAATGTGCCAGTTGCTTGCAAGAATCTCTAGCTAGTATTTTTTTCTATATTCATACCATGACTTTCAAAATCATTCCTACAGTTTTGGCAGCGGCTTTGGCTTTTTCGACGGCTGCTTTTGCCGACGAGGCAATCCGCTTTGTTCCCGAAAAATACCCCATCGGCATGTTGAACCAAGGCGATACCAAGCATATCGTTTTGCAGGGTGCTAATATTACGGACAAAGAAATCGTTCTTGAAAATGTGTTCGGCCAGGGTAACGGCATGTCGAACTTCAAGTACCCGAACAAGATTCCTGCCAAGGGTACCGTCAAAATCGAATTTGATTTCAACTCTTCTGAAATGGAAGGCCAAATCAATCCGGTGGTCGTGCTTGTCGATACAACCGGCAAGCCTTATCTTGCCAACATGGATGGCATCGTGAAGGTTCCGTTTGTCTTTAGTGAAAAGCTCTTTGATGCCGGCTATTATGCCAAGGGCGAAAAACGTGAATGGTCGTTCTATATTTGGGAAACCGACAAGAAGGCTCGTCCTGATATCGCTCTGGAAGCTGAATCTGCCAAGCAGTTTTCCGTGTCCGCCAAACCAGTGATGCTGAATGTCGATAAATTTGACAAGATTACAGAGGGCGGCAAGGTTCCTGGACTTAAGGTGACGCTTTCGACCAAGGGCCTTTCCCGCGAAGGCTGGGAACTCAAGCAACAGAGTATCCGGAAGATTGTTTCGTTCAAGAGCAAAAAGTACCCGAAGGCTACGCCTGACGTGTTGATTGTGGGCTTCTGGAAGTAAAAAAACGGCTTTTTTGGGGCTTTAGCCTTGCAAAAAAGCCCACTTTTATCTAATTTTGACCCACCAATGAACCAACGGGATGTAGCTCAGCCTGGTAGAGCGCTTGAATGGGGTTCAAGAGGTCGCTGATTCGAATTCAGTCATCCCGATAAAAAACACCGCTTTTAAGGCGGTGTTTTTATGTTTAGAAGTTGGCGCCGGTAATTGTGGCGAATGCTAGCCCTGCTTTTCTTCCTTTTCGGGAGGATTTTCTTCATTGCGATCATCCTCGCCTTCTTCGCGTTCCGCAGCTTCTGCTGCTTCTGCGGCCTGCTTGAGCGGATGGTCTTCGATATAGTCGAGACTCAGCTGGAAGTTTTCGCCCTTGGGCTTTTCGGCATCCTTTTTCAAGGCGGCAAGTTCAATGGCGGCAGCCTCGTAGTCGGCTTCGGTCACCCATTCGGGCCTCCACACAATCACGCGGTTACGGCCTCCTTCCTTGCCCTGGTAAAGCGCCTTGTCTGCCATTTGGATACTACGGTCTGCGCCTAGGCGGTCGTCAAATCTGGCTACACCGAGCGTAATCGTAATCTTGATGGTGAAGTCCGCGTAGCGAACGGTCATCTTTTCGATCTGCTTGCGGAAACGTTCGGCGACTACTCTAGCCCCTTCGAGGTCCGTTTCGGGTAACAGAGTCAAGAATTCTTCTCCGCCATAGCGGGCGAATACGTCGTATTTGCGCAAAAGACCGCGAATCGTCTGGGCAACCGACTTCAGGATAATGTCGCCACAAGCATGCCCGTAGGTGTCATTGATATTCTTGAAGTGGTCGATGTCAATAAAGATGAAGCAGAACGGCTTATGCGTGCGGGCAGAACGACCCATTTCGTTTGCGATGGTTTCGTTCATTTCGCGGCGGTTCGGAAGTCCCGTCAGTTCGTCGGTCTTCGAAATCAGTTCCAGTTTCTTGTTGGCCTGTTCCAAATCCTTGGTACGTTCCTTGACTTCCTGTTCCAAGATTTCTCTATGGGCATTCAGTTCTTTAATCTGGCGCTTGATGGTGTCGTGCATGGAATTGAACGCGTTGCTCAATTGACCCAGTTCGTCTGTGCGGTTGCCCATGTTGATTTCGTCGACATCGAGGTTCCCTTCACTAATCTGGCGGATGTGCCTGGTCATGCGGTTCAGCGGAAGTCCAAGCGTATAGAACATCCATGCGGCGACAAGGAAGATTATCAGAATTGAAATCACGAGAATGGCGATGCTTGCCTGCGTTGCCGAAGAAATCAGGTCGTCAATTTCGCTTTTCGGCTGGAAGGCAAAGAGACCAAAATCGGTGTTAGAATCAAAGTAGTAGTTAACAAGATACTGCTCGTTGTCGTAAAGCTTCTGGAACTGAGCTTTCTTGACATCATAGTTGCGAGGATCAATTTCTGTAAATCCAAGTTCGTTGATCTTGTGTGTATCTGTAAGCCAACGCTTTAAGTCGGGGTGGTACAGAATTTCTCCTTGACCGTTAATGGCGACCAGGAATCCGTTTCTACCAATTTTATAGTTAGGGAAGTTCGTCCAAAGTCTGCGAAGTGAGAATTCTGCAAGCAGGTATCCGCTGGAACTAGACTTGTTTGTAATGCTAATGCCGAACAGACGCTTCGGGGGTGCATCCTTTGCTTCCCTAAACCAGGGCGTCAAGTAAGGGCGGTGCGGAGTAATGCGCGAAAAATCAATGGGGTAGGGGCTTTCTGTTGGAATGCCGACCATGGAATTGTCGCAAATAAACGAGTTTTCTCTGTCGTACAAAGTAACTGTTTCGCCCGAAATGAACAGCGACGAAATGCTATAGCTCTTGAGGTAGCTTGCGGCGGTATTGGGGTCTAGGCTCTGGATTTCAGAAGTCTTGGAAAGAAGCGTTAGGCGGTCGCCGAACTGCTTCATTTCGCTTGACGCCATGTTGCCAATCTGCGTGAGCATCGATTCGTTGTTGTTGAAGCTCCACTCCAACATCAGGTGTGTCTGTTTCGAGGTGAATATGAAGATGCTCCCCGTGACCACGAGAGTCATGGAGAAAATCAAAACGATAAGCACCTTGAAGACGATGCTTCGCGAAAAACCTGATATCGTGTGTGTAGGCATAAAACGTTACTTCATAAGGCTGGTTATTTCTTGCGCTTGCGGAGGAAGGCGAACAGGAACCCGAGGATAAGCATGACGGCGAATACGAAGGGGGCTGTCTTCATGTTGTCGTCGACGACTCCGTTCGTGGAATCCTTGGCGACTTCAACCACAGGCGTTTGCTCTTCGTTGATCTTGTTCCAGGCGGCCTTGAATTCGGCAGCGGTCATCATGCTGTTTGTCGGGTAGTTCAACTTCTTGTTGATTTCTGCGGTGTACTGCTGGAAAGTCTCGTACAGCTTGTCTTCGGAATAGAGCGACGGTATTTCCATCTGTTCCCAGATGGCGCTGAACATGGCGACGAGCAACTGTTCCAATTCACCCCATTCCGGAATGGCCATGTAGGCGCGACCGGTTTCAAGGGCGCGAACAAGAATGTTGTAGTCTTCATCCTTGGCCCATTCCTGCAGAACCTTTCTAGATGGCGGCAAAAAGCCAATCTGCTTGGTATAGGCGTCCAGGTTTTCGTCTTCGGTCAAGAAAAGCAAGAGATCGAAAGCTTCTTTACGCTTGTTGCTTGCCGGAATGGCTAGGTTCGAACCGCCGATAAAGCTTACGCTTCCAACTTTGCCCTTGGGAATGGGAAGTACCATGATACTGTCGCTACCGATACGGGCGTTTGAAAGGCCTCCCATGCTTCCGTGGAAACGAGTCTGCATGACGATTTCTGAAGTGCTTACGATAAAGGCGAGTTCGCCGTTGTTGAACTGCTGGGCAATCTGGGCCGTGTTGGTCTGCAAGGCTTCGGGATTGACCAGTGTATCCATGATAAAGTGGAGATAACTGGAAATGCCGAGAAGGGTTTCCCTGGAAAGAATATTGGCATGCCACTTGCCGTTTTCATCTTTCTTGATGAATGAACCGCCGTTGCTCCAAATCCAGGGGGCAAAATTGTGCGGAATGTTCCAGTCGCTCTTGCCGGGGAAGGCGAAACCCTTTACGTGGGCGCCATCGTCAAGAACTTCATCTTTGCTGTTGATTTTGCGGATAGCGTTCTTGAAACCTTCGTATGTCCTGACGGAATCGCGAGTGATGCCGTGTTCGGCGAGAATCCTCTTGTTGGCAAGGACCGGGCGAATGTCGATGAACCATGGGACGGAGTAAATGGTCGTGTCTTCGTCGATATGCGTCGTGTTCCAGCTGACAGGAACGAATCTTTCGGGCTGAATTGTCGAGAGGTTTTCATTCAGGGGCTTGATTTCTTTACGCGATGCGAAATACGGAATCCAGGTGGTTCCGAGCTGCAGGACATCCGGTGCGGGCTGCTGGCCGGCAAGGGCCTGCGAAATACGGGTCCAGGCTTCACCCCAGTCAAGCACTTCGACCTTGGTCGGAATACCGGTCTTCTTGGAGTAGATTTCAAGTCTTTTTTCGAGAATTTCTTGCGGAGAGGCACCGTTGGGCATAATCCACACAGTAAGCGGCTTCGCTTTAGCTGCTATCGCTGCGGTAGATGCAATAGCCACTGCGAGAATGGAATGCATAATTCTATTCGTCATCAAACCCATGAACAACTCTCCTTTCTTACCTATCGTCATGAATACTTGAACATTAAAATAACAAAAAAAAGAGAAAAGTGAAAAAAATCACGGAAATGACGGTCGCAAAGATAGTCCAAAATGGAATAAAAAAAGGAAAAAGGAGAATTCTTGTAAACAAAAGTAAACAAAACGGGAGTGTGATAAAAATCAAAAAATGAGTTTTTTTATGATGTTTATCACCAAAGAATCATTTTTTAGTTATATTTCTGTCATCGTAAGAAAACGATAAACAACCCTTAAGGAGTTAATAAAATGAAAAAAGGTATCATTACCCTTCTCTGCGCCGGCATGATTGTTCTTTCCGGCTGCTATGGCAAGTACGCATGCTTCAACAAGCTGCTCTCTTGGAACGGCTCTCTTGGTAACAAGTGGCTCAACTCCATCGTTCACTTCGCTATGTGGGTGATCCCGGTTTACGGTATCGCTACGTTCGTGGACTTCCTCGTCCTGAACACTGTCGAATTCTGGACTGGCTCCAACCCGCTCGCTGCTGGCGACTCCTACTATGAAAAGGACGCTCAGGGCAACACCATTGCTGCTGTCAAGAACGCTGACGGTTCTATGACTGCTGAAATCACCACCGCTGCTGGCGAAAAGGCCGTCCTGACCCTCCAGCGCGATGAAAACGTTATCCGCGCCATCGACGCCGAAGGTAACGTTGTCGCTCAGCGTGAACTCGACAAGTAATTTCTTACTTGATTGATTTTCAAGGACCTTGGTTTATGCCAAGGTTCTTTTTTTATTGATTTTATTATATATTTAGGCTATGCTTAGGCGTGTGTGCTACATAGGGGTGCTGTTGTTCACCTTGTCTTTGATGTCTTGCGTCAATGACGACATCAAACGTGGAAACGACGCCTTGCGTATTGGCGACTATGAACGCGCTATTACGAATTTCTCGAAAGCCTTGGATGTTGAACCGGCCAACCGCGATGCCCGTTACGGGCTTGCGCTTTCGTTCTATGCCGAAGCGGAACAAGCGGACCGTTTCAACGATTCCTCGTTTGTTCGTTGGAGTCGCGCCGCCCGCGAATTCAAGATCCTTTACGGCCTTGATAGCAGCGGAAGCATCGATGCCAATTATTCGACTTGCTTGTTCTACTTGGCCCGCGCTACGTTGAATCAAGATGCGTCTGCAAATGTGTTGCCCTTATTGGATAAATCTATACAACTGGATAGTTTGAACTATTTTAGCTATAACTTGAAGGGCTTGATTCTTGCCCGGAGCAGTGCTCCTGGTAATCTGAATAGCGCAAAGAACATATTCATCCATATCGTGACCCGTGAACCCGGATTCATTTCGGCATACATTAACCTCGGAAATATCTACTGGGAAGAAGGCGATGTGGAATCGGCCTGGGATACTTGGTCTGCGGGCTTGCAGAAGGCGCCCACGAACAGCTCCCTGATTTACTGGACGCAGGTTGCCGAAGATTCCTTGAAGTCGATGGTACTTTCGGGTAGACTATGAGCGTAAAAAGCGAAAAGTCTACGGCGAGCATTCTGGACAAGGCGTGTGACTGCGCCTTGTTGCACCAAGGTGGCGAAGCCGATGTTTACGAACTTGCCTGTGGCGAAGACTTTTATGCCTTAAAGTGGTACCATTCCGGTTGCCGTTTTGAGGATTCTGTTGCTGACCGCCTTAAACACTTGAACATTCCCGGGCTTTACCGAGTCCGTGAATCGGGCGTTCGCGACAATACGCCGTACTTGATTTATGATTTTATTGACGGCGTGAGTTCGGCAGACGTTCCGGCGATGCCGGTAGCGGTGGCGTTGAAGCTGTTGCGTGGAGTCGTGCAGACGTTGGATGCCCTGAATAAAGAAAATATCCATCACGGCGATATCAATCCCTCGAATGTTTTGCTTTGCAAGTCCGGCAATAGCTTGCAGACATATATGATTGACTGTGGCATTGTGGGCCCGGGCGCCTTGGCCTATGCGGCGCCGGAACGCTTTCAGGGCAGGCCTGCCAGTATGCAGAGTGATCTTTACAGCCTGGGGATGCTTTTGTTCCGCTGGATTGCAGGTGCCCCCTTGCTTGAATCGAATGTTTACAATGAACTTGCGGCCCAGGCCCAGGCTATCGAAGGCGTGGATATTTCTTCGCGGCTTTATGACTTGGAGTGCTGCAAGCCGCAGGAACTTTCGGCGCTGGAGCCGTTGTGGAAGGCCTTGCTGCGCGAATCCCTGGAAAACCGCGCCGAGGATTTTGACGAACTTGATGAACTTCTGGAAATCGCTCTCGATTCAATCGGCGTGGGGGAGGTAACCGTCCAGACTGCTTTGCAAAAATATGCCGTCGAAGCCTTGCCCGAAAAAATGGGAAAAAAATTCCCGACGGAGCGAAAAAGCGCTTTCCCGTACAGCCAAAACGATAACGGAAACAAAAAAAACACCTTAAAAATTGCGGTTTTAGCCCTTTTTGGACTTATATTAATTGCAGTGGTGTTTTTCGTCTTGATTGGGACAAAAGGTCCCGATATCGACGAAACGGGAAATTTGTTGCTTCAGAAATCCAGAAGTTTGGAATCGGTTGAGTCGGGCTTGGAAAATCGCGAAAAATCTGCCCCTGATACGCTTCCGCCTGCGGTACTGAGGGATTTGCCGACACCTGTATCGGAATAGTTAAGAAAGAGGTTTCGCATGAAGTCAGAATCGATGCTAGCTACAGAAAAAATGCTCGATGTCGTAAGAATCCTGTTGGACGAAGTCCAGCCGGAATCGCTTTTTGTGAAAATTCTTGAAGTGGCCAAGGATGTGTTGCATGCCGACGCCGCCGTTCTCGATACCGGTGGCGAAAATGCAATCCACTTGAGCAATCCCGAACAAGTTGCGATTTCTATTTCTGCAGTAAAGCAGGCCAAGCTCGAAAAGAAGGCTGTGGTGTGGAATCAACTCGATGACGATACCGCCGACCTTTCGAAGTCTATTGTGCAGAACCAGCTGACAAGCATTATGGTGTCGCCGTTCCGCACGCCCGAAAGCGAAGCCGGTTACCTGTACTTGCAGCGAGCCGCCCGCGAAGAACCGTTTACTGAAGACGACAGTGCCTTGTTCGATTCGTTCGTGATGGTGTGCGAGAAGTTTGCCTTTGCCGCCTTCGATCGCTTGCGCGACAAGGAATCCTTGAATGTCTTGCGTAATGTCATTCGCAAAGACGGCATTGTGTATTCGAGCAAGGCGATGGCCTCCTTGATTGCGCTTGCAGATAAATTAGCGGAACTTCCGATGCCGGTAATTATCCGTGGCGAAACGGGAACCGGTAAAGAAGTCATTGCCCGCTATATCCACAGGCATAGCCCCCGTGCAGACAAACCCTTTGTCGCTGTCAACTGTGGCGCCATTCCGGAACACTTGATGGAATCTCTTTTGTTCGGACATGCCAAGGGTTCGTTTACGGGCGCTATTGAAACCCGCAAGGGATTCTTTGAGGAAGCCGATGGCGGAACGATTTTTCTTGACGAAATCGGGGAACTGCCCATGAACATGCAGGTGAAGCTCTTGCGCGTGTTGCAAGAAAAGCACATTACCCGCGTGGGCGACAACCGCGAAATTCCGGTGAACGTGCGCATCATTAGTGCAACGCATGTAGACTTGGAAGAAGCGGTCAAGGCGAAGCGTTTCAGGGAAGACCTGTATTTCCGCATTCAGGTGATGCCGGTAGAAATGCCGCCCTTGAGAGACCGCGGACAAGACGTTGTGCTCCTGGCCGAAGAATTCTTGACCCGCTATGGGGCGGAATACGGTCGTGGAAAATTCCACTTGAGCCGCAACGCCGAAAAGGCGATGCTCAGCTACCACTGGCCGGGTAACGTGCGCGAACTCGAAAACAAGGTCCAGAAGGCTTTGGTTCAGGCGGTGCATGGAGTAGTCCAGCCTGCCGATTTGGGCCTGGGCGATGTCCAGGCGCAGGCCAAGGAGTCGCCGCGTACGCTTAAAGAAGCCCGCGAAATCGTGGAACGCGAAGTAATTGGCAGGGCTCTTTCCGACAGTAATGCGAATCTGACGCTCGCAGCGACGATTTTGGGCATCGACCGCAAGGTTCTGCGCGAAATTATGGAAAGATTGGGTATGAAAAAGGAAGACTATAAGAAATAGTTTTATATATTTATTATAGCCTAAAAGATGGTTGGCACGGAATTTGCAAGAGATTGAGTATGAAAAAGACTACTCTCATAACGACAATTATGATGGCTGCAGCGCTTAGCTACGCTGTTCCGTCTTCTGCGCGTCCGGAGTCTTCTGTCCCGACCCCCGCCGAGAAAATGGAAATTTCGCGAGAAATGCCCAATCTCGGTGCAAAGGAAAGCGCAGATTGGCAAAAATTGCGCGCAGAACGTCGTGCTGCCCGAGAGCAAATTCTTAGGGACTTGCGCAACAGTTCCTCCGCCGAAAAGAAAAATATCCGCCAGGAAGTCTCGAAAAAACGGGACGAAAAGCCTCGCTTTGAGGGGGAAATCCCGAAAAATCAATCTCGCGAACGTCGTCCTTTTTATGAGCACCCAGAGTCTCATCAAATGAACCCGATGCGAGAAATGCCCCATGGTCCGGGGCCGGCTCCAATGAATCCCATGTATCCAATGAAGCCGATGTATCATCCACATCCCTAGATGCGCTTCGTTGCAGTAGTGCTCCTGTTGCTTACGTCTCTGCTTTTTGCCGAGACGCAAGAATCTGTGTACTTCCGTGCAATGAAGGCTGAAGAAGCCGGTGATGTGTCGGCCGCCCTAGCAGCCTTCGAAGAAGCGGTTCAGATTCCTGGCCCCTATACAGAAGAAATTCGTGAAATTATCGATGAATACTATAAAGCCCTTGACACGACTGAGAAAAAAAAGAATCCGTGGTCGCTACGTTTTTTGGGTGATATCGGTTTTTACGGTTTGCATTATAACGAATATGGCGGTGTAGAGAAAGTCAGTGAAACCGGTGGAGATATCTTCTTTTCTCTGACTCCTTTTGTTGATTATTCGGCTGGCGATTGGATACATTCCTTTGGGGTAGGTTTTTCGGGCGACTGGTTTGTGGCGAACGATGACATGCCCGTGCTTGATACGAATGACTGGAATATTTCGGTGGGGCTTGAATATTCCTTGGTCGGAAAATCCTTGATGGTCGATGTGGGGGCGGATATAAAGGTTGTCGAGGGGGCTTACGTTTCGCCAAATTTTTATGCATGGGTGGAACGCGATTTTTATCGGTTTGAAAAGCAGCGTGTTGGGGCGGCGGTCTGGGGCTACTATGATCCCGATGGGCCGCTTTCGTTTGCGTTGTATGGTTCCTGGCACAGGACCGTTCCCTATGGATTGAATTGGTCCGTTTATGCTGGTGCCCGGTTCGAAGCGGATTCCGCAGTTGATCTTGTGAGCTATATCGAGTCGTATAAGAATGCGATTGATGAAAAGGAACAAGAAGATGAATGGAATCGGGAGTATCCGAATCAGTGGGAATATTATCCTATGTACGGGGAATGGCAAAACCCGATGCAGGTTTGTCTGGAAACCTACGGACCGGAATGTTATAACTGGAATATCGGAAAGCTGGATTCCATGTATTGGGCGCAGATGAATGATTTTAAGGATACGACGTCATCTGTTAGTGTGGCTATTCCCAAGTATTTCGCCAAATGGTTTGGACCAACCCTCCGTTCGCAAGTGTCTTACAAATTCAAACGCAATATAACGCTTGAGGCTAGGCTCAATCTGTTTTATGGTATTGTCCTGGATGGTCCTGATAGCGATTACAAAAAAATGTGTAAATTCAGCGGTGTCTGGGGAACCATGCTTTACTGGAAGCCGAATGCGTTGACTCTCTATTTGGGCGTAGAACAATTCTACAAGCATTACAGCTTGCCCAAATATTATAAGGGAGTCTATCCGGAAAACAGTATTCTTTCAGAACTGAAAGTTGGCTTCAAGTGGGAATTTTAAAAACGAAAAAAAAGCAGGACTAAATCCTGCTTTTTTATGGAGATAGTGGGAGTCGAACCCATGACCTACAGATTGCGAACCTGTCGCTCTACCAACTGAGCTATATCCCCAGGTTTGGGCGGAAATATAGAATTAGCCGCCGACGTTGTCAAGAGCTAATTGCCACGGTTGTCCATTGACGAAAACATCTGGATGATTTCATCTGTGAACGTCGAGTTCGGCAGACCTTGTGCAATTACAAGAGCCTTTTCAAGATGATCTTGGGCGCAAGCTTTTGCCTTTTTGAATGCGTCCTTTTCGTTCAATTTCTCGATGATCTTTTCGGGAATGTCGGGCTGGTCCGCCTTTGCGATGAGCGATTCCATGTCGGAGCGTTCCTGTGCGTTGCAACTTTCAAAATAGTACAGCAGCGGAAGAGTAATCAGTCCATTGCCTAAATCGGTGAACTTGGCCTTGTCCAGATTCTTGCTGCCAAAACCGTAGTCCAAAAGGTCGTCGACAATCTGGAATGCAATTCCGAAATGGCTACCCATTTGGGCGCACTTGTCGGTGTTTTCTTTGTCGAATCCGGCAAGGATTGCTCCGATGCGTGCTGCCGCCGCAATCAGGGAGGCTGTCTTCCCGTCAATGATGCGGTCGTATTCTTCGAACGAAAGACGCATGTTACCGGACTGATCCAGCTCCAAGATTTCGCCGGCGATTAATTTGTCTGCGGCCTTGGAAAGTACGGTCGGAATGTCGTGCGATTCTTCATCAATCACGCACTGCATGGCCTGCGAAAGAACATAGTCGCCAATGAGCACCGCCACCTGCGTGCCCCATTCCTTGTGTGCTGTTTTCTGTCCACGGCGAATATCGGTGCCATCGATAATGTCGTCGTGCACAAGGCTTGCCAAGTGCAGCAGTTCAATGCCAGCGCAAGCATGTGCCACGCGCAGAGGATCGGGCTTTTGAGAACCACTTTGTGCAAGCAGGCAGAGAAGTGTTGATCGAATTCGCTTGCCTTTACGTTGGAACAAGGATTCTAATCGCTCGCTTATTCCAGCAGGAGCATTCTTAGCAACACCGAAAATGACATTTTCGGTAAGTTTCAATTGTTCTTGGACAAGTGTGCGTGCTTGAGTCAGCACGGTCTGAAAATCTGCCTTAGTCGGAGCCATTACCTTACACATCCAAGTCGTTCAAGACCTTGTAGGCGTTCGTTTCGATAAACTTGCGACGCGGTTCCACATCTTCGCCCATAAGCATGCTGAAAATCTGGTCGGCCGCCACAGCGTCTTCCACGTAGCATTGTTTGAGGAATCGCTTGGTCGGATCCATGGTCGTTTCGGAAAGCTGTTCCGGCGACATTTCACCAAGACCTTTGAATCGGCTAACCGTCACGTTCTTCTTGTCTTCGAGCTTGGCCATGGCTTCGTCCTTGTCGTTTTCGTCAAACAAGTACGTTTCCTTGGTGCCGACCTTGAGCTTGAACAGAGGCGGCATGGCGAGGAACACGTGACCTTCGTCAATGAGCGGGCGCATGTAGCGGAAGAAGAACGTGAGGAGCAGAGTCTGAATATGAGAACCGTCCACATCAGCATCGGTCATGATGATGATCTTGTTGTAGCGGAGCTTTTCGAGTTTGCATTCTGTACCGAGACCGCAACCGATGGCGTTCACCAGGTTCTGGATTTCTTCGGTGTCGAGCACGCGGTGGAGGCTTGCCTTTTCCACGTTCAAAATCTTACCGCGCAACGGGAGAATGGCCTGGAACTCGCGGTTACGGCCCATCTTTGCAGAACCACCTGCAGAGTCACCTTCCACGATGAACAGTTCGCATTCCTTGGGGTCGCGGCTGGAACAGTCGGCGAGCTTGCCCGGCAGGCCGCCGCTTTCGAGAACGTTCTTGCGGCGGGCGAGCGTGCGTGCCTTGTGGGCCGCTTCGCGGGCCACGGCGGCGTTGTAAACCTTGTCCAAAATAATCTTGACTGCCGCCGGATTTTCCTGGAAGTATTCTTCAAGTTTTGCACCGAAAGCGGAGGCAACGTAGCCTGCGATTTCGGAGTTGCCGAGTTTGCGCTTGGTCTGACCTTCGAACTGCGGCTGCGAGACCTTGATGGCGATCACGGCAGTCAAGCCTTCGCGAATGTCGTCTGCGGTAATCTGAATGTCTTTCTTGCCCTTGGGCATTTCTTGTGCGAACTTGCTGATGACGCGGGTGAGGGCGGTCTTGAAGCCTGTCACGTGCGTACCGCCATCGTAGGTGTTCACGTTGTTCACAAAGCTAAAGAAGTTTTCCTGGTAGCCGTCGTTGTACCACATGGCGACTTCCAAAGGATACTGGCCTTCGGGGAGCACCAGATGAATCGGGTCCTGGAACAGCTTGGTGCGGTGTTCGTCCACGTAACGCACGAATTCAGACACGCCACCCGGATAGCAGAATGTATCAGTCTTCTTGTTTTCGGGATCGCGTTCGTCGGTAAGCGTCAGGCGAAGACCGCTCATGAGGAAGGCGAGTTCGCGGAAACGCGTAGCGAGCGTGTCATACACGTAAACGGTTTCGCTGAAAATCGTATCGTCTGGGTAGAATTCAACGGAAGTACCGGTCGTGCCGTCGCTTTCGCCGAGGTCCACCTGCGGACCGCACGGAACGCCTCTAGAAAATTCCTGCTGAACCACGCGGCCGTTGCGGCGCACGGTAACAACGAGCTTGTTAGAAAGAGCGTTCACGCAGCTCACGCCCACGCCGTGCAAACCGGCAGAGACCTTGTAAGAGCTATTGTTGAACTTGCCACCGGCGTGGAGTTTAGTCATCACGACCTGGATGGTGCCCACCTTTTCCTTGGGGTGAATGTCGGTCGGAATGCCACGACCGTTATCGGTCACGCGGATGCCGTTACCCGGCAAAATGGCAATTTCAATGTGAGTGCAGAATCCGGCTAAAGCTTCGTCCACGGAGTTATCGACCACTTCCCAAACCAGGTGGTGGAGACCACGGATGTCTGTCGAGCCAATGTACATAGCCGGGCGTACACGCACGGCTTCGAGGCCTTCCAAAACGGTAATGCTAGAGCCGCTGTAATCTTCTTCGGCCTTTTTCATTTCTTCAGATTCTTCTGCCATTTTTTACCTTGTTTTCTTCTTCTAAATTCTTGATGCTCGTGGGCCTTTTTAACATGCTTTTAAACGAAAAGAATGTTCTTAACAGAGGGCTTTCCAAGCAATAAATTACACTTGTCAATAATAGCTTTTTTTTGCAAAAAAAGTTCTTGTTTCCATGCGGAACTACCGCACTTTAGCGTCAAAATATTGCGTTCGAATTTGACGATTTGAACGTGCGGTTTTATGAGTGGACCCACGATAGTTTCAAGGCCTTCGGACAGCTTTTCAAGTGCCATTTCATCGGTGATGTGGGCCTTGTCTAGAACCATTTGCAGCAGCACGCTAATGTCTTCGGGATCTTTCCCGCAGACCGGTTTTTTGCGCTTAATGCGATAGGAATTGTCCATTAGAGCAACAGCAGTTTCGAAAGGACAAAACCGCCAATCAAAATACTCGTCATGCCGGCAACCACAGTGGCCTTGGTGCTCTTGCCTACGCCTTCGGCGCCGCTATGGGTGGTAAAGCCAAAGAAGCAGGCGTAGCTTGCAATAAAGTAGCCGTAAAGGGTTGCCTTGATCAGGCCCACGACCAAGTCCCAGTTCTGGTAGAACATGCGTACACCGTAGAAGAATACGGCGAATGACACGTCCTTGTAAAGGTGCGCCACTTCGTAACCGCCTACGATACCGATAAAGATGCTGATAATCGTAAGGGTCGGAAGCATGATGATGGTTGCGATCAGGCGCGGTGCAAGCAAAAACTTGTAGGGACTAAGTCCTAATACTTTGTATGCATCGAGCTGCTCGGTGACAGCCATGGTGCCCAGTTCCGAACACATGGATGCTCCAATTCGGCCTGCAAGTACCATTGCAGTAAGAATCGGACAGAGCTCTACCATCACGGACTTACCCACGGCCATTCCCACAAACATCAGGGGTATGATGTCTGCAAACTGGTAGGCGAGCTGCCAGGCCATAATGGCACCTGTGGCAAGGGAGGCGGCCACCACCACGGGAATGCTGGTGATGCCCACGTGTTGCATTTGTTCCACGGTCGTGTGGAGGTTGCTGAATGCACCAGGAATGTTCTTGAAAAGCTGCCACACAAAGTGCAGGTAGCTTAATACCGTATGCAGAAACTTCCGGATAAACTTACCCAGACTTTCTGCAATTCTGTTCATGACGGTAATCAAGGATTCCTACTTCTTCTTGGATGCTTTCTTGGACGGAGCGCTGATTGCCTTTTTGTAAAGGTTCATGTCGCTCAGGTACTTGATCGCTTCGTTCAACTGCTTGTCCTGCTTCAGGGAGAAGGCGGTGCTGACAGAGTCGTTGATGAACGCTGTCAGGAGTTCACGCTTGATGCCGTCCTTGATGTACTGCTTGTTTTCGTCAAACTGGGCGTTGCGGTTGTTTTCAAGAGCCTTGCGCATGTCGGCTATGCGCTTGGCAAGAGCGGTGTCGCTCACGACCTTGGCACTATCGCCCATGTAGTTCTGTTCGCGGATAATGCTCTTTTCGAGCTGGTCCACGCCTACCAGTGCGTTGCTCTTGATCTTCGTGAAGTTTGTATCCTTCATGCAGAAGTCGCGGAACTGCGTAAACAGGCTGTCGGGAACTTCCCAGTTGGCGTCAATTTTCACGTTGTTCTTTTCCAAGTCCGGACGGATCTTGACGGCAAACTTGAAGTACATAGCCATGCGTTCCTGTACCTGCACCACCCAGGGCATGGGGGAAAGTTCCACTTCTACGTCGGGGGTGATGCCACCGCTGCCGAACATCATGCGGCCGTTGTGCGTGTAGAAGGTGTCGACTTTAGCGGTGTCTTTCTTGGTCGAATCAGCCATGCCTTCACCTTCGTCGGCGTATTCTTCTTCAAGGATCTTCAAGCCCTTGATGCCATTTTCGGGCTTGTTGATGCATCGTCCGAAGGGCAGGTAGTAGAAGGCGGTCGTAAGCTTCAGTGCGTTACCCTGGTTGTCGAGCGGGAAAATCGTCTGCACAGATCCCTTGCCGAAGGATGTCTTGCCGATAATCAGAGCTCGGTCCCAGTCCTGCAGAGCACCAGAGACAATTTCGGCAGCACTTGCGGAACCCTGGTTCAAAAGAACAACCATCGGCACTTCAGGCTTCACGATGCCGTTTTTGCGGGCGTGGCTTTCGGTCTTTTGGGTGCGGCCACGGGTGCTCACGATCAGGTTGCCCTGTTTCAGGAACAATTCGCTGATTTCGATAGCCTGGTTCAAGAGCCCGCCCGGGTTGTAGCGCATGTCGAGAATAATCTTCTTCATGCCCCTCTTCTGTAGAATCTTGAGGGCGTTTTCGACATCGCTCGTGGTCTTGTCGCTAAAGGTGGCGAGCTTGATGTAGCCGATATCCTTGGTGACCATGCCGTAGTAGGGCACGGCGTGTACAATGATTTCGGCTCGGGTAATGGTAAAGTCCATCAGATCGGGCACGCCTTCGCGTTCAATGGAAACGGTCACGTCGGTGCCGATTTTACCGCGGAGCTTGTTCACGGCTTCGTCGAGGCTTAAGCCTTTGGTGTCCTTGCCGTCGATTCTACGGATGCGGTCGCCGGCACGAATGCCCAAGCGGAATGCCGGGGTGCCGGAAAGCGGTGAAATGACGGTCAAAATGTTGTCGCGGAGGCTAATGGTGATGCCCACGCCGCCGAACTTGCCTTCCATCGAAACCTTGAGGCTTTCGTAGTCCTTGGGCGAAAACACCGTGGTATGCGGGTCCAAGATGTTGCGGATGCCGTTCAATGCCGCGTCGGTGAGCTCAGTCGGATTCACGTCTTCGACATATTTGCGGTTGACTTCGGAAAGCACCTTGTTCAGGCGCGAAACTTCGTTATAGAAATCGCCAGGAGGATCTTTCTTGTCGCTTGCTGCAAGCGGGCTTGTGGTGAGGCACAGAGCCGAAAGACCGGCTACAAAAAGGGTTCGAAAGTTCAGCATATTGAAATTCATGCTTTAAAAATACAATTTCATTTGTTTGCTTGACTAATAAAAACGGAAAAAACCGGCCAAAAGGCCGGTTTTTAATATAAGGAGAGAGAGAAAAAAGGTCAAAATTAGGCGGCGTCGTTCAAAACGCGGGCAAGCTGTTCGTTTCTGAGCTTTTCGAGCGCGGAATCCTTGAGCTGGCGGGTGCGTTCCTTGGAAAGGCCGACCATCGGTGCGATTTCCTTCAAGTTCAGGTCGGAATCCATCTTGAATCCGAAATAGAGCTTGATGATTTCCTTTTCTTGGGCGGAAAGGCTGTTGTTCATCGCCTTGTTAAAGAGCTTGGAGCGGTTGTTTTGTTCGGCAAGTTCGTCGGTGCGGAATTCTTGTGCCGCAATGGTATCGCCGAGCGTCATGTCGCCATCTTCGCCAACGGGGGCGTCGAGAGAGGTAGACTTGTTGCCCATCATCAAGATCTTTTCGATGTCGTCGGCTTTGTACTTGCTGACGCCTTCGAGGCTCTTCGGGTCTAGCATGAGACCGCCGCCAACGACCTGGTGCATGGCGCCACCCTTCTTGGCGAAGCGGCGGAGCACGAGTTCCTTTTCGGCGCTGATGCGGACCAGTCGACCGCGTTCCGCGATGGCGCGGGTGATGTTCTGGCGAACCCACCAAACGGCATAGCTGATGAATTTGATTTTCTGGGAGTGGTCAAAGCGGCGAGCGGCTTCAATGAGGCCCATGTTGCCTTCGTTGATGAGCTCGTTTACATCGATGCCCTGACCTTTGTAAAGGTTTGCGATGTTCACGACGAAGCGGAGGTTGCTTTTGACGAGCAGGTCCATGGCTTCGCGGCTGCCTTCGCGAACTTTCGCGAGTACAACCTTTTCTTGTTCCTTGGTAAGCAGCGGATATTTGGAAATATCGTTCAGGTACTGGAAATAGACATCCCTGTCGTCATGAACGTGTGTATTCTTTGTCATATCAACCTCGTTGCTTGTTGTTTCGTTTACATTCGTAAATCTACCTCCATTTGCATTTTGAAGTGTCATAGATTACGCCTTTGTTCGCAAAAGTTATTTGTGAATTTCGTCAAAGAAAACGGCACTTTTGTCATGTTTTTGTCATAACGCCCTTTTTTTTGCCCCAATAAGGGCTATTTTTGTATTCGCAAGAGGAAAAAATGACGACAAAATATGCGAAATCCGCCCTTAGGGCCTTTTTACGCCGCAATTATGAACGTTTAGCGGAACTTCAAGAGGCTCAATTCGAGAAAAATGAGCGGGAATTGATCGAAATCGTGGGCGATGAGAACGACACGCAGTATCCGATTCCGACTTTTGCGCTGATGGTTCTCATTTGGATGTTTATTCTGTTGTTCCCGCTAATATTGTTGCTGGATCCGACATATCCGATGACTCAGGTGTCGTTTATCAACCTTGCAACCTACTATTTGCCACTTCTGGCTACTTTCTTGACCTTCTTGGTAAACCAACGTTACCTTGTTCCAAAATGCTTCTTTAGAAAACGCTATGTGGTGTTCTTTGCGGGAAATGCGTTGATACTCTTTATTTCGCTATTAGGCCGCGAAGTTTTCTATTTCTTGATCCAGCGCAAGGCAAACGAAGGAATTGTTGATTTCTTTAGTAACTATTGCTTTAGTGCTGGCGCCGGACGCGGACACTTTTCGTTATGGACTGTACTCGTGTTCCTGATAGCTCTTGCGCTTATCTGCTTTGTGTGCATTTTGATTTCGATGTTTACGAGACAAATCATTAGGGCATTTATCTTGCGTGAAAAAAAACGCTCGACTTTGGAATACGAACTCAAATTTTTGAAGAATCAGCTTTCGCCGCATTTCTTGTTCAATACCTTGAACAATATTACTAGCCTGATTCGTATAGATCCTGGCCTTGCCGAAACAAGTATGACGAAACTTTCGCAGCTGATTCGTGTGATGCTTTACCAGACAGGTGACAAGTATATTTCGCTTAAAGAAGATGTGGGTATTTTGGAAAAGTATGCGGAACTTGAAAAATTGAGACATGACGATTCATTTGATTTCAAATTTGAATACGAACTTGAAAATCCCGATTGTCAAGTGGAACCCTTGCTGATGATGCCCTTGATGGAAAATGCGATGAAACATTGCGTAAATCCGGACGGTAAAAGCTTTGCCCATATCAAGATTGTGCAGAAAGGGGATGAACTTAGCTTTGTGGGCGAGAATAGTAACTTTCCGCGCAAGGCGAAACCGAATGCGAGCGGTCTTGGACTTTCGACCTTCAAGAAACGCCTGGAACTCATGTATAGTGGATGCTATCGTTATGAAGGTCGCGTAGAAGGTGATGTGTATAGAACGGAACTGAATGTGAAGCTGAAAAAGGATTCCGTGTAAACGCTGTATACACTTTTTTTGAAAAATTCCGAATGACGTCTTTACAATAAAAATTTGTTTATCTATAATTCGGTTCGGAGCAATTAAATAGTTTTTTAGATACATCTGTTAGCCACAGGTGTATTTTTTATCCTGTTTAATGCTTTGTTTTTATATGGCTTTTTATATCGCGGCCTAGCGAGTGCTAGGGAGCTTAACAAACATCTTTAAAAATGGAGGTCCTATGATCAGTAGGATGTCAAGGTGTGCAGCCTTGATTGGGGCCGTATTGTCTCTTTCAAGTTTTGCGCAAGTTTGTAATGATGTTTCGCTGTATAAAAATGGCGAAGCAGGTAAAATGGAAATGGCTGGCATGACGTTCCCGGAAGCACCGGAGTGGAGCGCCAACTGGGGTGTGCTCGGCCAAGGAGGAAATTTTTCGGGCTCAACGGAGGCGCTTACCCCGCCTTATATCCGATTGTCCGGCATGAAGGACAAGGCGGGGGATTGGACGGGATTGTTGTCGTTTGACAAGTTGCCCTTGACCGTCCAATCCGGGAACGTTGCGTTCAAAGTGCGCGCAACGCAGAAAAGCAAGTTCGGAATCTGGCTTGTGGGCGATTTCGGCAATAGCGGCGTGAAGTTCTTTGATCTCGATGCCAATAAGACTTATTCGCTGAAGATTGCTGTCGCTGAACTTCTCGGAAATTCCGCAAAGGCGGTCAAGCATGTAGGCGTTGGGCTTTTTGATGTTCCTGCGCATCAATACACGACCCTGTTTATTGACGATGTATCGGTAAGTTGCGCGGTGTCGAACGGCTCGGTTGCCGAAGTGTGGACTTATCCATACAGCGATTTGGACCCGAGGACCCCTCGCCGCGAAGGCAAATTCATCTCGACGCCTGCGCCGATGACGTCTGCTGCCTATTCTGAAGAAAAACGTCGTAAAATAGCAGATTCCACTAGCGCTGATTTTGTTTTGAGTGAATTAGAACATTATCAGATTCAAAAATTTTGTGGCCGGACCGATTTGACTCCGCAAAAATCTCGCGATGGCTGGTTCAACAACATGTACTTTATCGATCGGAATCGCTTGCGTGATAGCGTGATTGCGAATCCGAAGGGGTTGTTTTACGAGGCAAACGAGGCTGCCGCAGGTACGGATAATCTCGAAATGCCCTTGCTGATAGGCAATGTGGATTACGCTTACCGTGCCTGTAACGATAGCGTTTGTAAGGCAGGGCAGTTACAAAATGCAAGAATTCTGCAGGCGGGGGTTCCGTCGGCAACTGTGAGGGGATCTCGACTCAAGATTTTCTATGACCCCTATTTTGTTTGCACGAATAGAAGTGTGCTTCCGAAGGTGGAAATTTATACGAAAAATAAGTGGCAGGCGCTAGAACCAAAGTCCGAAATGCTGCTGGAGTTTGAATCGGCGGGCGTGCAGTCCGTAAAAATTCGACTCTCTGAAGGCGGTGTAACCATTAACCAGACGTTATTCGTGGAGGTGAAATAATGAGATTCGTATTATTTGTTTTGGCATTGTTGCTTGGTTTTTCAGTTTCTACGGCAAGGGAACATATTGATTTGGTCTTTAGTGGAAATTACGGATTGGATTCAATGTGTGTGGCAAAATATGATATTAAAAAATCAAGAAATAGCGGATTTACGTTGACAGGTCTTCCTTGTTCTGCGCTTCCGATATATGATAAGGTGAGAATAAGGGTCCTTAATCCGCGGAAAGACGACTCGAAAAAAATGCACTTTAGCCTGGTTCGCCCGTTCCTGATGATTGATGGCATTTACCTCAGTACAAATGGAATGCGGACTTTAAGCGAAATGCAGGACGAAGTTGAACGTTTTGGCATTGTTGACCCGCTTGTAGAATTGGGCTACACGCCCGTTCTTGTGCAATTCCCGCAAACTGTGAGACGGTCTCTGTTGGAAAATTCTCAAAGTTTTGCGAAAATGCTTCATTTGATTAATTCGGAATACTGGTTTGGATTTGATAACAAACTGCAAGATGGTTTTGTTGTGCTTGGGGTAAGTCAGGGCGGTATCTTGGGCCGTTATGGTTCGTACTTGTACGATATCGCACGGAATAAGATGACGGACGCCCCGATTCGGCTGTATTCGTCTTTGGATTCGCCGCACCAGGGAGCCATTTTGCCGCTTGCGCTTTTTTATACGATTGATTTTTGGGCTCTAGATGGTGGTTCCGGTGGAGCTGAGGCTTTCAGGGATTTGATTAATGGCCCTGGTGCTAGCGGGTTGTTGCTGTATGAGAGAATGTGCAAGAATAAAGATTGTTCCGATTATTCATACGAGGTGAATGCGTCGCCTAACCGATTCCTTTTTGGGGAATATCGCAAGGCTGCAGAATACAAGGGATTTCCGTCTGTACTTATTGCGCAAGGCCAGCTGAAAGGGGCTATTCCGGCGCATTCTGACACATTCTTTGTTTTGAACAGGCATGCAAAAAAATTCGGTTCACCGTTCGGTCGTGCAGAAAGTAGGCTTTATTCTTACCTTGATGGCAAAACCCCAATTGCCCACAATAGAAAATATCAGTATCTAGATGGTGCTAAAGAAAAAAAGCGTACGGCACAAGCCTTCTATGATTTTATTCAAGGAAGTACTTATCCGTTTGCGGAAACAATGTATAATAGCTTGAGTGACGGTATGATTAAAGCCATGCCGGATGACATGACTGAATTTTTTGTTTCTTTTTCAACGGGGTGGGATGAAAATTCTTTGATCCAAAAGAATAGTACCTTTATTCCGACAACAAGTGCGATGGATTTGAAATGTAACGGGATAAGTTCCATTACGGAACCATGCGCTTTTTATCAAAATTATTCCGGGTTCCCTTTCACGAATCCGGGCGCAAAGAGTTCTGCGAATGCCGTTTATGCGGTAGATGCAACGCACCCGCGTTATAACGAACCGATTAGCGGTAGACATATTGAATTGCCGTTGAATATGAAGGCTGATTCTGCCGTTATCAGAGGTTTGCAGGTCGATATGTGGCGAGTCCTGTGTGAGTTGGCTAATTACGACTACGATTATGCTGGCAAGAAATTCCGTAATGAAAATTTGTCTTGGTATTTCAAGCCGGGAACCGACTGCATGGATCAGACGAAAATGCCTGAATTCCTGAGAAAGGGCGGCTACGTACAGAAGAAGTATTTCGCTTATGGCCGCTACGATTATAATGCAGAAGCGACTGAGAGCGACAAAAATGTGACATTTGATTTGCCTGCCGGGTGGCACAAGGTTGCCGTATTTGACAATGGCGAAGACCTTCCGGAAGGCGTTTCTGTCGGTTTTGACATTACGGTTAACAATACGAAAGGCTCTTGGATGAAAGCGGAACTTTTGTTACTGAAATCTAAATCGGGTGCGGGGCAGTTGCAATTGCAAGAGGTGTCTATTCCGGTAGATGGCAAAAAGCACCATGTTCATTGGAAACTCCCTGCAAATGAAGGTTCGCTCAAAAAGTATCACTGGATTCGCCTGGTGTTGAATTCCGATGGAGGCAATGTAACGGTTGCGAATCCGGTGCTTACGAAGTCTGTTGAAGATACCGGTAAGGAATATGAAAACGCTGATATTGAATTGTATCCGAAGGCGTATAAGTTTGCCTCATGGACGCCGTCTGCATCGGTGGAGACTTATCTTGAAGGGGCCAATATGGGGGCTGAACTGGATTTTAAGAAAATAGGTAGCGAAGCTTATTTGGATTTTAAAGGCGAAAAGAGCTTTGAATCCTATAAGAAACTCCAGATTTATTATTGGCCGGGGTCTTGCCAGGGAACAGGCGTGTATTTTGATTCGTATTTATCAGGAATGCATTACTTGAAAGATTCTGCTACAATAGAGGGTGACTTTGTTGTAAAAGAAATTTCTCTTTCAGATGTCATAGATACGAAAATTACGCATAATTACAAAAAAATCGCGTCTAGGCTGGTCTTTAGGAGTGGCAAGACAGACGAGGTTTGTCTTGTATACAGAATTTTGGCAAAATAGTGCCTTTATTCTAACAGGTAATCTTATTTTTCAATGCGGTATGGTTGTTGTCATACCGCAAATTTTAGGAGCTATGATATGAAAAAACAATTAATTCTGTTGGCTGCCTTGTCGGTGGCGTTTACGGGGTGCATGAAACCGACGACGCATTCTATAGGGGCTGCGCTAATGCCTGCTCCGATTATGCACCGTAGTTCTCCGGATAGTTCTGTGCAGGAATTGTCTGTGGCGGCTTCGGGGTTTTACGGACATTCGGGTGATGGTTACAATTTGGAAAACCTGAATGCCTTTGGTGGCAACATTGGTTTGACTTACCGTATGGCGGGAACTTTATCGCCACTGTTTTTGAATGTGGCTGCAGGCGTATTTGGCGGCTCTCTCCATTTTGGTTGCGACGCGTCTCATCGTTGTCTCAGGGACAGTGAATTTGATAAAGATTACGTTGCTTGGTTGGAGTCTAAGGCCGGTCGCAAGAGCTATAGCTTTTGGAATTTGCAAGAACGAATCCTTGTCGGTGCGGACTTTAGCCCAGCGTTTTTAATTGTCGGCGGTGCGGTTGGTTTCCAGCTGTATGAGGGTGGTTCTTCTGACTACGATAAAATACGCGGAAGGCTTGACAATGAAGGCCTGATGGAAAGCAGAGGGGGTGATAATGGTGCTGACGTCACTTCTTCTGTGTGGCTAGGTTCGTATTTTGGACGAAATGGTCGGTTTGGCAACTTGGTTGCAGAATATGATATTATTTTCAAACACCAGTATGAAGATGGGCTAGCTTCAATCAAGTTGACGTATACACACCCGAGTGGATTTTTCGGTGGGGTGTCGCGAGGAGACTTGATTGACTTCTCACTGTTTGTGGGAAAACAGTTCGTGTTTTAGATCCCGGGTCAAGCCCGGGATGACAAGAAATCTGCGCCCGGGATGACAATAAACCGCGTCCGTTGACATGAAATAAAAAAAGAGCCCCGGCGGTTTGCCGGAGGCCCTTCTTAATTTGTTTCGAACAAATTACTTGAGGGTCTGAACCTGCACGTCCCAGCTCTGGTTGCCAAGAGCGATGCGGTAGGTGCTTGCGGCGCCGGCCTTCATGTTCTTGGTGTCCACTGCCGGAGCAGCATTCGGGTCCTTCTTGGGAACGCCAATGTGGCGGTTGCCCTTGAGGAATTCAATACCCTTGTTGCCAGCCTTCGTCTGGAGGCAGCCCGTGATGAAGATGGTCTCGTCGGTGACCGGCAGACCATTTTCTTCCAGGAGGGCCTTGGCCTTCGGGATGCCCGGTTCGAGAATTTCTTCTGCGCACTGGACGCCCGGATAGGCTTCCTTGAAGGGCTTCATGTTGAACTGGTCGGCAGCGATCTTCACGAGTTCCGGATCCGGTTCGCAAGGAGTCTTGCCCTGGTAGCCGAGGAGCATCTTGCCGTAGCCTTCGGTCATCTTGAACCAAGTACCGCGGCCTGCGGCCTGGTTCAAGGTGTTCATGTAAGCCTGCTGGAAGTAGAACTGGGAAACCGGCGTCACGGAAGAAGCAAAGCCACCGCGGCGGACGCATTCACTCATGTTCTCGATCACCTTCGGGAACAGGTGGAAGGTCTTGGTTTCACGCATCATGAGGGTGTTGGCGGTAAGAGCGCCACCCGGCATGGGGCTGAAGATCACGTCGGTCGTGATCTGACGTGCTTCAGGCGGGAAGTTGTAGTCCTTGAGGCATTCAACAGCGACGTTGTTGGCTTCCATGAGTTCTGGAATGTGATCGTCGACGATGCTGTCTTCACCGAGGGCGAGCTTGTATTCCGTACCCTTGAGGGCGTGGAACATGGAGAACAGGTCGGGCTGAGCCGTACCGCCGGAAAGGGGCTTGCGGCCGAGGTCGACGCCATCGGCGCCACCTTCGATAGCGGCCTTGTACTGGGCCACACCGGTACCGCAGGTGTCATGGCTGTGGATGCGGAGTTCGACCTTGTCGCCGAGGAGCTTGCGGGCGCGCTTGAAGGTTTCATAAACCTTGGTCGGGTTCGTCGTACCGGAAGCGTCCTTGAAGCAAACGGAAGCGAACGGAACGCCTGCGTCCAAGATGTTGCGGAGGATGCGTTCGTAGAATTCCGGGTTGTGGGCGGCGTTGAGGTCGCATCCCGGAGGAAGTTCCATCATGGTCACGACGACTTCGTGTTCCAGACCGGCGTCGGTAATGCACTTGCCGGAGTAGATCAGGTTGTTGACGTCGTTCAATGCGTCGAAGTTACGAATACGGGTCATGCCGTGCTTCTTGAACATGTCGGCATGGAGCTTGATCATGTCGCGCGGCTGCGGAGCGAGGGCCACCACGTTGATACCGCGGGCAAGGGTCTGCAGGCGGATGTTCGGGCCGACTACGCGGCGGAATTCGTCCATCATGTCGAATGCGTCTTCGCCGCAGTTCTGGTACAGGGCCTGGAAACGGGCGCCGCCACCAGCTTCAAAGTGGGTGATGCCAGCCTTCACGGCTGCTTCGACCGCGGGCATAAAGTCCTTGGCGAACACACGGGCACCGAAAATAGATTGGAAACCATCGCGGAACGAGGTGTCCTGGAACTTGATCTTTTTCATTTGTGTCTTCCTATGGGATAAATCCCTGGTTTTTACTGTACAATAAAATACGGGGGGAAAGATAGAAAATAGACGGCAAATGCGTAAGGCGAATGATGAGCAAAAGCTTGTTTTAGGGGGTGATAAGTGATTATTATATCTATAATAATCATATTCATAATAATGGTTTGTGCGGATTTACCATGGAAGGTTGTATTGGAAATTTACACCCCAACCACCAAGAGTGAACAATCTAAGAGTTGCTTCTACAGGGCGCTGCTCGGTATAGCTGATACTTGCCATAAATTGTGAATTGATTTGATAGCCGAGCCTGAAACCGTAATCCAGATTATTACCGTCGCCATCTTCCCGGTAGTGGTGCCCAGCGATGGTTTTCATTATTCCCAAATTGGCCTCGAAGGAGACGTTCCATAGTGTAATTGACCATATCAAGGGCTTAAATTCTATTGCCCACGTGGCAACGGTCTCGTTGCCTCCATCATAGGAGTATCCGAATCGACGTATTCCGAACGCCAGTGTGTAGTCAATTATGTTTTCGGTTTCGTTGAAAAAGCCTATTTCGAAAGCCGTGCCAACGATACCTTCGGGTTTATATATGTGATTGTCATCTACAATACGGCTGTCTTGAATGGTGGCGTCAATAAAGATTGCGTGAGAGAGCCCACACAGAATCAAAAGGCTCAGGATTACTCTTCGCATAGAGTCCATCCTTTGGAAGAATATTCATCCAGATACTTGATTCCATTTCGTTCGGAATAAGTTTTATATCCGTATCGGTCTTGCATGGCTGAAAGCCAAGATTGGGAGCCTTCAAATCTGTAAGTTGAATCCCAGCTTTGGTACGCCACATTGTAGTCGAAAGAACCTGGTTGCACGATATCGTAGCCTTGAGCTAATGGTTCTACGATAGTCACGGAGCCACTTCCAATTTCTTCTGAATGATGGTACAGGGTCTTTATTTCAGGATATTTTGTATTCCAACGGTATCTGTAAAACTTAAAATGGCTTTTTTGTATATTTTGTTCAAAACAGATTCTTTCACATTGAATGTGGCTTTCGATTGTATCGGAAAAGACTGCCGAATCTGTAGGGTAAGAAACTTGAATGCTGTCTGCATAGTAGTGATAAACCGAATCTTCATGGTAATTCTCTGCGTAGTAACATCCTTGCAAGTCTTCCAAGGTGATGATGTCGGGGGCATCGCTTTCGCCACTTGTAAGCGGAATGGAGCATGCAGCAAGGATCAAGAATAATAAACTGAATGGAGCTAATAATCGTTGGTGCATGATTATCTCTGTTTTCATTTAATGGCGGTAATCCATCGGCCTAAAAATAACATTTCTGTTGGACTGTAAAGGATTTTTTTGATTTACTTGGCAATCAAATTGACGATCAGGGCGATTAGACCGCCTAGCAGCAAAACGGCTATGGCGACCATCGAGACGAAGGTCCACTTGGCGTATTTCAGGAGCTTTACCAGGCTTGCGTTCTGGTTTCCGACAAATTGTTGAATCAGGTTGATGCCTGCGGCAAGTGTAAGACCCGCGTCGTCAATCCAACCTATGATGGGAATGTCTGGAATGAAGTCTATCGGAGAGGCGTCATAAGCCAGGGCGGCAAGCATCAGCAACACCGCCAAAGCCTTTTTCATGTTCGAAGAATTATCTTCCACAGGAACTTCTTTCCGGTGAATTTCGTGAACTTCTACTTCTTCGATTTCGTCTTCATCTTTTGTCATGGTGTTTAATATAATAAATTTCCTCAATGGCGCATGCGAGTTCGTTTTTCTTCTGTTTGAACAGTCAAGTATTCCTTGACAGTTGGTTTGTGTTGAAGTACGCTTTTTTTTAACCAGCAATTATATTGCAGGCTTTAGGGAGTCTTTTATATTGACAATGTCAATACGCTCTAATTTTAGATTGATCGTTGGCTTATACTTGGAGAGAGTAATATGCAAAATTTGCATATTACTTTCTTTGGTGATTTCGCCTACTGAAATTAGCGAATTAATTGATTTTTCCGAATTTTTTAGTGATTCGTTCTATATGAGCCTTTTTTTCTTCTTCGGATAATTGAGTGTACGGCAGTAACATTCTGCACCAATCATCAATGGTTTCTGCACTATAAAAAATTTGTTCGGCTTGCATTTTCTTGACCAATTCTATTTCTAAGTTGCAAATTTCGTGAATGCTCGTAAGAGATTTGTTTTCTGGGATATATTTTAATTTTGATTTGTTTCCAAAAATAATCATACTGAATGCACGGAACTGGTATTTATTTTGATTTAAAAAGACACATAAACAGTCTATATGCCGTTTGTTTTGTAAGATAGGATTAGGTATAGGGCCTTTTTTTCCATTAGTCTTGTAGCGTTGCCATTGAGGGTGTTTTTCATCGCCGTAGACAGATCCTGATAAATTCTTGCTTTCAAAAACATAGATGCCTGTTTCATGCAAAAGCAGAACATCAATTTCTGAATATCCGTCAATTGTTGGAACATAGACATTTCTTAAAATTTTATAATGTCGCTTGTCAAATTGACATGCAGCCCATACGGCTCTACTTACGGCATCCTCTCCCAACTTACCAACCATTTCTGCTGCGGTAGGGATTGTTCCGACAACATCTTCATAAGTTGCAGGATGAACGCTTAATTGTTCCTTAGTAAATGGAATGGGATCTTGTTTCGATGTGCGGTTTGAGAAAACTTGTTCTTTGGGAGTGAATTTTTTTGCTTCAAAAATTTTAGGGTATGTTGGTTCAATGTCTTCTGGAAATTCTTCAGTTTGGGTTGTTTTGAAAACAATTACTGCGACAATGATAATTAATACAAGAATGATGCCGCCAATAGCAAAAGCGGTGCTGTGGTCTTTGATAAAATTGAGAATAAGTAGGCCGATCCAAATACAAATGAAAATTGCAAAGACTGCTAAGCATCCGAGACAACCATCACCATCGTCGTTACTTCTTGAATGACGACGTCTTCTGCGACGGGGTTTGGTTGCTCCGTCAATCGCTGCAAATATAAAAGCGATTACAATTGCTATGCCGAATAGTGTTCCCAAAACCTATCTGCTTTCCTGAATTACAATTTTGCCGGAACCACTTTCTTTGATGACGATGCCGGGTGCATCGCCGTTTTGTATTGCTTTGGCACGGTTTTTACTTACGTAATTATATGAACCACGAATGTTCTGTACACCTCGAGTGGGTGTGAATTCAAATTCGCCATTTTGTTTTCGAAATTCAAAACCTGTTCTGCTATACCATTGTAAAGCAGGAAAAAGCTCAGTAGATTTCCATTCACTCCATTCGCGGCCGACTTTACGTGTACGGAAGGAGTTGCCTTCAATCCAAAGAGTTCCTTTGATTTCTATACCATTTAGCCGATCGGCTTGGGAATAGATATTCTTTTGAGTATAATCAATTCGGCATTTATCAATTTCGTATTCTATATCGGCATCGCGGGTTAATTCAAAATAATAGCACCGTTTGTTTTTTACAGAAATTTTATCGCCATACACTTTGTCAAGGGTCTTGGCTAAGGTTACACCATGTTTGTCCTTGACTTGCAATAAAAAAGGGTGATATTGCAAATCGTAGCCGAACGTTGCGCAAACAATAAAGAGTAATATGATGATAGAATGTTTCATGTTCAAATTTGTATTTTGGTTGAAAAGGAAATCCCCACCTTGGTGGCCATGCGCACTAAGCGCTAAAGGGCTAAGTGCTGTCCGCCTGACCAGGTCGGGGAAAACATTGTTGACTATTCTTCTTGTTCCCAATTTAAAATGGGGTAACCGTCGTTCAAACCGCTGTCATAAACGAAATCTTCGCCGAGGAGTTCTGCAAAGTCTGAGGATTTCATTTCGTCTGCTGATTTGGGGGTGGCGACTCCGCCGCCGTTGTTAAGGCCGAAGGGTTCTTGGTCTCCTTGTTCCAGATAGTAGTAGTCTGCCATGGTGGTGTTGTAGTTGTAGCCAATCATCAAACCGACTAGAGAATCTCCGTCAACTTTGCCGGTAGAATAGGCGGAACTGGTGACGCCTTCTTGGTTGTATCCGATAAGACCACCCACATATGTTGAGCCAGATACACTGCCGGTGTTATAGAGATAACTAGAATTTGATCCTAATAGATTGCCAATAATACCTGAAATATAATCTGATCCTTCTATAGAAGCAGTATTCCCTGCATTATTTATAGAGACCCTATTTGCAGAACCGATAATCCCTCCGATGTATTTTTTCCCTAAAACTTGCCCCTCGTTTTTGACATTGGTTACTGTAGCAAGAATGCCGCCGCTAGAAATAGTGGGGCTGACGTAACCCGCGCCGCCAATTATTCCACCAACATTATTTTCACCGATTATGTTTGCGTGGTTCAGGGCGTTTTTACAATCCATAAAGTAGCTGCTTACATAAGTGTATGCTCCTCTTCCGGCAATTCCGCCTACATTAGAACCTCCTTCTACTAATCCGTAGTTTTCAGCATTTTCTATCGATGCCTGATAGGCTTGCCCTGCTATGCCTCCGGTATAATTTTTCCCTTTGATTATACCATGGTTTGTGCTTGATGAAATCATTGATTTTTTGGGGTATGGACCATTTGATTGTCCTGCGATACCTCCAGTGCAATCTTCGTTTCCAATTATTGAACTGTAATTGGTTGCTTGAGTAATACTACCTCCATTGATTCCTGCAATTCCTGCAGAAAATTTTCCACCGCTTACCCAAGAATTTTCCAATATAAGGTGCGATATTGAGCCTTGATTGTTTCCGAACAGTCCGTTGTGCGAGCTTGTCGTGTTGATGAACATTCCGCTGATGGTGTGGCCGTCGCCATCGAAGGTCCCCGTAAAGGCGACGCTTGAATTCCCAATAGGAGTCCACTTGTGGAGCTTGGTGGAGTCAGCGACGAGTGCGCCCTTTTCGTCGATAATCTTACCATCGTTCAAGATTATATCTGCGCCTAGTTTATAATATTTGCCTTGATAATCTTTATCGTTGGAGCCGACGATAAAAGAAAGTTTTGCGAGTTGTTCGGCAGTCAAGATGACATAAGGGCTGAGCTTAGTTCCTGCACCACAGGCAAAATCCTTGGCGGTGGTTCCATCCCATGGAATGCCTGGTTCGCCAACGCAATCTTCATCAAGTTCTCCAGAAGAACTGCTTTTATCTTTTTCCACGGCACTAGACTTCTTATCGGAAGTTTTGCTTGAACTTGATTTTTTGCCTGAGCTACTGGATACAGATGAAATTTCATCTTCGTCGTCAGATGAAACAGTTGCTGAACAGGCTCCAAAAAGTGCCGCACAACCCAATGCTACAATATATTTCGTCAATCTCATAACATCCCTCTTTTTAGAAAGAATATAATTTAAAATCTTTCAAAATGTTAATAGAAATATGCGTTTTGCTTTAGTAGAAAGGAGATCCCGGCTCTAGGCCGGGAAGACATTTATTAAGAGGGGGTGTTAGGGGGTAGAACCCCTTTGGCGTAGGGGTAGCGGAAGACCCGCTAATGGTGGGGCTGAAGCGAGGGGAAGGCTTTCCCCTTTTTATAAAAATCGTTATTCCAACTTGGACTATAAAAATGTTTACATTCGCTGGTTTGGCGAATGGGGTGGTTTGTATCTTGGAGGTGGGGCGGTTGGTTGCCCCGATAACACGGAGGTCCATCATGAAAAGCGTAAAAATAATGTTGTTTGTAATGCTAGCCGTTCTGGTTTCGACCTCTTTCGCAGCCAGGAAGGTTAAGTCGAAGTTGGGAGACATCGATGTCACAGCTCAAAAAGGTGGTGGCGCGGTTGTCTGCACCGCTCACTTCAATGACGAACTGACGATTCTCAAGGATTCCGATACGGAGGTTCTTGTGAAGGGAAGTTGCGGTCAGGGGTGGGTCGCGAAATCAAAACTCGAATATGTGGCGCAAGGCCCGCGTGATAATACAATCACGATCGAAAACTTCGATATCCAGGCATGGATTGACAATCAGTCGGTATTCGATGTTCATATTGATAATGTCGAGGATTTCGAAGGGGTTACGATTGACCGTGACTTTAGAGAATACTTGACTTACACGATTGATCGCGAACAGACTGAAATGCATAATGGCGAAAACTGATTTAACCATGGAGGTGTTTAATCCGTAGAATAATCCCTGCACAAGCGGGGATTTTCTATATTATGGGTATGAGTTTGATAAATACCATAGTCGTTGCAGGTGGTACCCACGGTAACGAACGGACGGGGGTTCGCCTTGTTCAGAAATGGATGGAGCACCCGGAGTGTTATAATTCGCTCTGTAGCGCCAAGGTGGATTTGGTGCTTGCTAACCCCGAAGCGGTGCGCCTGAATCGCCGCTATCGCGATCATGACTTGAATCGCGCTTTTTCGCAGGTGTGTTTGGATACGACGGTGGATTCGAAACTGTATGAATTCCGCCGCGCTAAGGAACTGAATGCTTTGTATGGCCCGAAGGGGGCTGATACCAAGACGGACCTGCTTCTGGATGTGCACAACACGGGCTCAAACATGGGCTATTGCCTGATTCTTTCTGCTCGTGACCCGTTTACGATGCGCGCTTCGGCGGTGCTGACGCAGGAATTCAAGGATGCGTGGATTTATTACCAGCCCGAAGAACGCAGTGCTTCACCGTATTTTGGAACGGTTGCGAAAGCGGATGTTTGCATTGAGATTGGCCCGCAGCAGCATGGAACGCTGGATGCCGCGATTTTCGAGGAATCGGAACGCCTAGTGAAGCGCTATTTGGAACTTGCCGAGGAATGGAACCGCGGTGAATTGCAGAAAAGGGCGCCGATTAAGGTGGAAGTCTATACGCAGTTCAAGGATTTGGGTTACCCCAAGCCGCAGGGTGGTGGAGCGATCCAGGCGATGATTCATCCGGAATTGATGGGGCGCGATTATCGCGAACTCAAGGATGGCGACAAGTTGTTCCGTACATTTGACGGTGAAGATATTTTGTACCATGGCGAAAGCCCAGTGTATCCGATTTTCATTAGCGAGCCTGCGTACTACGAAAAGGATATCGCGATGAGCCTCACGGTGAAAAGCGTCGAGGAATGGTGATGCGCCAAAGGCGCGGTAGACGGTAGGAAGTAGACAGTAGGAAGTATATGATTGAAGAAAATGAAGAATTGAAGGAAATCTCGGGCGAAGAACGTCTGAAGAATTTCATGGACTTGGTGCAGAACCAGAAAAACGAACCGTGGGATTCTCGCCTTTCGGAAATTCTGGATGCATTCGAGGATTTCTTGACGCTTCGTCCGGAACCGCCGCAGGAATGGCAGGAAACTTACGCCAAGAGCGGAAAGGAATTCGACTACTACCAGGTGGTGCTGCCGCAGGATTTCCAGGACCCGTACGAAGACGACTTGGGCAATATCCGCAGGCTGCGCAACGAGTTTGAACGCACGCCTTCGACGATGGCGCTTGAACATGAGCTCGTGAGCCGCAACTACTTTATTTTTGAAAACGGCCATGCCGAAGCGATTCCTGCCCCGCGTCCGATGCTGATGCTTGAAAGCAAGGATCGCGATGATGACGAGGAAGAACAGGAAGGCGACATCACGTGGGATTGTTGCATCTCGATTTTCCCGGACGGCAGCTACGTTGCCTACAACTTGAATCACGATGACGAAGAAGAACTCGGCGAAGATTTTAAGGCCGAATTCGACAAGCATATCGACGTGCTTTCGAAACTGCAGCTCGTGATTCCGGTGGAAGGCCGCGACTACGGGATTTTGAATAGCCGCTGCTAACCCTAATGGAAGTTTTAGAGACTGAAATTTATCTGCGGTATAAGCAGATTATTGAATCGCAGGGTGTGGAAACGAGTGTGCTCGCAGGGGGCGAGTCGCCTGCGCCGCGTTACACGCACATGGAAGATTTGCTGGACCGTTACGATGCGTTCTGCTTTGACGGTTACGGCACGCTTTATAACCGCGGGAGCTTTGTTTACGACGGGGCGCTGGATTGGTATACAATGCTGCGCGCCGCGGGCAAGGAAATGCGTCTGATTACGAATGCGGCCTCCGATGTGGATTCGGTGCTTGCGGCCGATGCGGGCAAGCGAGGCTTCGCTTTTAGCGAGGCCGAGACGATTTCTTCGGGAAGCTTGCTGAAGGATTTGGTGGCGGAATTGCGTGGCCGTACTGTAGAATCTTGTCGCGGTGTGCGTCATGGCGTTCGTGAGGTGTATTACATCGGCCGCGAAACGGGCAAGCACGTGCTTGAAGACTGCGGAATTAAAGCAGTGGCTCCGGCGGTCGAACCTATCGAGCCGATTGTGGCGATTTCGTCGGCGAAGGATACGCCTGAAACGTACGAGCAGGCGGTAAAGATTTTAAGGCGCCCGGGCTCGATGCTTTTGGTGTTGAATTCGGACGCTTGGGCGCCGAAGATTCCGGGGGACGATGGCATGACGGTTCGCGAGCCGGTATCGGGCGCTTTGAGTGAGCGCTTGCGTCGCGATTCTGTTTGCGAGGCGAATCCGGCGGGTTGCGAGACTTATTATTTAGGCAAGCCGTTCCCGGCAATTTGGGAGAAGGTCAAGCGGAGTCTGCCTGAAGGTTCTCGCGTGCTGATGGTAGGCGATACTTTGGGCACGGATGTGCTTGGGGCCCGTGTGGCTGGGTTTGACTGCGCCCTGGTGGTGGGCCGGAATGTGCCGGCAGATGAACTTGAGGCGGATGAAAAGGCCTTAGGAATTAGGCCGGATTATTACTTGTAAGCTACACTTTTTTCTGTAAAGGGTTTGTTAACTCACAATAACTAAAGAAAAGGGTTTGACGGCTTCACCAGTCCCCGCTTCGCGGCTGGCTTGCCGCCCTTCGGGCTTACTGCTTGCGCAGTAAGTCCTAAATTCTTTTCATGGGCTTGCGCCCGCAAAAGAATTTAGTCGAACCCTCTTCGAGGGTTCTCAACCCAACTTATTCACTTGTAAAATGAAAAAGACACCGTGAAGGTGTCTTTTCCATTTTAGAGCGGGAAAAGGGTTTGTTAACTCACAATATTCCTTGCTTACGCAAGGTTGTGAGTTAACCCTACGGGCTCAATGCTCGTTTCACTCGCATTAAGCTCATAATTTGTCCCTTCGCACTTTGTGCATGGGCCAAATTATGTCGAACCCTCTTCGAGGGTTCTCAACCCATTTTATTCTCTTGTAAAGCAAAAAACCACCCGATAGGGTGGTTTTCTGCTTTAGAGCGGGAAAAGGGTTTCGAACCCTCGACATCGACCTTGGGAAGGTCGCGCTCTACCAACTGAGCTACTCCCGCGAGTGCTGTTAATTTAGAAAAAATGGGCTGTTTGTAAAGGGGTGGGGCGGTTTGCGGGTGTCGTTTTGTCTGATTTTTCTATCATTGAGGCATGTTTACGAAATCTTTGATGTCGGGCCGTATTGGGCTTGTCGTATGCTTAACGCTTTTGGTTTCGGCGGGGTATGCCGAAGAAAAATCCGTGTGGAAAAAGTTTGTGGAGTTCTTTTCCCCGACTTCTGAAGTTGAAGGGGAGGGGCCTCTGTACGATCAAGTTCGCGAGTTGGACCGTAAAATCAACCGTGTCGAGGGTAAGTATGCTCGTGAACGTCGTCCGATGACGAAGGACCGCTACAAGAAGGAACTTGTCCAGCTGCGTGAAGAACGTGAGGCCTTGATGAAAAAGATCGAGGCAGAAGAGAAGAACAAAGGCAAGTCTTCGGCTGTTGCAAAGTCAAGTTCTTCTGTGAAGGCTGCGGTTTCGTCTTCGTCTGCGTTAAAATCCTCTTCAAGTGTAGAATCTGTGGCCGCTGCTGTTGCCTGCAAACCGGATACGGTTTATGTCCGCGACACAGTTGTGGTGCACGACACGCTTTACGTGATGCTCGCTCCGAAGCCTGAAGCGGCGCCTGCTGATACAAGTAAGAAATGATTGCTTTTTTTAGTAGAAAAGGAGATCCCGGATCAAGTCCGGGAAGACATTATGGATTAATCGTAAAGCCGCGGCGGAAGTTCTCGATAAGACAGCAGCTGATGCTGACATCGGTTTCGTATTCAGGAATGTCTTCGCGTTTAACCCACATGGCTTCGGAAAGTTCTTCCTTTTGCATGTGGATGGTGTCGTCGCCATCGAGTTCTGCGGTAAAGCCTGCGATGAGCGAGTCGCTGAAGGGCCACGGCTGCGAACCGAAATAGCGAATGTTTTTTACGCGGAGGCCCGCTTCTTCCATAACTTCGCGGTGTACGGCCTGTTCCAGGCTTTCGCCGATTTCCACAAAACCCGAAATCAAGAAGAGTCGCGGATTCGGATTGTCGATGTTGTGCGCCATCAGGAGTTTATCGCCGTTGCGTACTGCAACGATGACCACAGGAGAAATTCTCGGGTAAACGACGTTGCCGCACTTGGGACAAATGATGGAACGTTCGTGGTCGCCGCGAATAGTCACGTTTCCGCAGCGGCCGCAGAACTTGTTCAAGGATTCCCAGTGGGCGATGTGGGCTGCGGTGGCACCGCCCATGCGTTCTACGGGATTCATGCCGCGGAAGGTGCGGTTGCCCATGTATTCGTAGCCGACAGGGGCTTCTGCTTCGACCGTAGCCTTGCTGTCATCTAAAAAGAAGGCTGTGTCATCGATACTGAAAAGGTAATGTCCTTCAAAATCGGTGAGCGTTTTGCCTTCAATGGCTAGAATTTCTCCGATTTGCGGAATGGCATAGTCTTCGTCATTTTTTTTGAGGAGCGTCTTGGATCCATTGTAACGAATCAAAAAATCCGTCGGTTTCGGGTTTTGCACTCGAAACGCGTTGTTCAACTTATGGGGCAGAATCTCGTGAATCATGATTAATAGGCTTTTGGGGTGTTCACATTCGTTCGCTTTGAGGTATGAGCACGGACTTTCAGTCCTTTGGGTTCTAATATTTGCACCTTTGGTGCCATAATAAGCTCAAAGCATTACGAAGTAATGCGACCCCATACCTCATTGCTCACACCTCATTATTCCAGGTATGTGTACCCGTACAGGCCGCCACGGTAGATGTTCAAGAATTCCTTGCCTTCTTGCAGGGTAATCTTGCCTTCCTTCACGGAGCGAGACACCCAGTTTTCCATGGTGCGCACGAGCGCCTTGTCGCTGAAGTTCACGTAGTCGAGCACGTCTTCCACGGATTCACCGTCAATCACCTTGTCGATTTCGTAGCCGCCCTTGTCGTTGCAAACGATATGGACTGCGTTGGTGTCGCCAAAGAGATTGTGCAGGTCGCCGAGGATTTCCTGGTAGGCGCCCACGAGGTAGACCGCGATGTAGTACGGTTCGCCATTCTTGAGTTCATGCAGCGGGAGCGTGCGGCTCACGTCGCCACCACGGACGAACATGTCGATTTTACCGTCGGAGTCACAAGTAACATCCTGAATGGTGGTTTCGACGGTCGGTTCTTCGTTCAGACGCTGGATCGGCATGAGCGGGAAGACTTGGTCTACGCCCCAGCTGTCCGGCAGGCTCTGGAACAAGCTGAAGTTGCAGAAATACTTCTGGGCTAACAGGCGTGGGAGTTCGCTGAGTTCGTAAGGCGGATGACGCAAGTCCTTGGCGAGCAGGTCCACCTTGCGCACGATGCTCCAGAACAGGCGTTCGCACATGGCGCGGGTGGGCAAGTCGTAATCGCCGACTTTGAAACCGTTGAGCACGTCGTCGTTCAGCTGAATGGCGTCGTGCCAGCTTTCCAGCAGGTTCTTGGGCGTGAGACCCTTGTAGATACCGTAAAGGTCCTTCAGTGCATCGGGAGCGTCGTCGTCAATCTCGTGCGTATTCTCGTCGAAGAACGCCTGGCCCGCAGTTTCAAGCACGTTGAATACCAGAATGGAATGGTGCGCTGCAAGAGCACGGCCAGATTCTGCGATGATGTTCGGGTGTGCGACACCGCCGTTTTCGCAGGCTTCGAACATGGCGTACACCACGTCGTTGGCGTATTCCTGAATGGAGTAGTTCACCGAGCTTGCGTTGGAACTGCGGGTGCCGTCGTAATCGACACCGAGACCGCCGCCTACGTCCACAAATTCAAGGCCCATGCCCATCTTTTTAATTTGCACGTAGAACTGCGAAACTTCGCGAAGGCCGCTCTTGATGTGGCGGATGTTGGTAATCTGGCTACCCAAGTGGAAATGGATGAGCTTCATGCAATCTTCCATCTTCTCTTGCTTGATGTAGTCGAGAGCTTCCAGCAATTCAGAACTGTTCAGGCCGAACTTGCTGTGGTATCCGCCGGATTCTTCCCACTTGCCGCTACCGGAACTTGCCAACTTGATGCGGATGCCGATGTTCGGACGCACTCCGATACGGCGCGACAATTCCACCACTAGGTGAAGCTCGTTCATCTTTTCGACGACGACGAAAATCTTCTTGCCCATCTTCTGCGCGAGAAGCGCAAGTTCGATAAAGTCTTCGTCCTTGTAACCGTTGCAGATAATCAGCGAATCAGGATTGTCCATGTTCGCGAGCACCGCATGCAGTTCCGGCTTGGAACCGGCCTCGAGACCGATGTTGTATTTTTTGCCGTGGCTGACGATTTCTTCGAGCACGGCGCGTTGCTGGTTCACCTTGATCGGGAAGATGCTGTAGTAGCTCCCGTTGAAACCATATTCCTGACGGGACTTGTTGAAGCACTCGTTGATCTTCTCGATGCGGCTGTCCAGGATATCCGGGAAGCGAAGCAGCATCGGAGTGGAGACGTCGCGGAGCGAAAGTTCCTGCACAAGTTCGTACAGGTCGATGTCCGGGCCGCCTTCCTTGAGCGGGTGAACCGTTGCGTGGCCCTTCTCGTTGATGTCGAAGAAGTTCACGCCCCAACCCTTGACGTTATACAAGTCGCGGGAATCGTCAATGCGCCATTTTTTCATGTTCAATCCTTCGGATTGTAGCTATGAGGTCGGGCTTCGCCCTTTGAGCTGTGAGCTCGGTCGCCCTTATGCTTCGCTTCAGGGCTCCCTTTGGGTTCAAGTTAGGCGCCAAAGGCGCGAGTAAAAAACTCATACCCCAAAGCGACCGTAGGTCGCGACCTCATACCTCACAACCTCTAGTCCACCAGCACCGGGTTAAAGTTTTCCTTCCACGGGAGGCCGTACTTGGTGAGGGCTTCCATGAACGGATCTGGGTCAAATTCTTCCACGGTATGCACGCCCGGCTTGTTCCACTTGCCGGTGAGCACCATCATGGCACCGCACATGGCCGGAACGCCTGTGGTGTAGGCAATCGCCTGGCTGCCCAGTTCCTTGTAGCATTCCTGGTGGTCGCAAACGTTGTAGAGGTAGTAGGTCTTCGGCTTGCCGTCCTTCTTGCCCTTGAAAATACAACCGATGTTGGTCTTACCGACGGTGCGGGGGCCGAGGCTTGCCGGGTCCGGAAGGAGAGCCTTCAGGAACTGGATAGGAACGATGTCCTGGCCCTGGAACTTGATGGGCTGCGTGCTGAGCATGCCCACGTCTTCGAGGCAGCGCATGTGGTCCAGATAGCTCTGGCCGAACGTCATGAAGAAGCGGATGCGCTTGACGCCCGGGATGTTTTGGGCCAAGGATTCGATTTCTTCGTGGTGCAAGAGGTACATGTCCTTCTTGCCCACTTCGTCAAACACGTATTCGCGCTTGATGCTCATGGCCGGAATTTCAACCCAGTGACCCTTGCCGTTTTCGTCGGTGTCCCAGTAGCTACCCGGGGCAGAAACTTCGCGGAGGTTGATTTCGGGGTTGAAGTTCGTGGCGAACTTGTAACCGTGGTCGCCACCGTTGCAGTCGAGAATGTCGATTTCTTCGATGGTGTCGAACTGGTGCTTGAGGGCGTAGGCGCAGTATGCCTGGGAAACACCCGGGTCAAAGCCCGAACCGAGCAGAGCCGTGAGACCTGCCTTTTCAAACTTTTCTTTATAAGCCCACTGCCAGCTGTAGTCGAAGTAGGCGCTGAAACCCTGTTCCTTGCAACGCTTGTTGTAGACTTTGCGCCACTCGGGATCGTCGATGTTTTCGGGTTCATAATTAGCCGTGTCCATGTAGTTCACGCCGCATTCGAGGCAGGCGTCCATGATGGCGAGGTCCTGGTACGGGAGCGCGATGTTCATCACCAGGTCCGGCTTGTATTCCTTGATCAGAGCAGAGACATTTTCGGCCTTGTCGGCGTCAACGGCTGCAGTCGTAATGACCGTCTTTGTGTTCGGGCGGAGTTCCTGGGCCAGCTTTTCGCAGTTTTCGCGATGGCGGCTTGCGATACAGATTTCGCTAAAAACTTCGCTGCAGGTGCAGCACTTCTTGATAGCAACTGTGGCAACGGCGCCACAACCGATAATCAATGCTCTTGCCATTTTTTGTTTGTTCCTCATTTGTTGAGAGTTAATCCATCGGGATGGCGATCCCGGTAGAGTATGTTGACTGGTTAAAATGTAGAAAAAGGCAAACGGCCACTTGCGGTCTTAAAAAAAGAAAGGCGGTTTCTAGATGAAACCGCCTTTCGTGGGACCTCCGGGACTTGAACCCGGAACCCGCGGGTTATGAGTCCGCGGCTCTGCCCTGTCCCGCGTAGATACTGGGTTTTCGATTAACGTCTCACAAAAAGCTCACAATTTAAAACCCTGTTTTTGCCTTAAAAAGCCCACTTTTTGTGACCTGGTTTTGAGCTTTTTGCTCATCCCCAGACGTCAAAAATTTACAAAAAATTAACAGGTTGAACCAGGGGGTAAAGACCGTCAAAATTTTTTTTGTACGGCCATTGACAAACCTAACTAAATTAGGTATATTAAGTAGTGAACAAAAGAGCACTAAAACTATTTAAAAATGACCATAATGTTGACTAGAAATTTGATGATTCCAGACGGGAAAAAACGACTTTCGATTCAATCCATCGAGGCTCGCCAAACGGCGAGCCTCTCTTTTTTTGAGAGGTAAAACCATGAGCTACGACTACCATGAAAACATCAAGGACGACTGCGTGACGGCCATCAAGGAATACCTTGGGTATCACGACGTGAAGGGAATGTCCAAGGAAACGCTGAAAGAGAAATTCCGCGATGCGTTCTGGGTTGACGATTCCGTCACTGGCAACGCTTCGGGTTCCTATACGTTCTCCAGCTATGAGGCAGAGCAGAATATCGCGGGGAACTGGGACTTGCTTGGCGAGGCCATGACCGAGTTCTGCTGCGAGTGCAACGCCATCGAGAAAGGCGCCGAATGGGCTGATGTGACGATTCGCTGCTACCTGCTTGACGAGGGCATTGAAAAGGCGATGGAGGAACTGGAAGAAGAAATCGAAAAAGCGATTGAAGAAGAACCCGAAGATGAAAGCGCGGAGGCATAGCGATGGAAAGGGCGAATGTGAAAGAACAGCTTGAACGGATGATGAACGAGTTCAATCAGAAATCCGACGAACTTCAAAAGATGGCTGAGAAAAGCGTCAACGGAACCATGGAAAGGTACACGCTGGCGCAGGCCGACACCGCAGCTGCGAAGCTGCTCGCGCTCAAGGAAGTCGCCTTGAGGCTTGGCTTCGCTGTTGTTTACGATGCAATTCAAAACAAGTGGACTCTAACCTAAAGGAAAAAAACAATGAAGATAAAAGCATACCTCATCGACGTTATCAACGAGACCCATAAGGCGGTCGAAATTGAAAACAAGCTCGCGGACTATTACCGCGAATTGCAGTGTACCGTGATTGACATTCAGGAACGGAAAATCGGCAAGAAGGTCTTCGACATTATCTGCGACGATGAAGGTCTTTTCAAGGAGCCTGCGAAAATCAGTGCCATCGACAATCTCGGTTCGCCTATGTTTGTCGGCAATCTCCTGGTCGTAAAAAATAAGGACGGAGAGACTACCACATTGAGCGACGAAGATGTATATTACGTTTCCGAACATGTGGAAAACCTTTGTACCAAGCTGTTTCCGAAAGGCTACCCGATGCTGACGCAGGTCGAATATTGCTAGGAGGGCTGAACATGAATTTGAAAATCGGAGACAAGATTGAAATTCTCGAAATGGTAGGCGAACCCCAGTACACGGGAAAGGTCGGAGTCGTTGATTTTATTGACGACGCTGGTCAAGTGCATGGAAGCTGGGGAGGCTTGGCCGTCCAACCTGAACGCGACAAAGTTCGGCTGCTGGAGGGGTGACGATGGCGGAAGGACAGCTGGATTTCTTTTCCATCCTGGATTCCGCAAGCGAAGCGAACAACGCAAGGCCATGGTGTAAATCATGGCTTTGCGCCCGTAAGAACGATTGCGGAGTCTATGTGGAGAATGTGCAGACATTCAGGCAGGGAGAGGGCTACAGGCGCTATGTGGAGCTGAAATGCGCCCTCGACTATCCGAAAGTCTATTACGCTTGCAGCATCCAGGACAGAATTTCCGGGCGCGGCTCGCCGCTAGATGCCGATGGAGATTACTGCTTCGACGTGTTCGACGGAATCGCGGACGTGGAGAAGAAGGTACGCGGCTATCTGACGCGCTGTGCGTCGGGCTACGAGGTGAACCGTTCCTGGATAGATGGCGTGGTGAACATGCTCAAGAACAGCTTGCAGCAATAGTGCAAAAGCTATTTTTAAAGCGAGGCAAACAATGAATTACAGAACTCTGTGCAGCTTTTACAAGGGCGAGAAGGAATGTCCCTTTGAAGCTGGGAATGGAAACGCTGGGAAATTTTGGATGGCGGAACGGTTCGTCTGTGAGGAATACGCGCAGACCGTCGAGAAGCAGGTCAAGACGGATTTCTTCCGCATGGTTGCAGCCTACATTTCCAAATGGGCGCCCTACGATTATCCCGACCTGATACGCGACTACCTGTCGAAGTCCGATGCCGATGAAAAAATCAAGGCTCAAGTGAAAGCGATGTATCTCTAGTCTTAGGCGGCAGTAGGAGCCGCCTTCGGTCTCTTTTTTGCACAAAATATGATTTGTTCACTTGAAAAAATCCGATTTTTACTATCTTTGCGCTCGGAGCCTTAGCTCAATCGGTTAGAGCGTCGGACTCATAAAAATTGTGGCACCAGCTTGAAAGAGTTGGATGCGAATGGGAAGAAATCGGTGAAACCTAACCAGCGGCAACGCTGCACGGCAACGCCGAGCCGAGCCAGGGGTACACTCCTGGAAGGTGTAGAGACTAGCGGAGCAGTAGAGCCTGCTTAATGACCGCACAAGCCTCCCACGTCTAAACCCGCAAGGGCATGGCGAAGACATAGTCCACGGAGGTGCGAAAGCATCACAAACGTAAACCCGTTGGTTCCCGGTTCAAGTCCGGGAGGCTCCACGAAAGAGGATGAGTTGGAAAACTCACCCTCTTTTTGTTTATCTTTAGGGTTGACCGAATCGGTTATTGGTGTTATATTATAAATAACCGATTCGGTTATTTCGTTGAAAGGCAGGGATCAAAGTGGAAAAATTTTTGGCGCTGACGGAAGAAAAGAAAATGACGATCCTGAACGCAGCACTTCAGTGCTTCGGAAAATTTGGTTATGAAAAAGCATCCGTCAATGATATTGCAGTGGCTGCTCATATCTCCAAGGCATCCATGTTTCAGTATTTCGGAAGCAAAAAACAGCTCTATATTTATCTGCTGGAATACTGTAAAAAGGTCATTGAAGAAATATTTGAAAAAGCACATCTGGATTCCAAAACGGATTTGTTCGACAGGATCCTGGCATCCAGCCGCATGGAAATGGAGAGCTTCCAAAATCAGCCCTTCACCCTGCAGTTTATTACCAGCGTCTGGGAAGAAACTTCTCCCGAAGTAGCCGATGCGCTGGTGATTCTGACAGAGGAAGCCTGCAGCTTCAGAAACGATATGGTTCTTCGGGAGGAGGACGCTTTGAAATTCAAAAACCCGGAGGATGCCCGGCCGGTATTTCAGATGCTGCTTCTGATGGGCGAGGGATATGCGGCCCGGTACCGTGGGGCAAATGCTTTTGACTTTGAGACCGTCATGGATGATTTTGAGAAGAACATCGCAATTCTGCGGAAAAATTTTTATAAGGAGGAGTATCTGAAATGAGCGAGCCAATCATTGTTTTGGAAAAGCTGACCAAGCACTATGGGAAACATCGGGGAATTGACGGACTTAGCTTCTCTGTTGACCAGGGCGAGTTTTTCGGCTTCATTGGCCCAAACGGTGCGGGAAAATCCACCACCATCCGCACCCTGATGGGCCTGATCCATCCCAGCGGCGGCAGCGCATCTATTTTCGGCCTGGACTGCCAGACCAAGGCCAGTGTCATTGCCAGAGATGTGGGCTATCTTCCCAGCGAAAACAGCTATTATGAAAACATGAAGGTGCGGGAACTGCTGCAATACAGCGCAGACCTGTACGGCATGAATTGCGAAACGAAAATGTATGAGCTCTCCGAGCGCCTCAATCTGGATCTGACCCGGAAAATCGCAGACCTGTCTCTGGGCAACAAGAAGAAGGTGGGGATCGTGTCTGCCGTCATGACCTCGCCCAAGCTGCTGATCATGGACGAACCCACCAGCGGCTTAGACCCGTTGATCCAGCAGGCTTTCTACGATATTCTGAAGGAGGAGAACAGCCGGGGAACCACCATTTTCTTCTCCTCCCATGTCCTCAGTGAGGTGCAGAAGCTGTGTGACCGGGTGGCGATCTTAAAAGAGGGCAAGCTCGTGGGCATTCAGTCCATCCGAGAGCTGCGGGAAAGCGGCTATAAAAAGGTCAGCCTTACCGCTGAAACGGCCATCCCCCGTGAGTTCTGGGGCCTGCCCGGCATTGCCAACTACACCGAGAGTCCTGACAAGACCTCTGTTTCCTTTGTGTATAACGGCAATATCACGGCGATCATTGACAAGCTTCACCTGCTGCATTTGGACGATGTGCTTTTGGAAGAACCCTCTTTGGAGGAGATCTTCCTGCACTACTATGCGTAAGGAGGTGTCAGGCATGGTCATTTTGAAATATGAACTGAGAAGGCATCGAACCTATATCCTGGGCTGGGCCATCGCCTTGGCTGCGTGCATCTTTTTCATGACACCGACTTATTACAGCTTTCTGGATGCGGCCTCCGTGGAACTCTTTGAAACCATGGGCACCACGGACTTTTACAGGAGCGTCGGCGTATCGATGGAATACCTGACCTCTCCGCTGGGTATTTACGGGTTCCTGACCAGCTTTTTCATGATTGCCTCCGGCGTTTTCGGGATGCACTTCGGCATTTCCATTCACACCAGAGAATGTACGGAAGGAACCTCGGAATACCTGTTTACAAAGCCCTTTCCCCGGAAAGCAATTTATTGGGCAAAGGCATGGACGGTGTTTGTCGGCGTGGCGATCGTGGGTGCGGCGTATCTGCTGGCTTCCCTTTTCGCCATGGCAACATTCCGTTCCGGAACTCCTTGGGGAGAGTTTTTCCTGATTGCCCTGTCCCTGACCCTTGTGACGCTGTTCTTCGCTGCAATGGGGCTGATGGTGGGAGTTTTGTTTTCCCGCAACCGCAGTCCGCTGCTGACTGCCGGTTTGGTTGTGTTCGTTGAGTATTGCATTACCAGCTTCTCCAACATCGTCAGTAACCGGGCTATCAGTTTTCTGTCTCCCTACTCGTTCTTCGGAGCCGCCGAGATCTCCAAAGCCGGCTTCTATGACCTCCGGTATCTTGGGTGGTGCGTGCTGCTGTTTGCCTTGTTTTTGGTGCTTTCTTACGGTGTCTTTCTGAAAAAAGACATTCAGTTCCGCAGCTAAGGAGGTGTGAACATGAAAACATTGATTAAAAATGAATTCCGCCAAACCAGAAGACTTTTGCTGATCTGGCTGGGAATCATGCTGCTTCTGTGCGGTTTCTGCTATTTTGAGCTTCTGTCCCTACGGGACAGTCTGGATGAAATGGCAGCGATGGTCAGCCAATTTCCGAGACTGATCATGATCATGTTCGGAGTCAAAGGCGACTTGACGACATCCACCGGCTGGTATGTGTGCATCTATTTCTGGGAGGGACTGCTGGCGTTTCCTTATGCCATGTCTTTGGGACTGTCCTGTGTGGCAAGGGAAAAGAAATTCGGAACATCGGAATACCTGTTCACAAAGCCTGTGAAGCGGAAAACCATTGTTCTGGCGAAGGTGATCGTTTCGGCAGTGAACCTGCTGGTGTTCGCCCTGTTCAGCGGCGTGTGTAATTATTTCACGATCGTTCTTCCTTTGGGCGGTCTGGATCAGCCGGGAGCGGTGCTTTCCACAACGATGGGAATGTTCTTTACCCAGACTCTCTTTTTTGCCCTGGGTCTGCTGTTTTCCAGTGTGCTTCGATCCTATAAGGCTGCGGTGCGGACAGGAACAATTTCCATGCTGGCTGCCTATGGGTTGGCCTTTACTGCCGAGTACACAGGAAATCATTTCCTGGACTACCTGACCCCATTGCGTTATTTTGATGTGTACGAGGTAGCACTGCACGGTTTCCACCTTCCCTATCTCGTCTTAACGATCGTTGTGGCAGGTATTTGTGTCGCAGCTGCCCTGGATCAGTGGAAACGGCGGGAATTGTGATGTTACATGAATCGTGTATCTTGAAAACAGCAGCTAACGATATATGGAGGAAATATTTATGTTACGGCCAAAAGAAATAGTATGTAAATGGGTAGATGCCTTTAACAACCATGATGTAGAGGCAATTATGAGCTTGTACCATGATAACGCAACCAATCATCAGGTGACCAATGATCCCGTGATTGGGATAGATGCAATCCGTGAAATGTTTACAGCAGAATTTGCCACTGCCGATATGACTGCCATTGTAGAGAATATCTTTGAAGATGGACAGTGGGCGATTTTAGAATGGAAGGACCCTCTGGGACTGCGGGGATGCGGCTTCTTCCATGTTGTGAATGGTAAAATTCTGTTTCAGAGAGGATATTGGGATAAGCTGTCTTTTCTGAAGCAGCATAATTTGCCTATTGAATTGTTGTGAAAAGGTGAACAGAGCACGAAGTTGAAGGAAGGGCGAAAATGGAGCGAGGAAGAATTATTGTAATTACAGGCCCTCCGGGAACTGGAAAATCGACAGTATGGATGCCATGGAAGGAATATTCTTCTTCGTCGATGCGGGCGGCTTCCTGAAGCCAAACATACAGGTCGTTGCTCTCTGGGTTACAAGGAAGCTCTGAACCACGCCTCTGACGATACAATGCGTACAAGAGAAAAGAGGGAAAGACCGCTGACAGCATTAAAAAAGATGCAATTTTTTCACAGCATACTTTCCGAACCATGTGTGGTGTATGGCACCGCATTTCTCAGCAACACAATATACCAAGTTCGAGGCGGAGAGTCTATTGAAATAAAAAAATCCGAGGAAGAGAATATCTCTCTGCCTCGGATTTTTCGTTTCATCCCTCAATCGGCTGGTGTAGTACCTTCAATTTCAAGATGTCCCTGTGCGGACACGCCCTTCGGTTGTCGCTTTTGATTACAGCAAAAAAATGATAGAATTGGCTAAAAGACGGCAATCACAATATGCAAAACAAATTGAATTTTGTGTGGCGGATGCGACCGATAGAAAAAGTATATTAGAATTAAAAAGAAATCGAGCCTTTACGAAAGCAGTTTCTAATATGGCAATTATGGATATTACGGACATTGAACCACTTCTTATGGCTGTTTATGAACTGTTGCAGGAAAGCGGAATTTTTGTCTTTGCAACGCAACACCCTTGTTTTGTCACGTTGACTGAAAAATATATGACACCGCACAGTTACTATGATATAGCGATTGAAGGGCAACCGAAAGAGCAGATTTATTATCATCGTTCCATACAAGGTATATATGGATAAAGACTTGGAAAAGCTCATGGAAAAATATAACGTTCCATGCAAAGTCAAGAAAGTCAAAAAGCAAACTTTAGACTTGAATCCTCAAGATAAAGTCATTGACTGCGATTATGTTGACCCGGCTGGTTTTCCCCATTGGGACAAAGATTAAATCTCGAATGTCATAAAGGCCCTTTATGCTAAAGAAATTTCTTTCAGTGTATCTCCTTTTATCTGCTTGTCTTTATGCAACGGATTATGAGTGCATAGAGCTTTATGGAGATTATAGAGTTGTAATTGAAGGGACTAAAAATACAGCGAATCAAGTCAGTACAAAACGTTATTCAAGCTATAAATCCTGCAATCGTGATTTGGAAAATTACCTAAATGGTAAAAAGACTCCTATCGCATACGAGTGCATAGAACTTTATGGGGATTACAGAGTCGTACTTGAAGGAACTAAAAATCCGGCAAATCAAGTTAGCTCAAAACGCTACTCAAGCTATAAATCCTGCAATCGCGATTTGGATAATTACCTAAATGGTAAAAAGACTCCCGTTGAATATGAGTGCATAGAACTTTACGGGGATTTTAGAGTTGTGCTTGCGGGAACTAAAAATCCGGCAAATCAAGTTAGTTCAAAACGTTATTCAAACTATAAATCCTGCAATCGCGATTTGGATAATTACTTAAATGGCAAAAAGACTCCCGTTGAATACGAGTGCATAGAACTTTATGGAGATTTTAGAGTCGTGCTTGCGGGAACTAAAAATCCGGCAAATCAGGTTAGCTCGAAACGCTACTCAAACTATAAATCCTGCAATCGCGATTTGGATAATTACTTAAATGGCAAAAAGACTCCTGTTGCATACGAGTGCATAGAACTTTATGGGGATTACAGAGTCGTGCTCGAAGGAACTAAAAATCCAGCAAATCAAGTTAGCTCATTGCGTTATACCAGCTATGGGTCTTGCAATAAAGCCTTGAATGAATACTTGTCTAAGCAAAGACAATAATCTGCAACTAGAGCTTCTCCAGCTTGCCGTTTTTTATGTAAAAAACCTCTGTTCCGATGGATTTCCACTTTTGGGCGAAGCCAAGATACTTGGACTTCGTCTTTTCTGTTAGGTCGTAAGGGAACGTCAGCGACTCCACGCAATCGACCGTCACATCGCCGTGAAATTGCAGTTCAAGATAGCTGCTGATGTTGTCGCTGCGGAATTTCGTCATGTCGTTCGTCTGCGTTCCCTTCACTGGCAGCTTGCTTTCGTACATATCGTCATAGGAAACCGCTTTCGGGTCGGTGACGAGACTGGGCTGGTATCTTTCACCGAGACTGTCGCCAGCTGTCCATGTACAGGTCACTTTGTCCTTCTTGAAGCGTACCGCGACATTTCCGTATTGGGTGGCGCGGTTGTGCGTCGTCGCCTCTCGTAGTTTGTCGTGGTCGAGAAGGTTTCCGTACTTTTCATACTGCGAGATATTGAGCTGGTTCGCCTTTTCCGTCGAACCCAGGTCAAACAGTTTGTGCGCTGCGGACAGTCGTGCATGGCTCTGCTTGATTGAGCCGTCGGCATTGAGCGATGGGCCACAATACCCGCCGGAGCTTCCCGTCTCGAAGGTGTTTTTGAAATGGCTGTTGAAAACCTTTTCAAGCAGGTCGTCGTCAATGTGCATCCCCAGGTCGTGTTTCTGGAACAGCTCGCGCATCGTCGCCTCGATTTCTGCGGCGTGCTTCTTTGTCGCCGAGCCGTAGTTATGGCCTTTCTTGTACTTCTCGATGGCGGTGTCCAGGTGTCCGAGGGTGGGTGGCAACTTGTCGCCCTTGAGGGCGCGAAGGTCGTCGATGGAAATGTTCGTGGAGAACGGGACGCTTGAACCGGACTTGATGCCAGCCTTGATTTTCTTGAGGCGTTCCAGTCCTTCCTTGTACTCGATTTCCTTTCTTCTCGTTTCCGCTTTCTTGAGCAGTTCCTTGATTTCCGTTTTCGCGGCGTTGTCGCCCCTGGCGATAAGCGCGTCAATGTCGCTGGTGAGTTTTTTCAGAACTGCGGACTTGGGGTGATTCTTGAGGAATATCTTGATGGAGTCCACGCGGCCAAGTTCCGTTTCCCAGTCGATGAGCCGTTCCACTTCGGCGAGGGCTTTCTTGTAGGCGTCCTGTGCCACCTTCCAGCTCGCGTACTTCTTGTGCTTTTCAACCCAGTCGATTTCAAATTCCAGGTCGTGCTTTTTGCCTGCGAGCGAGCTGCCCATGCCTTCGAGCTTCTTTCTTACGGATTCGTTGACGGTGATGGCGGTTGAATAGTCGAAGTCCCTTGCTGCCTGGATGGGGTCTGCAAGATACGTGCAGCCCTTCAATGTACCCAGACTTGTTTCGAGCTTTCGGGAGAGCTTCTTCATGTCGCTGTACGCCTGTTTGCCGCCCTTCTGCAAGGCTTTTTCCAGTTCGTCTATTTCGGGTAGGCCCTTGATACCGTTCGCGTCCTGCAAAAGCCTGTGCGCTGTCTGTCGCGTATCGAGCCTTTCCTGCAATTCCTTGCGAATTGCTGCGGCTTCCTGCGAAGTTCTGCGGGAATGTCGCTGTTCGGCGGCTTCCTTGAGCCTGCGCCTTGACTTGCGTTCGTCCCAGCGCTTCTGAATGTCCGCGATTTCCTCGGCGCTTCGGGCATGGCGCTTTTCCGCCGCCTGTTCCAGCCTTTGACGGCTCAAAAGCTGCATTTGCTCGTTTTTGAGCTGTTGCAGCTGTTTTTCCTGCTCGGCGATAGATTGTTCCACCTTGTGAAGGTTTTCGCCCGTAGAAGCCTCTGTACGCTGTTCTGCGCCCTTTTCCTGTTCGGGACGTTCCTTGACCTCGTATTTTCCGTCGATTTCGGGGTCCCAGGCGACCATGGAGCAGCGGCACTGAAAATCCTCGCCCGGATTTCCGTGGAACATCGAGGGTGCTCTTTCCTTTTCGACCAGGCCGTCGGGCGTTTCCTCGTAATAGACGTTCGGATTGTCCAGGCTACAGATGAGGCCGTTCAGATGCGTGTGCGTTTCCCTGTCGCGACCGTCCAAAGTCGTGAGCCATACATAGTAGCGGATGCCCAGCTGCTTGTACGTCGAAATGCTCGCGGCGGAATTGAGCTTGGCGGTCTCTGTTCTCGCGATGAGTTCTGCGCGGTGTTTCGTTTCGGCGGGGAGTTTGGCGCGGATGGCCGCTTCCAGTTCCCTCTTGTTCCAACCCTTCATCTTCGCCTCGGTGGCGATACGGGAAATGTCCGCCTTGGCGTCGCTTTCCGCACTGATGCAGAGCTGCAGGAAGTTCTTCTTCCAAGCCTCGAAAATCTCGTCTTTCGCTGGTGGCGGGAAATATGGCTGTCCGACGGTCATTTTGGCGTACTCGCTGAAATTCCAGCCGTTCTTGACGCCGACTGCATAGGCAAGCGAGGAAACCTTCTTGACAAATTCGGGGGGCAGCTCCGCAGCGGCTTTCGTCAGGTCGTCAATGTCGTCCGTGAAGCCCCGGAGCGCAAGCTGGATGTTTTCTTCCAGGGCGCGAAGAAATTCTTCCCGCGTTGCGCGTTCAAGGTCCGCCTCGATGGCGCTGGGATAGAACTGGTGCGCGTTGAACACGGGCCTGCGTCCGCGTTTCTTCTGTCCGAGCCGTTCCACGTTCTTGACGAAATTTACGAAGCTGCCAGCCATGTTCTAGTCCTTTACGGAAATGTCCCAGGAATGTCCGTTCTTGAAGATTCCCTCGCGGATGCTCTGCTCGTCTATTGCGCCCATCTGATAGTAGATGTTGAGCATTTCCGCCTGCATCTTCATCGCTTCGAGCTTTTCCTTTACGGACATTGTAGTGACGGCGCCCCATTCAAATTCCGAACAGACGATGCCGCAGTTCCTTTCCGAAAGGTCGGCGATGAGCGAACAGGCGGGGCGGTAGATGTAGCGGGAACGCCAGCTTTCCACAAGTTCCGCGTATGCCTTGGAGTCGCCCTCGTTCGTCTGGGCGAGTCCGGTCGCGCTTTGACCGAAAAGGATGCTTACGGGGATTCTCGAATCCGCGCAGACGAGGTTCATCGCCTTTTGGAGAACTTCGGGCAGTCCCGCGAAATTGTGGCTTAGGATTTGGAACTTGTCGTTCGCGCCGGAGAATACGCCTCGGAACGAACTCATGGAAACCTTTACGAGGCTTATGAGCTGCTGTGCGTCCTGTATTCCGCAGTCGGGCTTGGAAAGCATTTCGTTGAAGCCCTCCAGCGAGAAAAGCATCACGCCCGTTTCCGTCGCCATGTTGACGATAGACGCGACGACGTTCGCGAGGTTCTTCAAACTCTGTTCACACGCTTTCAGCGCAGGCATGCCGAAGAAGCGTTCCCTTATTGGTATTCCCTGGAGAATGTCGGGGACTATTTTTCCGTGAATGACCGTGCAGCGCGACGGGTGAATCTCGATGCGTTTGTTATCAAGAAGGACGACGCGGTAAACTTTGGGCGTGTCGCCCTGGAAATCCGTGGGCTGAAACTCCACCTTGCCAGCGCTGTAAACACGGTATTGCGAAATCTTTCGATTTTCCGGTGCTGGGCGCTTGAGCTGTTCAATGTCGTACTCGTTTTCGTACTCCGAGACAATCAGGGCGCCACCCGTGAGGCGCTGGTATTCGCCAGCGAGCTGTAGAGCCTCGAAAAGCCCTACGGCGGAAGCCTCCTTGAATACCTTGCCCGAACTGTCGCCAGTGATGGTGACGGGTTCCTTGAAAGCTGTTTCGGGGACGCATTCGACAATTCGTGCGGCGATGCCGTCTTGCACCTTTATGCGTGCAAGCTCGACAATATCCGTTCCCGCATAGGGATTGACGAAAGTATTTTCCGTCTTGTCGGTGTCCCTGCGGCCCATTCCCGTTACGAAATTGCCGTAGGCACCGTCCCTTATCTTTGCAGTTTCCATGATTTATTCTCCTTTTAGATGAAGCTGATAAGGCCCGTCCCCATACCAGTTGCCAAGTAGTTGAGAGCCTGCGTGGTGGAATCCACGCGGTCATCGTGCGGAGCGCTTGGAAAAGAAACCAGTTCGTCGATGTAGTCGCGAACCCAGGGATGTTCTGCATCCTGTTTGGGTATATAGACGTTTCCCGCCTCGAACAGCGGGCTTACCGCAAAGGCTCGCGCTTCCTTTGAACCTTGCGGTGTGAAGGGAACGATGCCGCTAATCTTGTTGCGTAACGCACTTATAATTGCGGGGCCGTTCGCCTTGTCTTCAATGATTTTACGGATTGCCTTGGGGTGCTTCTCGCTCATACGCTGGAAAGCACGGATGCTCGAAACAAAGTCCATCTTGGCGCATACGCAGTCAATGAGGTAGAAACGCGCCCCGACCTTTCCCCAGACGGTTCCCGCTACGTTATCACTTGATGCGCTGTCCGTGAAGGTGAAGTCCCAGCTTTGTATAATCTTGTCGAAAACCTTGGGCAAGATTTCGTACTGTTGCAGCCATTCGCGCTTGATGATGCTTCCGCCGACTGGTGCGGGGTGCTGTTGGTAGAGTGCGTTCCAGTCGTAGCTTCCCACGTTGATGCGGATTTTTTCGAGCATTTCAAGCGGGTATCTTTCCGGGTGCAGCGCCTCGCCGATTTTGCGGTGCGGTTCGTCCTTCTCGGCAATCGCGGGATAGTTTATGACCGTCCACTGGTCGCCATCGCCCTGTTTCATGGCGTTGAGCAGGCGCCCCGCCAGGTCGTCCTCATGCCAGCGCGTAAGCGTGACGAGGACGCCCCCGCCCGGAGAAAGTCGCGTATATGCGGTAGATGTGTACCAGTCCCAAATCCTGTCTCGTATGGTGATGCTGTTCGCTTCCTGCCTGTCTTTCAGCGGGTCGTCGATGCCGAGGATTTCGCAGCCCATACCCGTTATACTTCCGCCGATACCCGTGCTCCTGAAACTGCCCTTCCTGTTGGGGATTTCGATTAGGTTTGTCGAGCGCGTGTACTTGCTTCCTCGCGGCGGCAAGGTCGTTCGCGGAAATATGCGGTGGTATTCGTTGCTTTCCATGATGCGCTGCACGTCCTTGTTCACGCGCCTGGAAAGTCCGTCGCTATAGCTGCACGCCATGAAGGAAATGTCGGGATTTACACCGAAGCACCACGCCGGAAAATGCTTGCTTACAAGTTGGCTCTTGCCATGTCGCGGCGGCATGGTGAGAATGAGGCGGGGACTCTTGCGTTCCATTACGTCGGTGTAGAAACGCATGAGGCGAGCGCAGATTTCACGGTGGACCCACCCGATGCTGTAATTCGGCATCGTCGCCTTTACAAAGGCAAGAAGGTTCGTCCTTGCGAGCTGTTCAATCTGTGGTGTCATTCTCGTAAATGCCAAGTTCCCGCGCCTGCCTCTTTATCTCGCTCAATTCGTCGGGCGTGGGGATTTCTCCGTTTGTGTCGATGTTTACTGCATCGGGGTTTTCAACCATCCTGTCGAGCATCTTGCGCTTTGCGCGTGTCAGCTTGGAATCTTCCGTTTCCTCCGCTATGTCGAACACGAAACGCGCCGCCTTGATGTTGCCGGAAAGAGCCATGCCACTCATAACTGAAATGATTGCGGCGCGAAGCTCGATGGGCTTCTCCACCTGGATTCCGATGCTTCGGAGCGATTCCTTCAAGCGTCCTTCGGACAGGCGAAACTTTGTCCCGAGAACGTTTCTCGCGACCTCCCGCGCCTCCTTCGCTTTCAGCTTGCTCCTTGAAGACGCCAAGCCTCCGAGCTTGCCGATGGCCCTCATGTCCTGGGAATCTGCCATACATCAGTCGTTCCTCAACTCCTTCCACCAGCGCAGAAAATCGGGCCAGTAAACGGTCATGCGTCCGCGCTTGCAGCTTCTTCTCACGGGCATACCGCGGGTATGCACCCAGTCATAGACAGTGAAGTGGTTGAAGCCGATTTTGTCGGCCACCTCCTTTATCGTGAAGTAGCCCGGTTTAGGCGTGATTAGGTCTTTGTTTAAGATTTTGTTCCCCATACAAAGTTTTTCCTATGTTGTGGATATGGCTATCACGGATTTCGAGGGATTGAGAAAAAGGTTTGACGCTCTAAAGAAGCTGAACGAAAAGACCATTCTATCGGGCTGGATAGATGGAAACGGGACTGCACGGAAAGCGAAGGAAAATCTCGATTACAGAAAAAAGACGGGAAAGCTGACTCCCGCATTGAGGGAACCCGCTTCCAATTCGTTGATAGCGAGAACGCTGAATTACGGCCGTAAGGAAGGGACGACGCTTGAGGGCGTCCACTACCCGGAAATTCCGGCAAGGCCCTTCCTGCGTTTTGCCATGGAACGGTTTCGCGCCATCATGCCGAAACTTGAACGCAAGTATCTCCCGCAGATAATCAACGGCGAAATGACCGTCCAGACGATGTGCGAGGAACTGGGGATGCGCTTGAAGGACTGCATCACGCTCGCGATGCGCGACAGCGAAAAGTACGAGCCGCTGCGCGATGCTACCGTGCAGGCGAGAATCAGGCAAGGACGGCCCAGTGCTACTCCGCTTATCGACACGCATCAGCTTATAGACTCCGTGACATTTGAGGTCAAGTGAGTTTTGAAGGCGCCGCTTGAGAAAAGCGTACGCGTGACCATGTTGCAGTTCTTTGCGCCCCTTGCCGTGACGCAGGCGTGTTTCGCCTCGATGCGAACTTCTACGTCCTTGCTTCCAGTCGCGAGCATAATTACCTCGGCAATGTCGCTGCCGATTTTCTCCTGGAGCTGCAAACGCTTTCCCACCATTTCGGAAATCCTCGCGAACTTGGAGAGTCCGAGAACTTTCCCGTGCGGGATATAGCGGATTGAAACCTTCATGTCGTACATGAGGGCAAGATGGTGTTCGCAGTGGCTGAAAATCGTTATGTCGTCAACGGAAACGATTTGACCGTCCGCATCCTGCTTGAAACACTTGCCGAACTTCTTCGCGAGCTGTGCGTTCGTGTAGTTCTGGCCTTCGAACATTTCGGCGTAGTATTTCGCGACACGGCGCGGCGTGTCCCTTAAACCTTCGCGGTCGGGGTTGTCGTTCAGCGCCTCAAGAAGCTGCCGTACAAGCTGTTCAATCTTCTTCGTCTTTATCATATTGCGCCAGGTTCCCCTCGCTTTCCTGAATAACGACCTTGTGGCAGAACGGCACCTGGTCGCAAATCCATTTCGCCATGTTTTCGGCTGTCGGGTTAAAATCCACCACGTCGTTGATGTAGGCGTGGTCGAGCTTTTCCATGATTATCTTCTTGATGTGCGTGAAGTCGATAACCATTCCGTCATTGTCGAGAGTCTTGCTCTTGCAGAAAATGGTCACAAGCCAGTTATGGCCGTGAAGGTTGCTGCACTTGCTCGGATAAGGGAGTTCCAGACGGTGCGCTCCCGAAATTTCCAGTCTCTTGCATACTCGATACATTGCTTTCTCCTATGGGAATGGGCAGGAAGAAACCCGCCCTTGAAACGAAACAGGCTACTCGATACCGATGAACTTGTGCCATTGAAGCGAGAGAAGCCAGCTGGGATTTTCCTGCACCAGCTTTATGCAGTGATAGAGGTTTTCCTTGACGAGGTTGTCCCCGTCGAAGCATGGGCTAAGGCACATGCGTTTCGCTGTCTTACACGGAGTAGGCAGCGGGTCGCCAGCCTTTATGACGAAACGTAGTTCGTCGATATTGTCCGGCTCGATGCGCGAAGTCTTGGGACTACAGACGATGTAGTCGATGCCCTGCGGAACCTTGTGCGTTCCGTTTGTCTCGATGGACTTGTACCAGCCATCAAAAGCCTTTATGAGTTCGTCGTCCAGCTGCAAGGTGGGTTCACCTCCGCAGAAGGAAACGCTCCTGCAATTTCCCGCGATGGAAAGACAGGTCTGAATAATCTGTTCGGCGGTCATTTCGTCGAAGGGTTCATGGTTTGTGTCGCAGAAGGGACACTTCATGTTGCATCCGCTGAAACGCACGAATACCTGCGGCGTTCCCACGCGCTTTCCTTCGCCCTGGATGCTAAAGAATATCTTGTTTATTCTGTAGATTTTCTGCATGGCTATTTGCCTCCCTGTGCCAAGGCGCGTTCACGCTGCTTGCAGCTGTCGCACTTGCCACAATGTGTCGAGCCGTTCTTGTAGCAGCTCCATGTGTTCCGTTCGTAGTCTATTCCCAGCTTGCGGCCAATCTTGACGATTTCTGCTTTGCTTACTGTCGAGAACGGGGCGTGAATCCTTACCTTGAAATTCGGGGACGTACCGACGTTTGCAGCTTTCTCGAACGACTTGATGAATGCGAGTGTGTCGTCGTAATACTGGCCGCTTGCAAGCCCGTTGAAGCCACCGTAAATGTCGTTTATGCCGTTGACCTCCGCGAACATGACCGCGTAGGAAAGCAGGATGCCGTTTCTGAACTCCACATAGCTTGTGGGAGTCGCGGAATCAATCTGCTCGAAGCTGCGGTTTTCGCTTATCCTGGACTTGGAAATGAGAGAACACTTGCTTCCCGTAAATCCGAGGTCGATGGAAACGATTTTGTAGGGCTGTTTCAGCCGCTTCGCGTTGGATGCCGCCACCGCGATTTCCTTGTGCAGACTCTGCTTGTAGTCGAAGATAAGGCAGAAAACCTTCTTGCCCTGCTTCGTCAGCTGTTCCAGAACAGTCGTGCTGTCGATGCCGCCCGAAAGCAGCAGGATTGCATCACATCTTGATTTTTGCATATTGCATTGCCTTGAACCATTGTTGTTTGTTATGGAAGCCAAGAGTTTTCTTGTTCTTCTTGAATTTCTTGGGGAGCGAGACGACCTTCATTACGCCATCCTGGAACACGAAACACGTCCCGTATCTTTCGCCGAGGCTCCATGTGCTTGAGTCGCTGCTGTAGAAATGGAACTTGCGCAGAAGCCCCCAGTTCGTGCATCCGAGTGCGTGAACCTTGGAGCCGTTTTCTGCTGCCGTGTCGAGGAAGTAGTGAAGCGGTTTCCAGTCGTTCGCCTTGAGCCATTTGCTCGATGCTGTAAATCCGCTAAGCGAGAGCGCGACATAGGGGTAGTTCTTCACCATGTCAAGCCATCCTTCCTTCTTGCGGCCTAGATGCCAAACGGGGATGCTTTGCTTTCCCGTTGCACGTTCTATGCGGTTTCGGATTTGCTTGACCTTATCTATGCCGACAATTTCGTCAATGTCCATTTCGATGAAATGGTCGATGTGGGCGCCCTTTATCCATTCGATGTAGCTGTCGATATAGCTGTCGTCAATCTTCTTGCCGCTTGCCATCGCCGTGAAGGCGCCGCTGTCCGCGATAAAGTGATTGAACTCGCGAACATCGTTTCCCATCAACGAGCTTTTATATTCAAAGGACGTAAGGATATTGAGTTCCTTCTTCGGGAACTTTGTGTAGAAATCTCCTACGAGTCCATCTGTCGCCATGTGTAGAAGCATTATTTCTCGAAGGTCTTTCCGCAGTGGGGGCAGGTGATGGTCTTGGGTTTCTTCTGTGGATTTTCTTCATCCGTCAGGAAACTGTCGAAATCCACGTTCTCGTTCGGCAGGAATCCGAACTGTTCCAGGTCAAAGGCCGCTTCTCCGAGGAACGAAAGTTCCTCGTTGAGCTTCTGGAAATCCCAGCCGCTAAATTCCGAGACTTTGTTGTCAGCGAGGCGGAATGCCTTAATTTGATTCGGGGTCAGGTCGTCAGCGACGATGCAGGGGACTTTTTGCAGTTCCAGCTTCTGCGCGGCGAGATAGCGTGTGTGTCCCGCGACGATTACGTTTTCCCTGTCGATGATGATGGGAACCTTGAAACCGAACTCGGAAATGCTCGCGGCCACCTTGTCAACTGCCGCCTCGTTGTTGCGCGGGTTATTCTCGTATGGCTTCAAAAGCCCGATTTCGACTTCCCGAATTTCCATAAAATTGAATCCTATGCAAAAGAATTGAATAGAATTTAATACTTTTTTGAATAAAATGCAATAAAATTTGCATACAATTCAATTTTTCTTTGATTATGCCTTTACAAAATCGGCAAATAAACCTATCTTGATTAGGTAAAACGGGAGATTCCTATGCCAGCAAGGTGTCCGCATTGCGGAAAAATTCTTACGGACGCGGAAGTGCGTTCAATCCATTCGCAGATGATTGGGAGCCGTCCCAAGCCCACCAGCGCCGAGAACGGCAAGAAGGGCGGAAGGCCCAAGGGCGCAAAAAACAAGCCCAAAGACGGTGAAGAACGGTCCACTTTGGAAAAGAAAATATAGATTTAACTATTATGAAAAAGATTCTTTCAGTCATGCTGCTCTTGTTTGCTGTTGCAGCAAACGCACAACTCACCAAAATCTTTGAAACGCCTGTAGTTTCATCGAGTTCAAGGGTGATAAATAATGTAAATGCATTTGACGCAGAAAATTTAAATGACATATATTTTGGTTATTACGCCTTCTTATCTGGTAGTGAGGCGAAAATTTTGAATTTAAAAACGCAAGAAATAGAACATACCTTAAATATCACTGCATTTGTTGATACAACAAAAATCACCTCATTGGGAGTCAGTTGCTATAAGAATTTTTTTAAGAGTGACGGTGCATGGAGTTGCCTCATTAAACCTTACAGCAGTTATTCTGAAACGATGAAAATAATTCATAATGGTAAGGTTATTTCTACAACAGTTCAAAATTCTTTGTTTGCAGAGGTAAGACAATCAAATGGAAATCTTTATGTCGTTTCCAAATTACAAGATAAAATTGAAGTTTATCTAGTTCGTAATGATTTGCCGCAAACGACGGCGATTCCCTACAATTCGTCCTACATTTCCGCACTGAAAAGAATAAGTGATGAACATGAAGCAAAACTTTTCAATGTAGTTGGACAGAAAATAGATGATGCTTATTATGGAACTTTACCGGATTATCTGAAAAAGACTATCTACGCAAAATAAGCAGACTATTTCTGCGCTTCCATCTTTCCCCTGATAAACGAAACATCGCTCTTTATGTCGGAAAGCGTCCCCTTGAGGATTTCCGATTCCCTTTCCACTTTTGATGTTCGCTGTTCAATAAGCTCGATGCGCGTTTCCATCTTGGCCATGGAAACGGCGTTCCTTTCCGAACCCTCGCTTACTTCGCTGTGGCTCTTGACATAGGCTGTAGTTGCCGAAGCAAGTGCGATGAGCGCGAGGATGAGTGGCTTCAACATTTCGCGCCATTTGGCGCTGTCCTTTCTAGTCGTCATGTCGTTCTACCTAATTCAAGGAAGTCCACACGGGATAATTGTTCGAGTCCTTGCCCCTGTAGATAAACTGTTTGCTGTTTCCCGCCTCTATAGTCGCGATGTGATGCGACTGCGATGTATCGCTCGCCTGAAAGACAGCGATAGGGTGATTTACGGGTCTTCCACCACCATATTTCCCCGTATTGGTGACAAGAATGACTTCGCCGACTTCATGTCTGTCGGAATTTAGCGTAAAATCGGAATTACCCTGGTAGCCGCTTGTGCCTGGACAAACGGCTGTGTAGTATTCAGACGGTATGCCGGATGTGCAGTGGCTTTCGCAGTTTGTCATGGAACGATACTGTCCCTGGCTCGCGTCTCCGTCGGACTGTTCCAACGGCGTGAAGTTGAGAATAAGCTGGTCTGTGGAGAGCTTCTTTATAGTTGCCTGTCCACTTATGGACAAGACCTGGGCGGAGATATACTGCGTCGTGAGCGCTATCATTGTAATCTTCGTCGTTCCGCCCGGTCCCTTGATTTCGAGGCCGCTTGGCCCAAGCTCTGATGTATAGAGATTGTGTGTTGCAGTGCTTCCACTTTTGGCGATAAATTTTCCGCTAGAGGTAATATCTCCATCGAGATTGATGGAATGGTCTATCACAAGCTCGTTCGTGGAAGCATTGACGGAAAGTGTGACAGTATGATTGGAGTTCCTAAGCGTGAGCGAATAGGCGGAAAGAAAGGTCGTTGTCACCGCCTGTTTCCCTATTTCTGTAGTGCCACCCATGCCGGAAACAGTCACGCCGGAGGGAGTAATGGTTGTAGTGTCGGGATGGTTTCCTATGCCGACGACGGTGATGTTCTTGAAAACGCTTTGCAGAAAGTCGCGCAGTTTTTCAAGCGATAGTTTCCTGTCCCTGTCGGAGTTCAGGCCCTGCACGATGTAGAGAAGGTCGTTGAGGGTAAGATTGTCCGCTTCTTCAAGCAGCGGTACCGTGGTTATGTTTTCTTCCAGTTCCATGAAACGCTCCTTGAATTAGACAGTGCTTGCGCCGAACGAGACGAAAGGAATCTTGCTCGCTGTGTTGAAAATGCCGTTCAGCGGGTCAACGAAATAAATCTTGTTGCCGACTGTCGTTTCCAGGTTCTGACGCAGCGTGTAGTCATACTGGTAGTTGTAATTGGTTCTGTCCTTGGCGGCAAGCTGGACTCCTACAGACCAAACTTGAACGATGTAGCGCGTGTTCCGCTTTATCGTCAAGGCGCCCTGCCTCATTTCAATCATGTCGAAAGTGCAGAGCTCCGTCGAGCTGTCGAAATCGACGCCGTAGTGACGCAGCCCCGTGTGTCCGAGCAGGTTTCCTTCCGTGTCGAAAACGCCGATGCAGAGGCAGGCGTTATTCGAAGCAAGCGTTCCTGCAAGCGCGATGGTGCATTTTGAAATGGAACCCTGGGCGTCCGATATTCTCATGCTCTGGTATATCTTGGCGTTGCAGTAGTCGAAAGTTTCGCCCTCAACGTCGCCCCAGACAAGTTCTTCTGCGCCCTGCTTGAGCTGGTATGAACCGTAGTTGCTCGTTTCGCTGTCTATGTCCGATTCCGGCAGCGTCGCAAGTTTCGGGTCGCTTTCTCCCGTCAGGTTCACGCCTATTCGTAGAGTGCCGTTTAGGGGCGTGAGCGTGATTGCGTCACCATCGGGAACGAGAACATTGGCGAGAAAACCCGCCTCGTCGCCCTGCTGGACGCAGACCTTGTGGTCGCTTGCTCCGACTCCTTCCAGTTCACTCAAGGCAACCTTGTAGGTATGGCCAAGGATGCTTACGGCAAAGTACCCGCCCTGTTTGAGGGCTTCGAACGTATTTGTGTCTAGCTCTAGGATGGTGGTATTTTCTTCTGCCATGGATTCTCCTATAAGACGATGCACTTGCCGTCTTCGGTCATTATCCGTTGCCCTGTTTCTGTCGTGAGATAGTTGTTCTCGATTACGCTTTCCTCAAGTGCGACGGTCACTATCTTCTTTTGCGGATGCTGTACTGTCGCGAGGAACCTGTTTGAACCAGCCAGCTTCAATCCAGCAGCGGGGAACGCAAGAACGCCAGCAGGCGCCAGCATTTGAAGCACACGGCGTCGTAGCTGCCTGCCTCGCGGAGTATAGACGAAAAAGATGGCGGGACATTCGTCAAGGAAATGCGGGTTCGCGTCGCCCGAAAGGTCACGGGCGTTTTCAATGATATTGTTCGGCGTTCCTGCGGAGTTTTTCTTGAAGGAAATCTTGAGACGCGCCTTGTACATTTCGTCCGTCTCGCCGGGTTGTCGCGGGATGTTGCGGAACTTTCCGATAAGGTCGAGCCATTCACCTTCCGCCTCGTCGATGTTCGCGAAGTTGGAAAGCCTGAACGCGCTATCCTCCAAATCCTGAAAGCTGGAAAAGACCTTCCTCAAGAGCGAGAGAAGGTTTGTGGAGTCCCTGTACTGCGTGATTACAAGGTGCTGGATATGTTGCCATAAGTCCGTGATGTGCTGCATGGCGGTTTCCTAGCTTACGAGCGTGACCGTGATGTTTTCTGCCGTGATGGAAACAATCTTGTCTTCGTCTATTGGGACACGCTCGTCTGTCCAGTGGCGCGGATTGTCCACGCTTGCGACCGTGACCGTGATGGATTCGATGCCCGGAACATTGCTGTAGATGGGGGCGCTGATTCTTTGCGGTATCAGGTCCTTTCCCGAAGTGTATTCCATCTTGGCCCATTCGCAGACGACATTCTTTATGACCTGTTCGTAGTCGGACGGCAAGGTTTCTTCGTCATAAACTGTAAAGTCGATGCGAACCAGGTAGGAAACGCCCTGGATGAAGCTGAACTGGACCTCTTGAAGGAAGCCGCTTACGTCGCGAGCTTCGCCGCTGTTGTTGCCGTAGCTCTGTATGCCTGCGGGCTTGCAGTTCCAAATCTTTTGTGCGATGAAGTTCTGGACGGTATGGGCGCGCGTGCTGTCGTCGAGAATGGCCTGCCAGTCCTTATCGGACGGGTCAATATCCTCTGTGCTGAAAGTGGCTGGGACGAATATCACGAAAGAATGGGCGGGGATTCCGCCGACGGTCTCGTTCTTCGTGTTTTCCTTGAAGGTGATGCCGTCCGTGATGTTCTCTTTCAGGTAGGTCGTCATTCCGTCGGGAGTCGCCAAACCGTCGAAAGTCGCAGTCTCTATGCGCTGTCTTAGGGATTCGTCCGTTTCGCCCTCGTTTCGTGCAAGTCCCGCGATAGATGCGAGCATATCCAGGAATGTTCCCGTCGCCGTCGAAACGTCGATGTTCGCGCCGACGGTCTGTATCACCTGTGCAAGCTCCGTGTACATGTATGCAAGCAGGTCAACGAACATGCCGTCGGGAGAGGACGGCTCCAGGTTGATAGAGGCGCCAAACACCTCCGTAAAGCTGGTGGCGATGGCTTGACGGATTTCGCGGTAGCTCTTGATGGAGATTCCCGATATAGAGTCCACAATGACTGCGTTTATCGCCATCGCTAGAAATCCCCGTTGATGGTTCTGCCGTCGATGCTCTGGACGCTGAATTTTCCAGTAAGGTTTCTTCCGTCTGTTGCGAGGTCTATCGCGATTACGGATTTTACGCCCTTGACCGCCTCGATTTTTTCGCGAATGATGCGCTGGGCTACGTCGAGGTGTGAAACGGGTAAACCGGCTATCTTTTCAAGCCAGGGAACGCCGTGTTCGATGTTGGTGAACGCTTCCCCTTCTTCCGTCTTTAACAGGCAGAGAACAGCCTGCCGCACCTTTTTGGCGATGTTGCCGATACGGCAGATGTGGTCGCCATCAAGGAAAATGTCGTGGGAATTGTCAAGGGCCATTTCATTCATCAGCCCGTAAACTAGATACGCTTTGGCGTGGGGCGTGAATTATGCCAAATCAACCCAAAAGACACCAAAAGAAGGGCTGAATTATTCTGATTTACGCCTTGCGAACCTGTGCGAATTGAGTATATTTTGAAGAAAGAAAAAAGGCTCTGAACAAATGACGACCACGCTTTACGAGAATATCACCAAGAAGCTCAAGCTGGAAAAAGGAACGTACAGCTGGGCTAAAGATTATTTCTCCGCATGGCATAGGAGTAAGGTTGGCCTTTTGGATGATGCCATCGAAAGCTATTCTGACGGTGTGCCTCGCGCCGTGTTTGACAAGCACCTAGTCGATGAAGCGGAAACAATAGCCAAGTTCACGACGATGCGTGAACTACTGCTTCACATCGCGAAGATAGCCGAAGCGGAAGGCTTCGTTTAGTGGAATTTAGAGAATGAAAGAAAAAGGCATTGCTGCTTGCAACGCCTAATTATCGTAAAAAACACCTAAATAGGTGTATCAGCAGAAAAAACATTATGAATTTTGGGGTGAAATAATTTTGCTATATTCTTTAATATGTCAAAAACATTAGTTGCCATTTTATTTCTTGCGATGTTTTCCTTTGCTCAATTTGCGGAGGTTTTTACTTCTGCAACAAAGGCTCCCAAAGGTTGTATAAAAAGAGGAAATTTGGTTAAGTGTGCGGTAAAAGAAACTAGAGGTGCTGGAAAAATTTATAGTGCCAAAACGCATCGTGTTTATTGGTATTATCCGAAAGCCGAAGGTCAAACAGAGATGTTCGCGATAAATCAATGTGATTCTATTGTCGTCATGGTTGATATAGAACTTGCTGCGCAAGCTTTGGTTGCTGTTGCTTCGGGAGATACTCTAACTGCAATAAAGAATAGTGTTTTAGCAGAACAAGCCATGATAAATGGTGATTACACTTTAATGTGCAATCAAACAAGTACAAAAAAATTAGAGGTTTTTTGCCAACCCGATGGAAGACGCGCTTATATTGTGAAATACGATGAATTGGGAATAGAAAAGAGCAAGGAAATTAAAATTACGAATAACCCAAATTATTGTACGGAGCAATTCCAAAAAGTATTTAACGGGAAATAGAAAAAAAATGGCTATGTCCACCCAAAGTGTTGCTGAAAAGTTCATTTCATTAAAAATTTAATTAAATTTACATTTAATAAACGAGGTTTTATATGGCCAGCGTAAAGAAATTCTTTATTGCTATTATGGCAGTCGTAGCCGGAACCCATGCGGCTGTCCTTACCCACCAAGAAACTTTCAACGATGTGAAAGTCATTTCTCCGGCAAAATCAACGCAAACAACTTGTAAAACAAGGGTAGACCTCTCGGAAGGGTTGGTCGATAACACCCAGGGTTGTGACATCGAAGAAATCTTGGTTTATAATAAAAACCACATGTGGATAGGTTCCCTTGGTGGTGTTGAGGAAGGGTATCACAAGCGTTATGCCGATTACGATGTTGACCGATACAAAGGAAAAGGCATCCAAATTGGGATTGTGTATTCCTTCACCCCGCAGGATGCAGACCCTTCTAATAGGTGGATGGTTTCCTGCCCCAAAGGCATGATTGCATACATTTGGGATGAGTATTATAGTTGTAAAAAACCGTTTACTTGCTCTAACGGAATGTATGCTATCGACTCATTGGAATGTGAGGAATTGCCGGAAGGTGCGCATAGAAATGCAACAACCGGATATTCATGCAATAAAGGCTATGTCATGCGTAACGGATATTGCGAAGAAAAGGCTACCTGTGGCGTAAATGAGGCGTATGACAAAACCGAAAATACATGTCTTGAACGCCCGGACAATTCCCATTGGATTAAAAATACACTCGAATGGGAATGTAATAATGGATATGTCCTGCAAGGGGATGCTTGCGAAAAAATTTTGAAATGTGATAGCGCAAGTAGATATTATGCCGAGTACAACACATGCGTTGCATTACCCGTATTTGCACATTGGAATGATAGCGTATCTACTGACTGGACTTGTGACCCTGGATATGTTCTCTATGGTGCCGGATGTGTTGAAAAGGCAACATGTTCTTCGGAACAACGCTATGATGAATCTGCAAATAGTTGCGTAGACCCTTATCCAAATAGTAGATGGGTTGGTGATAACGGCAATTATGTTTGTAATGACGGATATGTAGATGTTGGATATGGTCGTTGCGAAGTGAAAGCGGTTTGCTCCGATTACCATTATGATGCGGATAATAATTCGTGTTATGCGAAACCGGAACATTCCCATTGGCTATCTAGGTATGGGAGCGAATGGGCGTGTGATGTTGGATTTGTCCAAATTGATGAGCACTGCGAAGTGAAGGCTGAATGTGACCATTATAACTCGGCAAACAATTCCTGCTTTGAAAAACCTGACCATGCTCATTGGGCAGAAGCAACAGGTGAAGCATGGATTTGCGACGATGGATGGTGGAGTAATGGTAATTTTTGTGAAGAACAAGTATCTTGCGGATGGTTTGAACGCTATAATGCAGACAATAACACTTGCGTAAGTAAGCCATCGCATTCACATTGGACTACCGAATGGAACTATGCGTGCGATGATGGATATTATGAAACCTATGGCGAATGCGTAGAAACAAATCCAATTCATTTGAGCGATTATACCAAGTTCTTTCATAGTCTGACCTTTATTATTGGTGGTGGCGATGTTAAAGATAAACACGATGTATCGACCACGCTATTTAATACTGCGCTAGAATATAACATTGGTATTAGAGTTGGAACGGATTTCTTCAATGTGAGGCCGCAAGCGGTGATAGGTTTGCTATATAGCGGGTTTGACTATTCTAGCACTCACTCGTATGGTTATGGTTATTTGGATGAAAGCGTCTATTCAACGGCATTGGTTGTCGGTCTTGGTATGGGTGTTGATATTTGGCATTTTACCATTGATTACAACTATCTGTACGCTGAACGAGAAACACTTGCCAATGTTGATTTCTATTCAACTCTACACCAATTCAAAGTAGGATACAATTTTAATGAACATTGGAATATCAACATAGCGTCAATATCTCAACTAATTAAAACAACGAATGTATTAAAGGAATATGACAACACCATCTACAACATCGGGGTATCTTATGCGTTTTAATATGAAATGGTTGTTTGCGGTCATTACAATGGTGTTAGTTGGTTGCGCAAATGACACCGGAGTAAGTGCGGACTACGATGACGACACTACTGTAAGTAGTAGCAGTTATGAGCCGTATTCATGGATGTATTCCAGTAGTTCTAAAACACCGGAAATAGCAAAGCATTATTTTCCTACCGATTTAGAATATGTCGGTATATATAAAACATCGACTGGTGCTAACTTGGTCATGAAGAACAATACCGCATACACGATGTCCGTCAAGGTCAATTACACGATTTCGTGTTCGGTAAATGGAAAAGCCGCTGAAACGACTACCAAGACACTAGGGTTTTACCTTAATATGTATGAGCAAAAAGAAAGTAGTAATAGCGTGGATGGTTATTGGCATGGTGGCATGACAACAATAGATTGCACCGGGACAATAACTTCGATTATACCCGATTATTCTGATAAGAGCAATTTCCAGGCATGGACTGGTTCATACCCTATTTCGACCAAATAACCACTAGGCGGCTACGCCCAATAGGGGTATCGGTGGGCGGTGCATGAACACCCACTTGTTGCTCCAATACAGCGCCCCTGCATTGTGCCTATTCCAAACGGACTCCTTGAAATTGGCATCCCCGGTAGCATAGTTGCGGAGATTATTCCATACGAGGTAGTTATTGAGGTATTTCGTTGCTACCCCGTGGAAACGCACCATAAAGGACTTCAAACGGCTATGATAGCTGTTGATGTGCTGAATACCGAGAACCCCGTTCATGCGCTGTTTGGAATGGACTTGAAGGAGACTGATTTCGTTCTGCTCCGCAAAGCCGACATAGCTGTTCAGCTTGTCGGTGCAGAACACGGCTCCCGGTTCAATACGACCACCAAGGACATTCTGAATGTCCATAACGGACGGCTTACCGAGACAGCTAATCTTGGAAATGGCCTTCCCATCGCGGTTTACGGCGCAGGGAACGCAGATTTTCTCCTTGGATAGCCCACGCTTACTAGCCCGTTCTCCCCTCATGTGAGGCTCACGGGGCATGGTAAACCAACGGCTACGGGAATGATTACCCTTGAACGAGATGGAAAAGTAGGTCTCATCACCCTCTACGACCCCATCCAACACCACATCCCGGTGCATCTGCTGTAACGCATCGAGAATCTTATGACGGAGGAAAAACGCACTATTTTTAGACAGATGGCATTCCGTAGCGGAATCACGGACGGTCAAGCCAAGCATCATGCAGTGAACATATCGGAGATAGGTGTCAAGGGGGCGTTTAGCCCCGGCAAATATCGTCTTGGTCGCATAGGTGAACGACTGATGACAGCCCTTGCAGTAGAACCGCTGATGCCCCGCCTTGGTATGCCCGTTCTTCTTGATGTCGATATTCCCACAATGGACACAGCAGACCTCATTGTGCGGGAAACGGTGCTTGACGAGGAACTCCTCCAGGGTCTCCGAATCAATGATTTCGGTGAGTTCTGCCGGAAGCCCAAGCAAGCGAAGAACGGTCGCCTTGTCCTCTGCGGACAGCGAATTGAACATCTGCACTATTACGCTGACTTCTGACATAAAGCCTCCTTTTATAGAAATATCGCAAAAACGGAGCGGTTTGTAATGTCAGATTGTGACAAAAATGAGGTCTACCCATCAAAATTGGCCAAAATGAGCGAATTTCGCCATATTTTTAGTCAAGCAACACTTTGGGTGGACATAGCCAAAAAAATTATCAATCTGTTTGTTTTTTTACTTACATTTTCGAAGGAGCTTGATATGGCGTTTACTGAAGAAGAATTAAATGCAATGAGTGATGAAGAATTGCAAAAGGAATTTGAAACCATTGGAAGGTATTTAAAGCAACATCATGTAGATGCAGAAAAGAATCGTAAGGTTCCGATGGATAGAAAAAAAATGATAGAACAAATTCAACATCACCAGTCTATTCAAAGAATGACAAAAAATAGATGTGATGTTGGTTCTGAAATTATTAAAAGAACATCCAAATAAGAAAATATATGCGCCCTTAGTTCCTTATGGTGCAAGCGGTTGAGGCCCGGAAGGAGCGCCCTGGGCCGCTGTCGGGTGCATATGTTTGCTGAAAGTGAGCGTCGGCGTGGCAAAATCCGAGCCTTTGACCTTGCCGCTTGCCTCAATTTCTCCATCGCTCGCGATGTTCCCGCCGCTTGAAATATCCCCGTCCACATCCAGCTTGCCCGTAATCAGGACATTCTCGGCATCCAGCTTCACCTCGCTCGCCTTGATGGTCACGTTTCCTTCGCGGTCGATGTTTATGACCGTAGTCGCGCTTTCCTGGATGCGTCTGAAAGGGATTGCCAAAAGGTTGAGCAGGTCGTTTCCTGAAAAGCTCACGGGGTCGTAGGCGGCTTCGTTCCATTTCTCTTTTTTCCAGTTGCGAATGTCCCTGCTGGAGCTGATGCAGAGAACGGTATCGCCCTGGTCGAGTTCATATTCAATGTGGACGGTCTTTGTTCCAGCCCATAGCACGGGGACGTTCTTTATCACCATGAGCTTCCCGTCCTTCATGTTCGGCTCCATCTGCATATTTCGCAGACAGTTCCTCACGCTGGGGCGTACATTGACTGTTCCGTCGTCGTTGACGCTCTCGATTGCGGCGGGAAAGGCCGTCTCGAAATCTTCCATCTTGTTGTCGAAGAAACTGTCCAGCAGTTTCGCGATGCTGTTGGCCATTACCAGTTCACCTCCCTCGCGTCACATTCGACGGTGAAGTCGCTGCCCATGTTGGAGCCTCTGAAAGTACATTCCGTGATGATGAAGTCGCCCTTTATCGCCATAGAACCTACGCTGTCGTAGGAGTCGCCCTTGCTTGAGTCCATGCGAACGAATACGTTCGGCGCGTACTTGGGCGAGATAAGCGCTGTAAAGTGGATTTTGCGCGTGCGGTCTATTTCCTTGCTGGGCTTCTTCTGTTGGCTGGGTTCGTCCGCCTCGCTCTGTGAGAAAAGATAATAGGACGGGTCGTCCGCGAAGTTGACCTTGTTCAGGCTCTCGTCGCGAATTTCTTCCGCCTGGAGCAATCCGCTTTTGAAGTCCAGCGTGATTTCCTCCACCTCGATGCTCTTTTCGTCGCTGTTCACCACAATCATTTCGTTATTGTCGAAATAGAGGTGCAGCCCGAACTTGGGAATAAGTATGTTGTCGCGGAAAGAACAGACCGCCTGCTTGAACGTGCCGGAAATGCAGAACTCCGTCCCGATGGGCTGGGAAAGCTCCTTCTGGCTTCCCGCGCGTAATGCCGTTCCCGCATAGTCGCAAAGCTCCTGCAAGCATTTTTTGACGGTGGCGGAGCTGTCGAACTGGATTGCACAATTGAGCCTTGCAAGCTGGTAGAATGTCCCACGCGCCGAGACGCAGGTTATGACAAGTTCCACGTCGCTGCCGACGCGCCTGGGAACGGCCATGCCGATTTGCCCGACGAATATGTTGCCGACGGTTTCATCCTCGTAGCCAGCCTGGAGAAGGACGCTGTTTCCCTCGCTCATGATGAAGTTTATCGCTTCCGGGGAGGGGTTGTAGATGGTGATGGTCGCCTCGTTGTCGTACCATTCGATTGAGCGCGTCACCTCGAACTCAATGTCGAACTGTGAAAAGTCCTTCGAGTTTTGCGAGGTCAGGTTTCCGACGGCGAACTTGCCGACATACAGGTGGATAATGCGTCCGAAAGCCATCAGAGCATCCCCGCCTCTATGAATACGTTTACGTCGTCCTTCGTCAGGTAGTGGAGTATATACGCTCTCCCCAGGTTATCGTGGTTCAGCGGCTCCGCACAGGTCTTTTCCCGCTTGAAGATTGCAAGCTCGCCGTTTTCGAGGACGTTGTTGTGGGAACGCAGCAGTCGCGAGTTGGGAACGAGCCTGATGCCGCATCGCTTGCCGTTGACAGTCTCGAAATCGCCATACCAGAAGCCGTCGCGCCAGTTCCACAAGAGACGGATATTGAGCATCGTCCCTTCGATATTCACCTTTTCAACAAGATATGAACCGTTGTTCGTATTCACGGGAATCTTAATCACTGGTAGTCCCTCCCGAGCGATTCGTCCATCTTCGCCGCCGCTTCCTGTGCTGTCTCGCTCGCGTCGCCCGACACGTTGCCAGCGTTCGCCTTCCTTGACATGGCCTGCTCTGCGGCTGTATTCTGTTGTGGCGGCTGTGGCGCGTCCCATTCGCCCGTGATGTTGTCGCTCGCGAAGGTGGCCGTGCGTATCTCGCGCAAGGTCATGGAGAACTTGATTGCCTCGCCGTCCTCTGCGCCCCTGTCCGCCTTGAGGTTCTCAATGACCATTTCCTCATAGACTTCCAGGCTGGTAATGACGCGCACCTTCTTGCGGCTCTTGGCGCATTTTGTCAGCACCTCCCACCTGGAAAGCGCCGTGTTCGTGATGGCGGGGGCGTTGTCGATTTCTACGCGGTTTTCGCGCCACGACTTGCCAGTGAGTTCGCCGTTGTCGTCAACGAATCCGGCGGAAGCGTTCAGCGGGTGGTTCGTGAACATTCCCGTAATCTTGACCGTGCGGAGCCGCTGCTGCACATGGTCGCTGATGGTGGACCCGTTTTCCACGGCATGGTCTGTAATGTCGAAATCCAGTTCGTGGCTTTCGTCGATGAGCAGGTCGAAGGGGATGTTCGTATAGATGTAGTTGCCGTCCCCGTCCTTCGTGGTAAGGCCAAATTCCTCGTTGCGCATGAACAGCGAGGCGGGAATGGCGCGGGGCGGGTGGCTGTATCGTGAATACGCCTGTTGGGCGATGTTTAGTATTCCAATCATAGCGCAAGGGCCTTTACGCCCTCGGCGCGTGTCTTGAAGGTCAGCTGGGACTGGAGAAGCGTTCTCAGGTTCTCCTTTATGAGCTTGGCCATCATGTCGGAATCCGTGGTGATGTTGTTCGTGTAGTCGATGTTGGTGATGTTGGTGTCGCCCTTGGCGCTCTTTGCAGCGGCCTGCATTGCTTTCTGTATCTCCGCTTCCATATCGACGGGAGTGAAGTTTACTTCGGGAGCCGTGCCGTTCCCGTAGCCGTCGGCGCCAAGGTCTGCGCCCTTCATCATGTAGGCGTCGTTGAGCTGCTTTTGCGCGTACTTCTTCGCGGCGTCCTTGTTCTCGTCATAATACCGGGCGACATTGTACTTGCGTTGCAGTTCGCGTGCGGCAAGCGGTATTCCGAGCGTCGCGAAGTCGATGGGCTTTCCCTCGCTGTCGATGAAGTCGCCCTTCTCGTTGACGGCCATTCTCTGCAATCCGTCCATCTCGACGGGCTGCGTTCCGAGAGCCTGGAAGTCGCGGCGGTATGTGCGCAGAAGGTCGGCGAAATATGTGCCGCTTTCCACCTGTTTCTTTACCTCGGTCGCTCCCTCGATGGCGTTCTGTCGTTCATGTTCCTTCCACGCCTGTTTTATGGCGTTTCCCAGCTTGAAAATCTGTTGCAGTCCCCAGATGGTGGCGGTAAAGAGACCCGCCTTGAGAAGGTTCTGCCAGTTCTTTCCGAGACCTCCAAGGGCGCCCCCGAAAGCCATCGAGCCTTTCGTCGCTGCGTCAAGCATGGGAACGGCGTACTTTAGCGCACCGACAAAGGCCATAGTCTTTATGGGCGCGACGGAAAACAGCTGCAGAAGCGACGCAAGCCCGTCCGCAAAGGCCGAAATCGTGCCTATGTTCTCCGACAGGGTCTTGACAAACGACTTGAGCACGGACGCGAAGCCCTCGAACAGTTTCCTGATGGAAGGAATGTTCGCCTTTATTTCTCGGGCGAGTTCCGCGAACACGGGCAGAAGCTCGCGCCCGATTTCCTCCTTCACGTCGCCGATTTCATTCTGCAGCTGCGCAATCTTTCCCGCGTCGGTGTTCGCCATTTCCCTGGCGAAGCCCTTGACGCTCGCGAGGGTCTTTTCCAGCGCCTCCACTTGCATCGTCTCGGTGACGGTTCCGCCCTTCTGTCTGAACTTCTGCAATTCCTTGATGGCGGTTGTATCGAAGCCCTGCTGTTCGAGCGTCATGGTGCCGCGTCCACTCAATGCGGACATGAGCGTCATGGTGTAGCTCTTGAGCTGGTCAGCTCCCACCTCCGCGCCGTTGGTCGTTCTGGCCGTGTAGTCAGCGACAAGCTGCATCATGCGCTTGTTGTTGTCCACGTCCTTAATCTTGTTCGACCATACGGAAGCGGCGTTGAGAATCGCCTCGTCGCCGTACATGGAGTTCTTTTGCAGGTTCGCAGCGAATCGCTGCAATTCGCCAAATCTCGCATCCGTGCCGTTGCGCTGCATCTGGAACTTGAGCGCTCGCTCGGCCCTGTCCTGCACCTTGAAAAGCTCGACGGTCTGCTTGCCGAACCCGACCAGCTTGGAAAGGCCCTGAAACCCGGCGTAGGCGGCGACCGCTGCCGAAATTGTGCCCTTGAGCTTGGAAAAGGCGCCGTCAAGCGCGTCCGTCTGCTTCTTGGCCTCCCTGGATGCGCTCGAAATCTTCTGCGTTTCCTTGGCGGCGCTGGAGGCTTCCTTGCCGATGTTGGCGGTCTCTTTCGCGACCTCGTTGGCACTGGATGCGGCTTTGGTGAGGCTTTCGTCTATTTCCCTGTTCGCCGTTTCGCCAGCCCTGCCGAGAGCAGCCTGGAAACGGTCAAGGGACGCGGATAGTTCCGTGTCCTCGACCTCGAACCGAACTTTCTGTACGAACTCGTTCTCGTCATTCATTCTTGTTCTTTTCCTTCTGCTTGTAGTACTGGCCCCATGCGCTCCTGTAGTCGTTCTCCATGTCGATGTAGGCGGCGAAGCTCATCATGCGCTCGAAAGTCCAGTTCTTCTCTATGTCGGAAAGCGGGACACGCGCCGTCTTGACGATTCGCCAGACAAGCGCGTAGTCGGCGGCGCCTCCCTTGAGCGTGCCTATCTTGCCGAGTGCCTTAATGTCCTTCGCGTCCGCGTCGCTGAACGCATTGACGATTGGGTTGGAGCTGTTCAGGCTCCATTCTGCTCCGTCGCCGGAGCCGTCACGAAAGGGCTTAGCTTTTCCAGTTTCCACACCTGGAGCATGACCGCGTACATCTGCGAACGCTTCTGCTCGAAATGGGCGGCGATTGCGTCGAAACTGTCGAGCGTGACGAACTTCTGCCCCTTGGTGACGACCGTGACTGCGGAAAGCGTCGTTTCCAGCAGCCACTTGAAATCGGGCGTAGAAAGTTCGGAGAGCGTATTGGCGAGAAGCGCGAAAGCCTCCACGTCGTCGTTTATGTCGAGACCCTGGCGAGCCATCTTGCCGATAAGCCCGAGAACTTTCCGGTCGAGGTCTATGGCGTCGAAGCCCGTATGGGGAAGAAGCTGGTATTCGTCGGATGCAACCTTGAAGTTTATCGCTTCCATCGTTTAGGCTCCTTCAAAAGCGGCTTCCGCCTTGACGCGGAGCGTGACGGTTCGCGTTCCGCCGGAGCGTCCCTTGGTGGCGTCGCCCATGGACTGAATCCAGCACTGGCCGAGAAGCACGTATGCGCCGTTGAGGTCGGTACAGGCGAAGGGATAGGGCCCGACTTTCGTCGTCTCGTCGGCGACGCGCAGCGCTTCCAGTTTGGAGAGCTGGGGGCTGGTTTGCATGAAGGGAAGCGTGACGGTGTAGAGCTTGCGCACCATCTTGGAACGCTGAACGCAGCCGTTGCTGCCCTCGGTAACGTCCCAGTCGTCGCCTTCCTTGGAAATGACGACATCGCCGTTGAAGTGCGTGAGCGCGATGCCCTGGACGGAAATGTTGACCATGGTGTGGTCGTATGTTCCAAGCATTTTCTAGCCTCCTAGAGAGTGACCGTCAGTTCGACGTTCTTTACGGTGTTGATGGAGTTCATGCGCGAGTAGCGGCCCTTGACAAGCGGCAGGTTTCGAGCCTGTACGTCCGCGCTGTAGTTTGTCTTGAGGTAGTCGTAGGTCTGCACCTTGACCGTGTAGCCGTCCATGATGTACTGGTGGTCGGTATCTGCGGCCTTGGAGAATACCTGGAGGATGGAAGCGGCGACGGAGTTGATGCCGCTGTCGTCATAGTTGACGCCGAAGCCGTCGTTCGCTTCGCCGAGCAGCGAGTAGATTTTCGTCTGTACATTGAAGCGAATCCAGTCGTCCTTGGCGATGTTGTCGATGAAACTCGCGGGGGACTGTTCGCCCGTGCTGTCGAGAAGGACAGTCTTTCCCGCAGTCGCGCCCATGAAAAGACGCGCCTCGCCAGCGGCGACCGTATAGACGTTGATGCAGTCCGAAACGAGCGCGTCGTACTGGGACTTGGTATAGGAATCGTATTCCACGCCCTTGACTTTCTTGTGGGCGAAGCTGCCACGCGCCGAGTCCAGTGCGCAGCGGTTCGAGACGAGTGCCGCAGCGAGGTTCCCTGCTCCCGCGTGCTGGTAGAGTGCCACGCGGTCGCTGGTGCTGGCGACAAGCGCCTGGGCGAGCGCCCTGATGGAGGCGAAGTCCGTGGAGGTGTCGTTTAGTTCCAGGTGGACAATCTTGAAGTTCGCGCCGAGATAGCCGTTCCAGCCGCCGTTTCCCGTGAAAGCGGACGCGGCGGGGATTGTGCCGTCGCCGAACTTGGCGACGATGTGGTAGAAGTTGAGCTTGGCGGCTTCCGCAGCCTTTACCGCGTCAAGGGCGTCGGAGAAGGAGTCTGCGTTGATGGCGACGATTTTCGCGGGGCAGGCGTCCTGTGCGAAAGCGCTCTCGACCATGCCGTAGAGCAGGGAGTCGGTGCCGAAAACTTCCGCATCCTCGGCGGATGAACATTCGATGAAGTCGGGCGGGTTTTCCGCCTCGCTGGAGGCGGGGCCTACCAGCGCAAGCGTGTTCACGCTTGTCGTCGAGACGGTTGAAATCGCCTCGTTTATGCTTATCTTGACGATTGAGTCGATTATCTGGGCCATTTTGCCTCCTAGATGGGTTGCAGTTCCAGCGGGTGGACGGTCTCAATCCGTTCAATGCCGGAGGGTGTCTTGTCGATGAAGTTGAGCGTTGCCGTGAAGCGCCATTGGCGCACGTAGAAGTCGCCGTCGTAGGTGTCGATTTTCTCGATATTGGTGAAGTCCCAGACCGTGAAGCCGTTGTTCCGGGCGTATTCGATAAATGCGGGGAGCTGCAATTCGTTGCGAATCGCCCTGAGCGTGTCCCCGTCGCCTTCAACCTCGACGAAATGGACTGTCGCGACCTGTGAAAAACGGTAGTGGTGGTTTCCGGGCGGGGGCGTGAACTTCTCGCCATATTGGCGGACGCCGTCAATGCCGACGGAAACGTATTTGCCGACGGGCGCGGGGCTGTTCGTCGGACTCTTGACAAACGGCGCGGAAAATTCCGCGCTGTCGTTGAAGTACTTGCAGATTGCGCCCTTGAGTTCGTCAACGGTCATTGCAGTCCTTTCGGGACTTGTGCCGCAGGAACCTTGCAAGCGATATACTTCCAATGAGTAATCTTAGGAAGGTTTCCAAAGACAAGTTCATCCGTAATTTCATACCAAAAGCCTCCCTGTTTCACGTAGCCGATTGCTTCCGTCCCTTCCTGTGTTCTCGCCGCGAGCCTTTCGCTGGAGTAGATTTTGACGACGCCCGTATTCCTTCCGCCCTCCTGGTAGGCAATCGCTTCTTCGCCCGTGACGGGCTGTATCGTGCCGCGCACCGTGCGCGTCGTGAATGTCCCTTCGACCATGTTCCCGAAGCTGTCCAGCGTGGGCTTGGACATTTCGTGATAGGTGAATGTCCTAGCGAATAGGGTGGCCACCGCAGAACCCCCGTAGAGGAACGCCGCCCGTGACTTGCGGACGCGGCGAATACTGTTTCTTGAGAAGGAGGAACTGTTGTCCGAAGCTGGTAGAGGAAAGCCAGCCGTCGTCGCCCTCCGATTTCGTCGAGCCGAAGGAAACGGCAATGTCGCCCTCGCGCTTGCTCGCTATGGCCCCAGCCTCGCCGTCGCTTCCACGCGCTTCCAGTGCCGCGATGTGCGCCACCATGAGCGAAAGCGCATAGACGTAGGCTTTCTTGAAGTAGCAGGCGCCTACGTGATGCGACGCGCCGAGAATCCATGCGTCAAGGCGCGGACTCTGCGCATATTCCTGGGGCAGGTAGGCCACCAGTTCAGCTTTCTGCTGGTCGTCTATGGGAAGCGGAATCATAAAGCCGTCGCCGCCTTTTGCTGTTCCTGCTGTTTCTTCTTCGCTTCTTCCCATTCGGCGTCGAACTCGTCCAGTTCAGTCCGTCTCGCGGCAGCAGCCTTCTTTACGGAGCTGTTGGGCTTCTTCTGCGTCCTTTCAATGTCGTCAACGACCTGTCGCGTGCTTGCCCTGGAAATGGCGTTCGCCGCGACGTTGGCCGTGACTTTATGCTCGAAAACGAGCTTGCCGGAATCGCGCAGCGCCCTAATGACAGGGTGGGTCTCGTCGATGCTGCCGTCCGCGACTATGTTGGAGCCGGGAAGAAGCAGGATAGAGCCGATGTGGACTGTTCGTTTCTGGTTGTTCATTACGAGCATAGTGAGAGCCTCGAAAGTGCGGAAAAAGGAAGCTCCACCGCCCCGCGCAGCAAAGCTACGGGCGTTGCGGGGTGATGGAGCCGTTTGGGGACGGATGGATTCTTACAGGCCGTCGGCGTATGCGACGGCGTTGATGTTCTTGAACGCGACACCGCCGATTCTCGCGTAGCAGGGAACCATGTAGTGCAGCGATTTCTTCTGCGGTTCATCCTGCTTGAACGGGATGGGGATGCAGCGCGTAAGGACGCTGGGACTGTACTTGTAGATAACGGCTCGCGTGGTGCCGCCCTCGCCAGCTTCGTCCAGCTTGGCGCACTCCTTCCAGTTGACAAGTCCCTGGCTCGCGAAAACCTTCTTGAGGTATTCGAGAATAGTGAGGTCGCCGCCAGTTTCGTCCTTGGGCGTAGTGGACAGATAGACGAAAGCGTCGTGGGGCAGGAGAACAGTGTCCGCCTTGACTGTGCGCCTGGTGTTGTTGCGGACGGTGTCAATCATCGCCTGGAATGTGGCTATGATTTCGAGCAGGGTCTTGCCCCTGATGGCGGTTCCGCCGCCAGCTCCAGTAGGCACGACGACCATCGGCACGTTGGCGTTGTTGAGGAAGCCCGTGGTGTTCGCGTCCTTGTCACCGACAAACAGCACCTCGTCCACCTTCTCGTCAATCTTGCGACGGGCGGTTTCCGCCTCGTCACGGGAAAGGTCGATGCCAGCGGTGAGCCACTGCATGAGTTCAAATTCGCTGTAGCCATAGGAAACGCCGTATTCGCGGATTTCGTTGGTCTTGAGTTCCAGCGCACGGGAAACGGGCGGCAGGTCTTCCGCATAGTCCGAAATGAGCTTGGCGATGCCCATTTCCGAAAGAACCTTGTAGGTCCATGTGCGGAGCCACTGTCCAATTCCAGCCTGGGGAGGGATGAACGAAAGCGCGTCGAGAGATTCGCGTTCAAGCCCGTAGGTTTCGTTTATAATCTGGTTGAACAGACGGGAGAGTTTGTTCAGTTCGCTGTCTTGAAAAATCATGCCTGTTCTCCTTATGCGATTTCCAGTTCAGCGAGTCCGCCGTCGGCAGCGTCGCTCTTGAAGGTTCCGCCCACGATTTGCGTGCCGCCCGTGGACGTGGCGGTGAAAGCGTTGTTCGTGTTGTTGACGTAGGCGGCATCCCCGGAAACGACCTCGCCGAGAACGCGAACCCAGATGCGTCCCTTCTTGAGCACATTGACTGTCATTCCCGCCTTGTAGGAGTCGTTGAACATCGTTCTTTGGGCGATGCCGATGAACACGCCAGCGGACTCTGCGGAGGCACCAGCAGTGACCTGGTTTACGTCGCCGCCAAAGCCGCAGTCCTCGCTATATTCGGCGCTGAATACGTCGGCGTTGGCTTCCGCGCCAGCTGTCTTTGCCGTTATCGTGAGCTTGGTTTCGCTTGCTTCGGCGGTGTAGTCGCTTTCGCTGTTCCAGGCGCTAGCAAGGGCTGTGAGAAGCGTTGCAATGGTGGATTCGCTGGTGACGCTCGCCGTGGCTACGGTTTCGCCATCAACCTTGACCGATACGGTGCCGGTGCTTGCCGTGGTCATTACGGGTTCGAGTTCGAGAACACGGGCTACGGCCTCGCTACCTGCAGGCTGGTTGACATAGACCTTTCCAGCTTCGCCAGCGACACCTTTCTTTGCCCAGAGCGCAAATCCGCCCTCGCTGTCCTTATCCTCTTGGAGGATGCCTGTCTCGATGGAATGCGTTACGAACGGGAACGCAAGACCCGGAGCCGCTATCGCCCCGAACGGAGTAGTTTCAAATGCCATGGTCTAGCCCTCCTTCTTGATGGATGCGGAGTTGATTTTCTCGTTCATGGCATTGAAAGCCGCGTCGGTGTCGAGAGCGTCGTTGAGCTTTTCCATGCTGGGAGCGAACGGGGAACTTTTCTGCGCGGAGTCGCCCAGTTTCTGCATGGCGGCTTCGTAGGCTCCCTGGAGGTAGTCGGCACTCTTTCCGTCAAGCACCATTTCGGGGTAGGCTTTCTTGATGAAGGCGCCCTTGATGGCTTCCACGGAATCCTGGGCCTTAATGTCGATGCCGAGCTTCTGCGCCTTGGCGATAAAGGCGACTTTCTCGTCAACGAGACGGGCGATTTCCTTCTCGTCCTTGAGCGAAGCCTTGAGCTGGTCGCGTTCGGTGATGGCTGCATCCCTGGCTGCGGTCATGGCGTCAAGCTGGGATTTGAGAGCCTTGTTGGATTCGATTGCGCTGTCACGCGCCTTTTCAGTCTCGTGGAGCGTGTAGATGACCTTTTCATCGGCCTCGTATTCCGCACCGTCGATAATGAATTTTCTACCCATGGTGTTTTCTCCTGCCCGTTGGCGGGCGTTATCGTTTTCGCAAAAGATTCGGTCGAAGTCGGAGCTGTCGCCGATTCTGAAACGCACACCGTCCCCAGCGCGTCCCTCGCGTACAAGCGCGATATGGTTGCAGCGGATATTCTTCATCACCTCGTCGTAATCGACGCCCTGCCAGTTGCCGCTGTCCTTGTAGAGTTCGGCATCATAGCCGCATGAAACGGCACGGACATGGCCGGAAAGCATTTCCCTGATGGCGTCGGCATCCGTGACTGTCATTGTGACATAGGCGTTCAGCCCGTCCCAGCTTGCGTCGTTGGCGGTGAATCCGACCTGGAGCTTCTTCGCGTTCTCCGGGGAAACGTCCTCCATCGGGTGGAGCAGGGTGACGGGCTTGCAGTTGAGTGTTGAAATGCTGTCTTGAGCAGAAACTTCCGTGACCGGGCGCAGCCTGCGCTTCAATCCTTCGGCGGTTCTGTAGCTGAACACGCCAGCACCAGTGACGCGGATTTTGCCCGTGAGATACCCTTCGGGGGTACGGGTGAAAACCGTCTGGTCGAAGTCCTTATAGTCGCGGAATGATTCGTTCATGTCGCCAAAACTAGCGGCAGGAACGCTCTACAAGGCGTTTTCGCCTAAAGGCTTATAAACAGCCCCAAAAACACCAAAAAACGCGCTACAAGCGCGGTATGGGCTTACGACATGGCTCATTATTACAGCGCCAGTAATGGATTCCTCCCTGTAGGAGCTATGGAAGATTGTGCTTACAGAAATAGAATCATTTTTGTGGATGATTTTTTGCAGAATGAAAGAGAAACAGCAAAATCTTGATTTCGCTGTTCTTGCTTTTTTTGGGGGGGGGCTAACTTTGGACAGTCAATGCGTACTGTGCCGATTTGTCCATTATGTTTATTCGTTGAACAAGGCTAACAACATAGCCGTCAAAACCGATACAACCATTTTCAAGTTTGAAAGCGTTGATGATGTTCTTGATTGTTGCCTTCTGTTCACGGCTTAATTCGTCAATGATTAGAAGGACGCGAATGTTTGTTTCAAACGCCTTGCGAAGGAGCTTTTCGATTTCGGAATAAATCGCCCTTTCGTTCAACTTTGGATTGAGTTCTTTTACCCAACGAACCATTTTTGCTTCGAGGCTGCTGTTTTCAGCTCTTGCAATGTAGTCCATGAATTTTTCAATCCAGTTGTCCACCGTCTTGCGTCTTGTTTCTCGGTCTGTAATAATGCTAAAGCCTGCTGCAAAACGCATCAACTGCGGAATAATTGTAGAATTAAGGTAACCAGATTTGATGCTTGCAGTGTTCTTTTTTTGACCATAACATTCATACTCAATAAGGTTTACCTGTAAGGGACAATCCATCATGTTTGGGTCAAACTTTATTAGAAGGGCGTCGGGAATACTGCGTATTCCAGGAATGATGCTACCGTCTTCTTTATAAACGCCGTCAATCATGAACTTTCTGTTTTCGGGTACGAGAACAGTGTTTTCTTCCTGGAAGAACGTGAACAAAGAGTAAAAGTTTTCGTTCACAAGAGTTTCAAGACCGTTTATTTTATCGGATTCATTAACAAATTGAATTGCCTGGAACGTTCCCATTATATCCATTTTCAAATCTGGATTTAATTCTTTTATTTCTTCAGCAATAATTGGGTCACTAACGATTTCTTCGCTGTCGTCTTCTTCAACGGGATTGTTTTGTTCCGTAGTTACAGGTGCGGCAGGAACATCGAATGTCGGTGCGTCGCCCGTTCTGTTTTGGTTGAAATGATAATTCAACTGGTCAATGACATTTTGGTCTTTAATGGGTTTTGACCCTTGCACGTATTTTAATCCCCAGTAAGGACCTCCAATGTCGGCAAGGAAAGAAAGCGAAAAGGGTTTGCAAAATTCAAAATTTGTTGCTCTCATTCTATTCGCGTAATCAACGCCATCATCCCACGGATTTTCATCTGTGATGGAGGACAATCTGCATCTAGCACCACAAACAGACTGCTTTTTTATTTTGACCGCGAGATATACAATATCGCCGACATTTTGCCCGCGATTGCTGAACCCGCATATTTGCTTTTCGATACAGGTGTTGTAGTTCTTGATGTTGTCGTGTCAGCTACCCATTTTTAGGACTGGTTTAAAGTATACAAAATCACCCTGTTCTCATCAACCGATACTCCATTGGAGCGAGGTTGTTTAAGGAGTCGTGGGGTCTTTCGTTGTTGTAGTAATCCGTCCACTTTTCGGTAATTTCCCTTACATCATCTAAAGTCCTGAAAATATAGGCGTCAAGAACAGCCCTTCGGTACGATCCGTTAAACCGTTCGATGTAGCTGTTCTGAGTCGGACACCCGGGCTGCGTGTACAAAATTTTGATTCCGTTCCCATCGCACCAATCTTGAAATTTATGCGAAATGAATTCCGGACCGTTGTCGCAGCGAATGTTGCTCGGCTTGCCTTTCTCCCAAATGATTTCCTCCATGAATCGAATCAAGCGGGATGCCGGTATGGAATGCGCAACCTTCTGTGCAACGGCCACACGGTCGCTGTCGTCGATGACGTTGAGTACGCGGAACTTGCGGTTGCTTTGCAAAACGTCAGTAACGAAGTCCATCGACCAGGTGACATTTTCCTGGTCCGGTGTCACGAGCGGATTCTTGACTCGGGCTGGCAAGCGTTTGCGCAACGGCTTTCGCTTGTTGAAATGAATCGCCTCGTAGACGCGGTGGACCTTCTTATGGTTCCACGGATGCCCATCCTTGCGAATCAGCCTGAATATTTTCCAGAAGCCGTCGTTGGCAGCCTCGGCCTTCTGCCGTATCGCAGCCTCGACTTCGGAATCGTCCTTGGTTGATTCGTAGTAGAAGTATGACTTGTGGATGCCCATCAATCTGCACGCCCGAGTAATGCTGATGTCGTGGTCCTCTGCTATTTCGCCCACAATTTCCTTGCGGGCCTCGGGCGTCAGAGTTTTTTTTCGATAACCTCGCGGAGAATCTCGTTATCCAGGGCGAGATTGGCGTACATCTTCTTGAGCTTGGCGTTTTCTTCTTCGAGTTCCTTCAGTTTCTTAAGCTGGCTAACCTCGAGACCGCCGTACTTCCGTTTCCATTGATAGAGCGTGGCTCTGGAAACGTTGAGTCGCCTGCAGATTTCATCTGCAGACACCCCAGCTTCAAGTTCGTTTACGCTTTTGACGATTTCCGATTCGGAATGAGTCAGTTTCTTCATGGCTGTTCCTTTGCTACCAAAGGTAGCATTTTGACGCAGGCGGAATTGCCTTTTGTCTAGTTATGAACAGTCCTAATTATGGGGAAGCTTACAATTATGGGGAAGCTTACAGATATACCATTGGCAAATCAATCCCCTCTTGGTCAATTTTATTGATGAAAAAAATTGTCGGAATCTTCATTATCTGTAGTGCATGAAACAGTATACGGGTCTGTGCCTGTATGCCATCCTTTGCAGAAACTAATAATACTGCTCCGTCTAATACGGATAAAGAACGGTATACTTCCGCCAAAAAATCCATATGGCCTGGCGTATCTATAATGTTGACTTTTACATCCTCCCACTGAAAAGATGTCACTGCTGTCTGGATAGTGATTCCCCTTTGACGCTCCAAATTCATTGTATCTGTCCTTGTTGTGCCTTCATCTACGCTCCCTAGTTCTGCAATTGCACCACTGGTATACAATAAACTTTCCGTTAATGTTGTCTTTCCTGCGTCAACGTGAGCCAGAATGCCTAAGTTAATTATTTTCATGTGATTTTCCTCTTATCAACACCCAAAAAAGGGCATAAAAATACCCAGTGATAAATACTCCTATCACTGGGTAAATAACTCCAATAGCCACAAAACACTTATATGTTTTCGGGCATATAAAATTACATGATAAAAGTATTCTTAAACTGGGTACAAAAAACTAAGCCCCATATTAAAAGTGAAACGGGACTGCTACTTTTTGTTCCCACTATCAAATTGATAGTTTATTTAAGAATACCTTGCCGCATATTTATTAACTCCTTGTATAATACTAAATCTAATTATATTCCTTAGATTAGGCAAGTCTTTTTCTGTAAATTCATGCACAAAAAGCAGATTTTTCCATTTCCTTCTCGGTTAAGTAAGCTTTTTCTTCCATCCATTCCTCGTGTTGTTCCATCAGTAGCGAGCCGATGAGCCTCTCGCACGATTCTGGATTCGGGAAGACGCCTACGACTTTTGTCCTCTTCTTGATTTCCTTGTTCAGGCGTTCTACGCAGTTCGACGTCCTGATTCTTCGCCACCATCCCTCGTTGAAGTCGAAGTAGGTCATGGATTCCTCCGCGTTGCTTTCCAGCCAATCCGCGAAGGACTGGTGCTTCTTGGTCTCGGACCAGTATTGCACAGCACCGCGTAGCGCCATGCCATAATAGGGGTTCAAGTTTTCGGGGTCGATGGAGAGCGACTTCTCGAAAAGCTCCTTTCCCTTCGCGTACTTGCCCTGCTTGCAGTAGATGCCGCCCAGGTTGTTCAGCGCGAGCGCGTTGTCCGGGTGGTATTGCAAAATCTTGCTGAAATATCCGTCCGCAGCCTCGGTGTTTCCCTTGGCGCTCAATATGTTGCCCATCAGGAGCAAAGCCCACAAATTCTTGTCGTCAAGCAGCAGCGCGTCAAGACAGCTGTCCTGCGCCTTTTCCAGGTCGCCGCCTTCCATCGTCACCTGCGCGAGCAGGCGGTGGTATTCGCTGTTGTAGGGCCAGAGTCCGATGGCCTCGCGGAGCGCGAACTTCGCGCTGTTGAACTTGTGCGCGTTTGAATGTTCCACCGCCTTGTCGAACTGCTTCTGCGCTTTTTGCGCCTTGCGTTCGTCGATGGAAACCTTTATCTCATGGTCAGAAATGCGTTCAAGCTGGGGACGGGAGGAATCCTCGGCTTTGAAGAAGCCGAGGATGGAGTACTCCATCGCGTCCAGCGAATCCGCCTTGAAGGGCGGCTGGTGCATGTCGAAGATTCGTTCGAAATTCTGCATCTGTTCTCTCTTTTCGGCGTAAAAGATACAAAAATGGAGGCGCCTCCCTTGACAGACTCTGCAATTCGCAAGCAATCGCAGCCGTTCCCGCCGTTTCGCTTTTGTTCGCTGTGCAAAACGCTGCAAGCGTTCCGCAGCTTCTGGCCGCAAAACAGTCCGCTAAAGGCGCCAAATGAGCATACGCGACGCTGCACGTCCTTTCGGGGGGGGGGGCTAAAGTTGCGAAAATCAGCATTTTTCGAAAGTGTCACGAATTGACAGAATAATTTTTTATTTTTTCCGCTGCTCAAGTCGGGACGGAAAAAAATCCCCTTCGATATTTATATCGCCCTCAAGCTCATTTTCTTTTTTTTCCGCGCTGTCGCGTGAGTTGAGTATGAGGTTTTTATATATCAATATCTCCACAATAACGGAGTGAGTCCTTCTCATACTCCTACTGTTAATCATTCTCCTATTACTACTACTGATATAATAGGGTTGCAAGTTTTTGTCGCGACTTGAACCCGTTTGTTATGCCTGGGTTCAAGCGTTTGCAATTCGTTGCGAGTTGCAAAAGTTCCCACAAAAAAAGGCCCCGTCGGGGCCAAAGGACTGCTTATGCCTAAGCTAAAGGAACACGGGAAAATCACCCTTGTTGGTCTTCAGAATTTTCATCTTTTAGACGCAGACTGCGAAGCCCGTTGCGTACGATTAGAGCGCACTCCTCCGGAGTCAGCACAACCTCGCCCCGAAACTCCGCAGCGTGACGAGTCTTTATCGCCTCCCAAAGTTCAGGAGTGAAAAGCTCGTCGATTCCCATGCCGATTTCCAGTAGCTTCTGGCAAATGTCGTAGCTGGGAGTCGCCTTGCCCTTCTTCCAGGCGGTGACGCTTGAGGCGTTGAGTCCCAGTTCGTCGGCCAGGGTGCTGGCCGTCTTGTTTGTTCTGTCAAGGTATTTTTCAACGTTCATGCCATAAATTTAATCAAAAATTGCACAGTATTCAATAATTTTTAAAAAATTTTTAAAAAATCCCTTGATTTTTTGCTTAGAATTGAATAGATTTTGAATGTAAGGCAAAAGAAATTGAAAAGTATGCAAAAGAAAATAAACGGTACGCAAAAAATTTGGCAGGTCGGCATAACGGCACGGGCGAAGCAGGCCCTGGAGCAGCTGGCCAGCGAGAACAAGCGAAAGGGTTTCCCGGCGAGCCAGGGACTCATTGCCTCAACCTTGATACTTAGGGCTTTTGAACATGGCGAATCCATATTGGGCTAAGGTTTCGTTCAGTGACTTTATCAAGCACTTCCGAAAAATGACGGATGAACAGATTATCGCCGACGTGAGGGATTCGATGGATGCACTTGAGGATGTTGACGGGACTGGCGACAGTTTCGGGGCGTTCATGGTGAAATGTTCCAGCGAGAGAATCCAGCAGCGCAGCGAGGTCAACAGGGCGAACGCCCTGGCTGGACACGAAAAACACGGACATGAGATTAGGAAAGTACAGCCGCCGCGATTGCCGACGACCGAGGAACTTTACGACTTCTGCGCGGAAAAGCACCTCGACGACGCGCTGGGACGCGAATGGCTGGAGATTACGCTTTCCAGGGGAGGGAAAACCCGTGAGGGCATGACGATTATGAACTGGAAAGGGGCGGTCACGAACTACGTGGCGGCAAGGCTAAAAACCCTGTCGAAGGGACAACAAATGAACAACTACTAACAACAAAGGGAAACCAACAACTATGAATAACGCAATAGCTACACAATCCAATCCGCAGCAGGTCAACGACGCCCTGCTGCTTGACTACCTCACCGCGACGACACCGGGTCTCAACGACCACCAGGTCAAGCAGTTCCTCGCGGTTTCCATGGCGTTCGGGCTGAACCCCTGGAAGAAAGAAGTTTATGCCGTCACGTACAACAATCGCGACGGCGGAAAGACGATGAGCATCGTCACGGGGTACGAAGTGTACCTCAAGCGTGCCGAAATGAACCCCAACTACGACGGCTACGAGACGGAATGGCGCGGCGAGTTCGTCAGGGGAAAGTCCACCAAGAGTGGCAAGAACGGCAACTACAGCGTGGATGCGCTTGTTCCCAAGGACGGGGACGTGAGCTGCATCTGCCGCGTTTTCCGCAAGGACAGGAAGGTTCCTGTAAAGTGCGAGGTGTTTTTCAGCGAGTACGACCAGGGCAATTCCATGTGGCAGAGCAAGCCCAGGGTCATGCTTGAGAAGGTCGCGATTGCGCGTGCGTTCCGCCTCGCTTTCCCCGTGGAGTTCGGCGGGATGCCCTATGAGAGCGCGGAGCTTTCGCCGGAACAGGGACTTGACCCTGAAAAGGAAATCAAGATTGAGGAAGCGGTGGAAAGGGCGGAAGCCCCGAAGCCGGAACAGCAGCCACAGGAACACACGGGCGACCGCAAGGCGAAATTCATCGAGGTGTGCAACAAGATGATTCCCGCCGCGATTAAGGACACGCTCAAGGCGTACAACTGCCGCAGCCTGGAAGAACTGGGCCTTGACCAGATTGACGGATTCTACCGCGAGGCAAAGCGCGTGGAAGCCGGAATGCTGCAGGAGGTGGAGTTCTAATGGAGGCGACGATGGAAACCGAAGAAGTGATGGAAGAAAAGAATCCCAACGCGCTCGTCCTTATCGACGAGGGAAAACAGTTCGCGGTCAAGACGGACTGCATGGACCCGGAAGCGCTTTTCCTTGACAAGAAGAACTTTGTCCCGATGCTCAACCAGGTCAAGAAGATTGCGCGTGGGTTGATTGCCGACGTTCACACCGAGGAAGGGTTCAAGGCCCGCAAGGCGATGAACGCAAAGCTCGCGAAGCTCAAGACCGCCATCGAGGACAGGGGCGCACAGGTCGCCAAGGAACTCAAGGCGAAGCCCAAGCGCGTCGATGAAACGCGTCGGCTTGTGAAGGAAACGCTCGAAATGCTCCAGAAGGAGGTCATGGCGCCCATCAGGGAAATCGAGGCTAGACAGCAGGAAATCGTGGAGATTTCCAACATTCCCGCGACGGCCATTGGCTGCAATTCAGAAGGGTGCAGGCAGGTGCTTGAGGCCATCGAAGCACATGTTCACGACGCCAAGTACTGGGACGAAAGCTACCAGGAAGCGATGGACGCCATCAACGACGCCAGGCGCCAGGTCAACGGCATCCTCGCCAGCGCAGAGAAACAGGAGGCGGAGAAAGCTGAACTGGAACGCTTGAGGGCGAGTCAGGCGGACTTTGAAAAGGCGGCGCGTGAAAAGGCGGAAGCCGAGAAGCGCGAAACGGAAGAAAAACTGCGCAAGGCGCAAGAAGAAGCGGAAACAGCAAAACGCGAGGCGGAAGCGGCTAAGCGCGAAGCTGCGGAAGCACAGAAATTGACCAATGTCGATTTCGGGGAGGCTGATGCCAAGGCGACACGCGAGGCGATGCTTTTCCCGGACGACGAACGCCAATACCGACGCATGGCGAATCGGGAAGCACTCGAAGACCTGATGAACTACGGACTTGACGAAGCCGCCGCGAAGCAGCTCGTTACGGACATAGTGCACGGGAAAGTGCGCCATGTGCGGTTTGTTTACTAAGAAAACTCGCAGCTTTTTCTAACCCAAGCTGCGGCGCTGCTGGTGCGCGAATCGCCAGCGTTCTTTCTTTGACTAAAAACAGTTAAGAAAATCAACAACCAATAACCATAAAGGAAAAAACAAATGACATACGAAGCAAGAGGAAGGTTCGAGGAAACCTTCGCAAATGTACCGGGCGTAACCGTTTCGGAACTCAAGATTACCTGCGACGACCATGCACACGTTCTGCGCTGGATGGCAGCTGTCGTAAAGGAATGTACGGGCGTCGCACTTGAGGAACGGATAAAGTTCAGCGTCTATGAAAAGATTGACGACGAACGCGTGAACTCGAAGGAGTATTTCGTTTACGAGGGAGGCGAGAATGTCTCCTGGAACAAGGTGAAGATTTAGCCGACCGCTGCATGGTGCAGGCGGTGGCCTAGATGGATTGAATCGAAGATGGACAGACTGGAAAAGGAACTTGAACAGATAATCGTGATGGAAGATGCAGGGCTTAGCCTACGCTCGCTCTGTCGCATTTATAAGGAAACCGTGCTGGACGACGAGTCCATGAAGGACATTCCGCTTGAGGCGAAGCAGTTCGCCGTTGCGGAGAGCCTTACCAAGGGCTACTGCGGGATAGCACGGAAGTTCGGGTTTAATGATGAAAAGTTCATGTCTGGACTCATGTCAAACTTTATGCTGCCACTTGTGGCCGCGCTGCATTATATCGTCACCAGGAATGGTGAAAGGAGTACCGATGAAGATAATCGCTGATGAAGAATTTCTCGACCGTACCGAGGCTGGGAATTTTATCGGGATGGCGACATCCACTTTCGACAAGCTGTTGGCAAAAAGCCGTCACGGCAAGTTGGTCTATCCGCTGGAAGTTTACCAGCCGGGTGGACGCGGCACTCCGATGTGGTTTAGCAAGTCCAGGTTGAAGGAATGGCTCAACAATGTCATTTCCAGCGGCGGCATCGCCGTATGTGCGAGAAAGACGCACTTCACGATGGACGAATTTTAGGAAGATACCTCCTTGACGCACGAAGGCCCTGGCTCATGCCGGGGCCTTTTCTATTTTTTGTCGTGATGAAAAAGCGGCTGACATATTCCGATGTGCTTGAGTCCCAAACTTGCTTTGAATTTCAGATGAAGTTCAGCTGGGAGAATATGTTTATCCATATTTTCGGCGGATTCATGGGGCAGAAGGATGCAGATGGCCCTGACCTGGATATTGACCTTTCTCCCGAAAAACTGCTTGAAACGATGAAGAAGTCCGTCGAGACTGGCGAAGATTTACTGCTTCGCGTTGCTACTCCGCATATTGTCCCCGAAGGTGCTGTTGAATGATTGAAATTGAACACGCCCTGAGAAATTACCTGGTGAATCCAAACGACTTGGATTTGGGTTTCGCGATGGCTGCTTTGGCTCGAAAGACAAAAGCGCATTATCGCGAACTGGGAGGCAACCTAAAGAAGGAAGCAGTCACGCTCGGCAAGACTTTCGCGATTGATTTGAAAATCGGTAAATGGCCCGATGTTCTCGATGGAAAGTTTGAAGACAACTTTAAAACAAAAACCGTTTCCTTCTTGAAGAAGATAAACGGCGATGTGCATAAGGCTGCGGAGCTGATGCTCAAACAGTGCTTCGACACCGTTGAAAAGAATGTTAAGCGGTGAAATGAATGGAATAAGATGAAGATGGCTCGCTTTCGCGAGCCTGATTTATTTCTTATTGAGAGCCTTTTCCAGGTCGTCTTGCAGCAGGTGGCTGTAGGTGTCCAAGGTCTGGCGCACGTCTTCATGGCGCATCAACTGCTGAACGATTTTCGGGCCAACGCCTGAACGGATTAGGTTGGATGCGAATGAATGACGCCACTTGTGGTTCGTCGCGTCGTCGCTCTTATATCCCGCAGCTTCCACTGCAATTCGCAGCGTTTCGTTGCACCTGTCCGCATGGTCGAAACGGGCTGTCGCGAACATGCCGTCTTTCAGCTTGCCGTAGCGTTTGATTTCCGCCTTGAGGCGGTCGCTAATAGGGAGGAACGCTTCCTTGTCGCCCTTGCCGACGACGCGCATCTTTCCGTCCTCTTGGATGCACGACGGCCCGAATCGGCAAGCCTCCGCATGACGTAGGCCAGCGAAAGCCATGACCGACCAGAACAGTCTAAATTCCGGGTCGGGCGCGTTGTCGAGAATTTTTTCAATCTGGTCGGGAGTCCAGAACGCCTTGGCGCGTTTCGGAACCTTGGGGAACGCCACGTCGCGGAACGGGTTGTAGTCGCCCAGGTCGTAAATCTTAGCCGCCCACTGGCAGAACTGGCTTGTGCAGCGAACCATTTCGTGCTGGGACTTGGGAGCGTACCTTTCGGACAGCCACACCGCCCAGTTCGTCGCCTGTTCCGCATCGAAGCGCATGAGCGTCTTGATGCCGTTAGCGTCAAGCCATTCCCTGAATGTCTTGAGTCGGTACTTGTAAGCGAGGTGGGTCTTGGAGTCGTCGCCCTTGGACGCTGCGACGGAATCCAGGAACTTCGGGAGCGCCTCGTCGAAGCCCCTGTCCTTCGGCATGAGCTTGCGGCGGATTTCCTCGGGCATGAACCTGGCCGCGTTCATCATGTTCAGCCATTCCTGTGCGTCGCTCTTGCGCTTGGTTTTAAGGCTTATGTAGGAGAACTCGCCATCCTCCGCGATTCTCCCGTACCATGTAAGGTTGCCGCGGTACTTGTACCGCTGCGATATGCTGTAGCTTTTCATACAAACAAATCTACTAAAATTTGCCTAAAAGTCGGCTCACAAAAAGCTCACAAATGTCTCACATCATACCCGATTTTTGGCGGTTTCTCCCGTCTTTCGGGAAAAACCATTACAAGCGACGGAGAACCGCGACAGACAGTCCAAATCGCGCCGGAAGCCTTGATTTTACTGATGAAAAAGGCCCGGAGGCTTTTGCCTTCGGGCTTCCAATGGAGTACTTTCTGAAAATTTTTCGGGGCTGGGTTGATAGTCCGCTGCTCTAACCAATTGAGCTAAAGTCCCGATGATGGGGCAAATATAGTCTTTTTTCGGGAAAAATGTTGTACTAAAGGCCAAGTTCGCCGAAAATGAGCAGGTATTTGGAAATGGTCCGGCACCATTCGTAGTGGAATCCGCTGTAGGCGTTTACCACGCACTTGTCCCAGTCTTGAATTTCGGTCTTGTAGACGTTGACCGCGTCCTTCACGGCTCGGAGCATCTGGTGCGGCGCATTGGCGTCGTCGACCAGGAAGGCGTTTGCTTCGCCTGCAGTTTCGAGCGAATAGTTGGTGAGCATTGTCGAAACGCCTACGGTGCGACCTGTAACAGGGAGCGTGCCTGCGGCCATGGCCTTGAGGATGATAGAAGAAGACGGCTCGCGGAGATTGGCGGCAAATAGGGCGTCGGAACCGGCGAGGGTGTCGCGGAGAATCTGCGTGTTGTCGTCGTCGCATTCAAGGTCCTGAACGCACATGACGTCGGGGTACTGCTGTGCAAAGCCCTTGTAGTAGTTCCACTCGTTGTCCAAAGATGAAATACCCACGATGATGAAGATGTCGAGGCGCGCGATGTCCGAAAGAATCGTGGCGAGAGTTTCGGAGGTGTTGCCTGCTTCTTCGTCGAGGTGCACGTAGAGAACCATCTTGCCATCGAAGTCTACGCCCAGGTTCTGCTGCAACTTGGCGCGGGCCTTGGCCTTGGCTTCCTTGATGGGGAGGTTTTCTTGAATGTTGAAGTCCCAAACCTGGTAGCTCACGCCGAATTGCACGCCGATCAGCTTGTCGGCATTACGGTTCAGGAATCCGCTGATTCCACCGGGAAGGTTGGTGCTGAGCATGGCGTCGCGGTAGCCGGGCGAGGGGAACAGCACCTTGGTGGCATACAGGATGCCCACTTTTAGAAGGCTTACTTTACCCCAGAATTCGTAGCCGTCCATATTGTAGTCTTTGCGCGGAAGACCGATTTTTTCAATTTCGCTGGAGGGTATATGGAAATCGTAGGTGATGTTATGGACGGTAAAGAAGAACGGAATTTTGCCAGCGTATTCCTGATACGTGGTCTTGGCAAGCGCGCCTGCGAGGGCTCCGCCCCATTCGTGGCCCAGAATGGCGTCACATTCGAAATTTGTTTCTTTGGCGTAGGCGAGGGCCGCCGAGGCGAGGAATGCGAACCGGATGTGGTTGTCGGCATACGGGGCGCTTTGCGGCGGGCTGTAGACATAGGGCCTGCCGAAATATTCCTCATTGTAAATATATGTGTGCAAAGGGTCCTTATCGGACACCCAGATTTCGTAGGGCTTGTTCTGGAGCTTTTCGACGCCGGTATATACGCAGCGGTAGCTGCCTACGTCGACCATCAGGTTCTTGAAGAACGGCGAACAGGTAAGCACCTTGGTGCCGGCGCTAGCGAAAGCGTCGGTCATACGGTTGACCGCGGTGGCCAGAGGACTGGTTTTGCGCCAATTCCCGGCTTCGGGGCTTACGACAAGGATGTCCATTCCTAATCAATACTCCAAATAAAATTTTACTTATAGATAAAGTTTAACATAAATTTATTTAATTATTTTTATAAAGTATAATCCCGGGGAAAGAATTCTTGGGAAAAAAGGTATTTTTACTAAACAAAATCATTCAGCTGAAGGAAAATCAAATGAAAAAACTCTTTATTGCCTCTCTGGCTGCCGCCGTCGCATTCACGATGGTCGGCTGTAAGGGTACTAACGAAAAGCGCGGTGACGAACACCTCAAGGAAGGCCGTTATCGCAACGCTATCAATTCTTACCTCGAGGCTAAGAAGAAGGGTAGCATGTCCGATGAATTCTATGATAACTTCACGCTCGCTCTGGTCCGTGCTGCAGAAACTGAAGCCAAGAAGGACTTGAACAGCGATCTTATCAACGGATACTTCGACAAGGCTTCCGTGAACATGGCTGAAGTCCAGAATGCTGACGTTGTCCAGGAATACGTGACGACGCTTGCTAACATCGGTAAGATGCAGGCCGCTCAGGAAGGCATGGACTACGGTACGATCGTAAATGCTTTTGCAAAGATTGACACCGCCTTGGTGACTGCAAAGGCCAAGGGCGCTGGAGAAGCCGCCGTGAAGGCAATTCGCACCGAAGCTGAAAATGCCTATGTCGCAAAGAATCTCTCTGAAGCCGTTGGTGAATCTGACCCGGTGGTGAGCGAATACCAGATTATGAAGATTGCCGAAATGGCACCGGAAAATGCTGACGTGAAGGCCGCTTTGAACAAGAGCCGTAAGGGCACTCGCGGTTACTTCTTGATCTTCGGTGAACAGATCGGTGAGCCGGTCAGCCGCCGCGTGGACAAGTGGGGCTACGTGATGGCCTTCCCGACAATCAAGATTGCTCCGGGTTCTCTCTCTGGCGAACTCCAGTTCTGGGCTTCTACGGGTAACAACACCGAACTTGACCCCTCCAAGATCAAGCTCGTGTCTACCGACGGCAAGGAAGTTTTCGCCAAGGGTAACAGCGGCTGGTGCGAAGCTGAAGTGCTCGTAGGCAAGAAGGGCCAGGAAAAGATCGAAAAGAAGAAGCAGAGCTTCAAGGGCAAGGGCAAGCTGATGAACGAATTCCAGTGCTCCGTGAACATCTCCTTCTCTTTCGCCAAGGACTTCGTTCCGGACTACATCGAATACAAGGATGAATTCGGTATCGGCCGTAAGTACCTTGGTCAGTAAGGGACCGCTCGGCTCTATCGCATACATGAAAATGTGATATCGCCTCGCTCTCGCGAACGCCCCCGGTTAACACCCGGGGGCTTTTTCGCTCACGTAGAAATTGCAGGACTCTATTGCGTAATAGATTCTTGTTTGTGGGAAAATAAATGAAGGCTAGTTTTGTTTGAGTAGCCGATATTTAGAATAGCGGTTGTTGGCGGCTTGAACCTTGTAGAGGAGGGTAAATAAAAAAAGAACCGAGCTTGTCGCCCGGCTTTTAATCGTTGTGCGATTTACTTAAAAACTAGCCTTGCCGCTCAAACCGAGGGAGAACCTGGCCTCGCCGAACGGGGTGTCGTTGTTGTGTTTGCCGGTGAAGTTGTAACCGTACCAGATGACGATTTCGGTGTTCATGGTGGGGTAGAGGTAGTGGTTCATGCCCAGGAACTGGAAGTCGTCACCGTGAGTTTCTTTGTCCGGATCGTGGTATTCGTAGGAAACACCCAGGGTGTACTTCTTATGAATGTTGAAGCTCGGTTCGATGGCGAAGAGCATCTGGTCTTCGGTCATGAGCTGCGGCTCGGTTTCGTAATCCTTGTCGACGATAGCGTAGAAGAACGTTGCGCCCAAGTTAAAGATGGCGTAGTTCATGCTAGGTTCGAGCAAGAAGGAGTGTGTGCCCTTGCCCTTGTAGGGGTGCAGGCCCCAAACGGCGTAGATGCCGTAGTTGAACTTTTCGAAGCTCTTGGAGTAGTCGACTTCGGTACCGAGCACGTAGGTGTAGGGACGGCCGATGTCAGAACCGAACACCCAGTCGAGGCTCGGCTTGATAATCAAGTGTTCGTCAGTATGGTTCAAGAGCGGAAACGCATAGGTGAGGAACATGGAAAGCGTGTGGTCGGTGTCGTCGGAGGCGCCCAAGTAGAATGCACCCGTGCCGTACTTTTCGTTACCGACTTCGGCTCCGAAACCGCGGAGGCTTTCTTCGCGGGTAATGACGGCGTAGCGGGACGCGTCACGCCAGAAGTAGTAGTTGAATGCGCCTGCGCTGTAAGTCATGTCACCGAAAATGAGGGTAACCTGGTGGCTCACGTCCCAGCGGAATTGGACACCGTCAAAGTCGAAGGAATTGTAGCGACCATCCGAACCCATGGCGGTGGAACGGGCGAGACCGTGGCGGACTTCGGATTCCTGGAGTTCACCGTTCTGGTCGACAAAAGTACTATGCGTGGTTCCCATGACGACGAGGGAGATGTTTTCGTCGAGGTGGGCGTGCAGGGCGAGGTCAATGTCCTGGTTTCCTGCGTTCGTGGGGTCAAAATCGCGGTCAAAATAGCTGGCATAGTCCATATTCACATCGCCGTGGACTTCGATGTCTGCAGCGAGCGCCAGGGTGGCGGCGGTAGAAATTGCCAGTGGCATGATCAATTTGCGCATATCAGTTTCCAATATGATTTGAAATTTCTTGTGCAAAGATAGAAATATCTAGGCAAAAAAGCCAAATACAGCGTGTGCGAATTTTGTAAATTTGCCCATATTCATGTTAATGAGGTTCCTAGATGTTCGATCGCATTAGGTTAATTAGGCTGTTTGTAATTGTAGTGGCGCTTGCTGCGAACTGCGTTTTCGCTTTATCCGCCGACGAGGCCATGGAAAAATCCAAAGCCTGGTTCAAGTCGGGTAAGGCGTGGAACCTTGATTTTAGGGTGCAGGTATTTTATGCGGATTCTCCGGATATCGCCTCGCAGAACGGAAAGCTGCTGGTGGCCGAAGGGGATCGCTTTGTGCTGGATATGGCTGGAATCAAGTTCTATAGCGATGGAGAAAGCCTGTGGCAGCACAATGTGGAACAGAAGCAGGTGCTGATCAAGTCGGTCGAGGACTTGTCGAGCTCATTGCACCCCTCGGAACTTTTGTTCAAGTACCTGAACTGCAAGGCCAAGGAGATTTCGGAAGGTGAATTCAACAACCAGAAACTGTGGGTGCTGAAACTGGACCCTTCCAAGTACAAGGGACAGTTCACGCAGATGGAAGTCTGGCTCTCGAAAAAGGATTTTTCTCCCAAGCGCCTGTATACGGTGGATCCTTCCGGTAACGGCTCGTGGTACAATATTGTGAACCTTTCTGTGGTCAAGTCCTGGAAATCCGAGGACTTTAAGTACAAGCCGGTGAAAGGCGTAGATGAAATTGACATGCGGTAATTTATGAATAGACTGTTCGGAAAATACGTGAATGCCTTGGCGCTCGCCTTTACTTTTGTAGGGGGCGCGTTTGCTGCAGAGACTTTGTTCAGCAACGCTGCGCTGAACGTGAGCGAAACGGGAAAAACGGGTAGCCTGTGGGTGTTTTCGCGCGGCGATATTTATAGCGGCGTGACTCTGTTGGAACTCAAGGTGGGGGCAAACGGCGTGCAGGTGGTGGAATCGCGTCAGGACCAGATGACGGATTCGGTGACCGCGACGCAGAATGGCATTTTTAGAGACGTGCTTGCGGAACATCGCAGGACTCCTTCGGTTTATGCCGGCAAGATTGGCTATGTGTTGCCGATGTTTGGTCTGGACGATGACGGCGAGTATTTGCAGCCAACGGGAATTTTTAGGGTGGGCGGAATCGACAACATTTATGAAACCCCGCTGGAGCAGCCCGAGGCACTGGCTGATTTGGATACGGCTATGTATTATGCCGTGAGCGGCTTTGCGTACGATTCGTCCAAGAAGCAACTTTGGATGGCCCGCGGTGCAGCCGGGCTTGGCCTGTACGATGCGTCGGGCAGCAAAGTAAAGCATGGCATGTACCAGTTGAACCTGAAAGCGGTTACGCTGGATTCGGCAAAATCGAATTACAAGTGGGAAGACAAGAAAAACCCGCGTATTTTCGATGTCAAGCAACATCCGGAAACTGGTGACATCTGGATGGCGACTTCCAAGGGACTTTGGAAGCGTGGCGCGGACGGCAAGGTGGCCAAGGCGTCTACAGCACTTGACACGAGTGCCCGCGTGACAGGACTTTGGATGGGCGGTGACCCGCTGACGATTGTTGCAGAAACTTCGCGTATGGAAAAGGAGTCGATGAAGGGCGCTTTGTGGGTGCTCCGCGAGGGTGCCAAGGATTTTGCGAAGGTGAATTTCTTGGACACGGCCGGCAAAAAACAGAAGAAGGATATTTATGACGAAGGCGACTACACCGTAAGCGATGTGGCTTTTGTCGGCAATACGGCCTTTGTGGCGGTTGCCGTTTCGGGCGGTGACGTGAGCGGATACTTTAAGCTGGATTCGGCCGGAATTCGTGCTTGGGATATGGATGAAGACGGAAAGAGTGAATGGCTTTACGGCTATGCAACCGGCGCCATTGACCGCGATTTCCGCATAACCTCGATTTGCTCGTTCCCGCTGGCCAAGAATGTGACGGGCCTTGCGCTTGCTACCTACGGCAATGGAATTTCTGTTTCGGCAGATACGGGCAAAACTTGGACCCCGATTTTGAACCGCGCCAAGCTCGGAAACGATTTGGGCTCTGTGCGCATGGTACCGTCGGTAATTACGGCGGGCGACCAAGCGCTTGTGTCGTACAAGGTGGGCAAGGATTCCAAGATTACGATTGACGTGTTCAGTTACGACATGCGTAAAATCCGCACGATTGTAAAAAGCGCTCCTCGTGGAGCGGATGCTTCGCGCAGCACGAATCCCAAGGAAGACTTCTGGGACGGCAAGGACAAGGCGGGCAGGCCCTGCACCATGGGCGTATACTATGTGCGTGTCAAGGATAACCACGGCCATATAGGCTGGGGCAAGGTGATGACCTTGGGAGGGCACAAGTAATGATAGTTCGGAATTCAGAATTCGGAATTCAGAGCTGGGCTCTGATGATGTTGGTGATGCTCGTTGTTGCTTCTTCTGCGTTTGCGGGCAAGAAGGCGACGCTGGGTAGCTTTGACGGCTTTGTGGAACGTATGGGTGCAGGCACGCGCGAATTGGGCCGCGGTAATACGGGCTCTGCGGATACGGCGTCGATGCCGGCTGCTTACTGGAACCCGGCCATTCTTGGCTTTAGGGAACACTTGAGCTATAACCTGAACGCAGAAAAGCGCGACCTGGACCGTTTGGGCGGCTCGCTTGGCCTGGAAGGCCCGGTGGGTAGGCGCATGGGTATCGGTTTTGCGATGCTTTATCGTGGCGACTTGAACTTTGACGTGATTAACGAAGACGATGAAACCATGGGTACGGCAACGCCCTACTTTACGATGATGTATTTGGGCTTGGCTTACCGTGCCACGCGTCGCGACGCCTTCGGTTTGTCGTTCTCGATGAGTTATGACAACATGGATATTTCGGAATACTACGAAGGGGTTGCCGAAGTGGTTGACGATTACCGCAGCCCGGTGACGATCAACTTGAGCTGGATTAGACAGTGGAACGAAAAGTGGTCGACGTCCGTGGTAATCCGCAACCTGAGCTTTAGCGAAAACCTGTCTGCCAGGTGGAGCAAGAATACCAGTACCGACAATTCCGTAGAAAGTACCGAGGGCGTGCGCCCGAAGGTGCTGCAGATCGGTGTGGGCTACCGTTCCAAGATTGCGGGCATGCCCGTGCACGCCTGGATGGAAGCTCTGGATTACCAGGTGGCCGACACGCTCCTGGCCTTTGACCCCGATTTGCATGTGTGGACGGGGCGTGTGGGCTTTGAATGCGAAGTGATTACGGACGGCACGCTCCGTTTGGGTATGGATGACCTGGACTGGACGGTGGGTGCCGGCTACAAGTTCATGATTCGAATCGGCAAGAAGAAGTATCCCTTCGATGTGAACTACGCCCTGATTTACGAAACGGAAGCGGGAATCTGGACTCCGCTTAGTTTTGGCCTGCGGGGCTATATTCCGTGATTTCGAAGATTTATATAGACGGCGTACGCAGCTTGTCTGGCTTTGAACAAGAGTTTGGACCGGGAATCACCGTGGTCCATGGGCCAAACGGTTGTGGCAAGACGTCTATATTGGAATCGGTGCATCTGCTTGCGCAAGGTTTTTCGTTTAGGGCGCGCGATTTGAAGGAAATGATTGCCTGGAACGGCGACGAATTGATATTGCGTGCCGTATTCGATGATGCGGGCCGCGAGACGAAACGCGCCATTCGCGTGGGGCGCCGTAGCACAGACGTGCGTGAAAACGGTGAAAGTCTTAAGTCGCCGACGGCGTTCTTTGGAAACATTCCGGCTGTGGTGATGCAGCCGTCTGACATTGAACTTTTGCGCGGGGCGCCCGAAGTACGCAGACGTTGGCTCGATGAAATTCTTTGTTACCGCTCTCAGACAAATGCCGCGGTGCTCAAGCGCTACCGCCGCGTACTGCAACAGCGTAACCAGTGGCTGCGCCAGTACAAGCGCGAAGGCTTTGCTACCGGTGGCGATGAACTTCTGGCGGTGCTTACGGAACAGCTGGTAGACTTGGGCGCCAAGCTTTGGGCCGCACGCATTGAACTTTCTAAAGAAATCTCGCCGATTATTACCGGTTATTACCGCAAGCTTTCGGGCGGGGTAGATGAAATCGCTTGCGCCTACAAGAGTTCTATTCTCAAGGGATTGGATGCCCTCGATGGCGCGGAATTCCTGGATGATTCCGAACTCGACAAGGCCGCAATGGCAGCCGATAAAGGTTCGCTCTATATTGCGTCGGAATCGGGGGAGTCCGAAGACGGATCGGTCGACGAAAACGCCTTGCGCGAGGCATACCGCCGCAAACTCGCCGGTCTGGCATTTGCCGAGAAAATTCAGGGAATAACATTGTCGGGCCCGCATAAGGACGACCTGGGCGTATGCATAGGCGACTCTGAAATGCGTACTTGCGGATCGCAAGGCCAGTGCCGCTGTGCTGCGGTTGCCATGCGCTTTGCCGCGGTCGATGTGGCAACCCGTTACCTGAGCAAACCGATTCTTTTGCTGGACGATATTTTTGCAGAACTCGACGTGAATCGCCGCGATGCGGTGGCGACTCTCATCCGTGAAAAAGCCTGCCAGGTGATTATCGCGACTCCGCAGCTAGAGGAATTGCCGTTTACCGCTGAAGCGGAGATAAAAGTAGGAAGTAGGCGGTAGGCAGTAGACAGTAGACAGTAGGCAGTAGGAAGTAGACTGTAGGAAGTTGGCTGTAGGCGGATAGACGTTTGGGCAAAAAAAGGCCCCGCATTTTAAGCGGGGCCTCATTACTCTAGGCTCTAAGTTCTGCCAACTACTTTTTCAGCAAGTCACGGATTTCGGTGAGGAGCTTTTCTTCGGCAGACGGTTCAGGAGGTGCCGGAGGAGCTGCCGGGGCTTCTTCTTGCTTACGCATGTTCTGCATGAAGCCGAGGAACTTCTTCATGACGATGAACACCACGATGGCGACAATGAGGAAGTCGATGATGCCGCCAATGAAGCTTCCGTAAGGAATGGTCACGCCTTCGGCCGTCGTGAATGCGAGAGCCTTGAGGCCTTCGCCAGCATCCTTGCCGCCGCCCATGGCGATAATGGCGGTAACGCACGGCATAACGATGTCGTTAACGAAGGAAGTGACGATTTTGCCGAATGCACCACCGATGATCACACCGATAGCCATATCGACGATGTTACCCTTGAACGCGAAGGCTTTGAATTCTTCGAGCAGGGACGATGCTTTGCCTTTGATTCCCATATTGGATCCTTTTGTTAAAGTTAATATAAAAATATGTTTAAAATATCGCTTTGGCAAGAGGGTTTTCTAAATTTTGCACGCTATGTCATGGTTCGTTTTAGCTTTACTTTCGGCATTCTTTTTGGGGTGTTATGATCTTGCCAAGAAAAAGTCGGTGCAGGACAATGCGGTCCGTGTGACACTGTTCTTTTGCAGCGCCTTTTACGCCCTCTTTATGTGCCCGCTCCTTTTGACAGGGCATTGCGAATCCTTGCCTTTGCAGAGCCATGTTTACTTGTTCGGGAAGGCGGCCATTGTAGGCGGCAGCTGGATTTTGACTTATAACGCTCTGGCCCATTTGCCTTTGAGCATCGCGACAACGATTCGCGCGCTTGCGCCCGTATTTACGATTTTTATTGCCGTGACCTTTATGGGCGAGCGTCCCTTTGCGCTCCAGTGGATAGGTGTTGCCATCTGCATATGCTCCTATGTGGGCTTAAGCCTTGCGGGTCGTAAAGAAATGGGACATTTCTTCAGCAACGGCTGGGTGATCTGCATGGTGCTGGGTACGCTCTTGGCGGCCTGTAGCGGCGTGTACGACAAGTTCATTCTGCAGCGCATGAACTTTGACCCCCTTACGGTCCAGGTGTGGTTCAGCATTTACATGGCACTCTGGCAGTTTGCCATTTGCGCGGTCACCTGGTTTCCGACGCGGCATAAGACAACTCCCTTTAAATTCCGCTGGTCCATGGTCTTGGTGGCGGTACTCCTGATTGTGGCGGACCGCTGCTATTTTGTGGCAGTGAGTGACCCTGACGCCTTGATTTCGATTATTACGGTGTTCCGCCGCTCTAGCGTGTTGATTTCGTTCTTTGCCGGTTTACTACTTTTCAAGGAACGCAAGAGCAAAATGAAGTTTGTTGCCTTGTTGGGCGTGATTCTGGGTATATGCCTGATTGCGCTAGGAAAATAAACTTGGTTGAATGATGATTGGAATTACAGGAACAATTGGTGCAGGAAAGTCGCTGGTCGGTCGCATTTTGCGCGACCGTAAAATCCGCGTGATCGATGCGGATGTGGCGGTGCATCACTTGTACCGTGACGACAAGAATCTTCGAGCGGCGATTGCCAAGGAATTCGGCGAGGACATGCTGACGGAGAAGGGCGTTAGCCGGAGCCGTATGGCAGATTTGGTCTTTAGCGACCCGACGGCAAGAAAGCGCCTGGAGGCGTTAGTGTACCCGGCGCTGACTCAGTACCTGCTGCATGCGAATCCGGCTTTTGTCGAGGCGGCTTTATTTGAAAATGTACCCGAATTGGTGGCCGAGCTCGATGAAATCTGGGTGGTGTGCGCTGCCCGAGACGTCCGCAAGAACCGCTTGATTGCAAATCGCGGCTTTAGCGAAGACGATGCGGAACGCCGTATTGAATTGCAAGCCGCCAAAGAAAGGGAAGAAGAATGGATTCGCCTTTTCCCGGGCAAGAATATCCGATTTATAGACAATTCCGGCGACGAAGTGCATTTGCAAAATGCAATTAAAAATATATTGTAAAAAAATGAATTTGGGTAGTGTCAAGGGTTTTTCGCAAAAATAGTTTGTTCCAACATCAGATCTAGGCT
>NZ_MWQL01000020.1:0-48260 GCF_002210325.1 Fibrobacter sp. UWB1
TCCAGCTCCAGCGAAGAAGAAATTGAAAGCTCTTCCTCCGAAGACGAAGAACTCTCCAGCTCCAGCGAAGAAGATGAAGAAGTGAGTTCCTCTTCTCCAGAACCTGATGACATTTAATTTTATTCTCTAAGATTTTTCAAAATTACTTTCGTTATCTACGATGCAAAAAACCACCGGATTTACCCGGTGGTCTTCTTGTATCTAAATTTCTCAACAACCGATTACAGATCGTCGTCAGCGTCTTCGATATTGTACTTCACAGCCTTGGCACCTTCGATATCGGCTTCTACGCCATCGGAGTTGACCGGAAGAACGATAGCGTAAATTGTCGTTACACTTGTGGAGAAATCGTCAAGGTCAAACCTGTAACTCGTTCCGCTTGTATAGGTGCGATAAGCAAAGTCGTTATCGAGATTGGTCTTCACATAAATGTTGTAGCGGGTAACGTCACCTTTTTTGGGTTCATCCCAAGTCAGGACTGCGTAGTAAGAGTAGTCCGGATCAGTTGCGAACATGAGGTCTTCGACCTGGCCCGGCTTATCAGAGCTAGAATCACTGCCGCCAACCGTAAACGAAGAATTGACCGTAGAAGATGCGCCGTCGACAGAGTAAACCGTTCCACGCACGGTGTAAGAGGCATCCTCAGTCCACTTGCCAGAATACGGGGAAATAGAAACGGTACGCTTGTCCTTGCTCAGGGACACCGAGATAAGGACGTTGCTGCTGCCCTTGGACACGCTCCACTTGGTGGTATTCACGGAGTCGCTTTCCAGTTCCGTTGCATACGTGAAGGTAATGTCAGAAGACACATCGATGCTGTTCGTATTGTCATCGATCTTCACGATCTGAGCGGAGCTCTTCACGAGGCTGATGGAGGAAACGTTGATAATATCGCCAGCGCGCATCGAAGTGCCGCCCACGAGTTTGACATCGTTACCCATATAGGTCTTGGACTTGATCTGTTCCTGGCCCACGGAAATCGTCACTTCGACGCCTTCCGGAAGCTTATCGAACGAGTATTCGCCGTTTTCGCTGGTCTTCGTGGTCAGCTCGCACGGCACGAATTCCTTCGGCAGGTTGGCATAGACCGTCACGCCAGAAGCGCCGTTCGTCTTGCCCTTGTCGTCGGTGAACAGCACAATGCCCTTGGCCTGCACGCCGACCTTGTACATCGGGACAGTCTGGATGACATCGCCCACGCGCGGCACATCGCCGGCGCCCTGTTCTGCAAGATTCACGAGAGCATGGACCGTTGCGTAGCCATCCTTGGAGATCTGGTAGCTATGGTCGCCCAGAGCCTGATTCTTCCACACGGAAAGACCCAGGGAATCCGCAACGACGGCCTTGTCGTCAACTACGGAATAAACGGTCACGCCAGAAAGAGCGGCTCCAGAATGATTGTCTACAACCTTGATAGTGATAGTGCCTTCGGCCTTAGCATCGTCGTTGATGTTAGTGACAGTGCTATCGCAAGCCGCAAGGAAAGCCGCAACGGCGGCAAAAGAAAATGCATATTTAAGCTGCATTTGTCCTCCTCTATAAATATTAATGCAAACAAAATATAACAAACAAGACATATAATGTCAACAACGCTTTACAAGAAAAATATAAGCGGCCCATAAAAAAACTGCCCCGTTCGGAGCAGTTTTTCACATTCAAATAGAGAGATTTTTAAGCCATTACCAAATCCGGACGGACCTTCATTTCGTCCAGTTGAATCTGGTGAAGAACCACGTGACCCTGCATAAGACTTTCCTGCACATCGATAATGCGCTGGTTGGTCGAACCTCTGAACTTGATTTCCAGGGACTTCTTCGCCATAATAAACGGACCGTCAATCAGGATATCCGCAAAAGTCAACAATTCGAAGAGTTCCGGGCGTTCATGCATCAAGTCCATGAGACGTTCATAGGTGTAACCCGTGAAAATCACCAGATTCATGCCACGTTCCTTGATTTCGCGGGCAAGGGGAATTAGCGCCTTAGCCTGGTCCATCGGGTCGCCTCCGCTAAACGTCACGCCATCGAGCAGCGGGTTTTCGTCGATCATGTCAAGGATTTCTTGAATATCGATAAAATGCCCACCCTTGAAATCGTGGGTTTGCGGATTGTGGCATCCAGGGCAATTGTGATGACAGCCCTGGGTAAAAATCGTCATGCGGATTCCGGGGCCGTCGACAAACGATTCGGGTTCGATACCCGCAATGCGCAGCCTCGGAGTTTCTTCTTGTTCCATAACGATTTACACACCGTGCTTCACGCGATCGTTCACTTCGGCACGCTTTGCGTTATTGAAGCGATCGACGGTACCGACGAGGTAACCCGTGATGCGACGGATACGTTCGAATCCGATACCTTCACCGTATTTGTTCAATTCTTTTTCAGACATTATTGATTCTCCTTGCTAGAAAATTGTGATTTCGGATTTCAGAATTCAGAATTATTTTTCAATTCCGAAATCTGAATTCCGCATTCTAAACTTACCTGATTCCTTTGAATGCGGGCATTCCCGGATAAAGTCTACGCAGTTCCTTCAGTTTTTCTTCGGAAATGGCGTGGCCTTCGCTACGTCCGCAACGCGGGCAGCTGTCACCGATCACACCCACGAATCCGCAAACCGGGTCGCGGTCCACCGGGTGGTTGATGGAGCCGTAACCGATACCCACCTTGGCCATGTGCTGCACGATCTTTTCGAAGGCATCCAGGTTCTGCGTCGGGTCGCCATCGAGTTCGACGTAGCTGATGTGACCGGCATTGGTGAGTGCGTGGTACGGGGCTTCCAGAGAAAGTTTCTTGAAAGCCGAAATCTTGTAGTACACCGGAATATGGAAAGAGTTGGTGTAGTAATCGCGGTCGGTAACGCCCGGGATAATACCGAACTTTTTCTTGTCCATGCGCACAAAGCGGCCAGAAAGGCCTTCAGCAGGCGTTGCAAGCAAGCTGAAGTTGAGGCCTAGGCGTTCGGATTCCTTATCGCAGAATTCACGCATGTGGCCGATAATCTTGAGGCCGAGCTGCTGGGATTCTTCGGATTCGCCGTGGTGCTTGCCCGTAAGCATCACCAAGGTTTCGGCAAGGCCGATAAAGCCAATGGAAAGCGTACCGTGCTTGATGACTTCGCCAACGGTGTCTTCCCAACCGAGCTTTTCGGAATCGATCCAGACGCCCTGTCCCATGAGGAACGGGAAGTTCTTGACCTTGCGCTTGCTCTGCACGGCAAAGCGTTCCATGAGCTGGTCGCTCACCAACTGCAGCATGCGGTCGAGTTCCTTGAAGAACAGGTCCACGGACTTCATCTTGATGGCGATACGCGGAAGGTTGATCGAAGTAAAGCTCAAGTTGCCACGGCCGAAGCTGATTTCGCGGCTCGGGTCGTAGTGGTTACCGATCACGCGGGTACGGCAACCCATGTAGGCAATTTCGGTTTCGGGGTGGCCCGGCTTGTAGTACTGCAAGTTGTACGGGGCATCCTGAAAGCTGAAGTTCGGGAACAGGCGCTTGGCGCTCACGCGGCAAGCGAGCTTGAATAAGTCATAGTTCGGGTCGCCCGGCTTGAGGCTGATGCCGTCCTTGACGCGGAAAATCTGAATCGGGAAGATTGCCGTTTCGCCACCACCCAAGCCTTCTTCGGTGGTGAGAAGCAGGTTACGCATAGCCATGCGAGCTTCGGGCTCGGTACACATACCGTAGTTGATGCTGGAGAACGGAGTCTGGGCACCGGCACGGCTGTGCATGGAGTTCAGGTTATGAACGAAAGCTTCCATAGCCTGGAAGGTTGCCTTGTCGGTTTCTTCGTAGGCCATCTTTTCGGCAAACTTCTGGGCGTTCTTCACCGTTTCTTCGCCATAGGTCTTGGAGAGTTCGCGGGCTTCGGCTTCCACGAACTTTTCGTTCGGCACGAGCGTTGCGACCATGCCCATTTCAGCCATTTCGGTATGGAGCTTCTTCACAATCGGCAGGATTTCTTCTTCGGTCTTGCCGGCGAGAAGAATGAGAGCCTTGACCATGTTGGAAAGGTAAGCCTTGCGGTAAGTGATGCGCACGCCGTCGGCCATGGCATAGTCAAAATTCGGAATGGACTGACCGCCGTGCTGGTCGTTCTGGTTAGACTGAATGGCAATAGCGGCCAAAGCAGCGTAGCTACGGATATCCTTGGGTTCACGAAGGTGACCGTGACCGGTGTTGAAGCCGTTCTTGAAAAGCTTCTTGAGGTCGATCTGGCAGCAGGTCATGGTAAGGGAATAGAAATCCAAATCGTGGATATGGATATCGCCTTCCATGTGGGCGCGGCTGTGCTCGGGCTTGAGCATCATCATGGTGTAGAAATGCTTTGCGGATTCGGAACCATACTTGAGCATGGTACCCATGGCGGTATCGCCATCGATGTTCGCGTTTTCACGCTTGAGGTCGGATTCCTTAGCAGAACTGAAGGTAATGTCGCGGAGCGTATGCATGAGGCGAGTGTTGACTTCGCGCACGCGGGTACGTTCGGCACGGTACAGGATGTAGCTCTTGGCGGTATCGGCATAGCCACCTTCGGTAAGAGCCTTTTCGACAGCGTCCTGGATTTCTTCGATTTCGGGAACATTCTTGCCTTCGGATTCAAGTCGGCCCACCACATCGGCGGACACCTTGAGGGCCGTGCTCGTAAGCACGTCGTCGTTTCCCAACAAATTCAACTGACTCTGGGCGGCCTTAATCTGTTCGTCGAGCTCGCCCGATGCGCGGAATGCCTTGACAATGGCGTCGACAATCTTTTCAATGTTGAACGGCATCTCACGGCCGTCGCGCTTCCTTACAGAAACTATCATCTACCAATCCTTGCTGCCCGGCGAATCAGCCCCGAATTGCATAATTGCAGGCGAAACTCGTTTCGAGCATACTTTTTTCTTTCATTTCCGGTATTTACTATATCTTGTGTCTCAAAAGAAGCTCGAAGCACAAGATATGGAAAACAATATAACAAATGTATCTGTCATTGGAAGACATTTTTCAAAAAAACAGCGCTTTTTATGTAAATTTAAGCTTACAAAAACTAGACTTATCAACAATCCAGAAAACAGGCTTTTAAAGCGGCTTTATACAAAGTAAGCAAAATAAAAGCTAACGCCTTTATTTATAAGCAGTTAGCGAATTTTACCCTTCCGGACACTTATCAACATAAAAATGAAAGTTTTTTATAAACTATGTCTTGACAAACACAGGCCTTGTGATTAGCCTGTATTATTGGAGTAATTCTACCACCAAATGAACCGATGCAGAGATGCTTACGGAGTCCGCGATAGACGAAAGAAGGGCGTCTTCGCTATAGTCGTTGAACTTGGCTACCCCCAGGACTTGCCGTCCGTGCATAAGGTCGCTACCGCCGTTTTCGCTGACCGAGATTACCTTGCCAAGCTTGCCGCCAACGCTTTCGGCGTAGCTTTCTGCCTTGTCCATAGCCTTCTTGCCCACCGAGAGTATGATTTCTTTGCGCAAGGAATCTTCGCCCTTGAGACGGGCTGACGTGCGATCGATTTCGACATCAAGTTCTGCAGAAAGGACAGCGACTGCCGCGGCAGCCACAGACCTGGAAGAACAACGAATTGCAAAGGACTGGCTCACCACATAGCCCGTAAGACTGCGGGTACCCTTGTCGTAGGACCATTCCTTACGCATATCAACACTGTTCTGTTCGATATCCGCATTCTGGATATCGAGTTTACTCATTTGTTCAAAAATCGCCTGGCGACGGGTTTCGAGCTGTTTGAAAAGCAGTTCCTTGTCGCGACCGCGCAATTCAAGCATCGCCACCGTCACGAATTCGTTCGCCCCGTACTTGCGGGATTCCGATGCAGACACCTTTACCGTAGACATCTGCGCGTCGCTTACCACAGACGGGACCTTCAAGGATTTCGGCATTGCATTCTGCATTGCATTTTCCTTGTTGGTCGTAAGCAGCAAGAAGCCGAGCAACACGACTAGCAGGACGAGTCCCAATGTAACTTTGTTCATATTCAACCCCTATGACAAGTTCATTTATTTGTTGAAACCAGGTTGGTGACCGTATTAATAAGCAAAGCCATCACGATTGTCGTCGTCATACTGATAAAGGGCAGCCAAGGCCAGCTAAAGATACCACCCAATACAGCCGGCACCCCAAAAGCAGGAATGCCTTGAACAAGAATCAAACTACCCATGCCGCAAATCACGGCAACGACAACAACCCAGCCGCGGAGTTTACCCGCCCCCGTACCGAAGATTTTATCGGCATAGAAGGCAAGCAGGAACATGCCGAGAAGCGGCCCCGTGAAAAGCCCCGTAAAGAAGAGAGCATTCTTGAGAAGGCTCCCCTGCTGGGTTGCTGCAAACAAGGCAAAGAAAATGCCCAGCACACCCCAGACTACCGTCCAAATCTTGGCACGCTTGAGTCCACCGATTCCGGCGTTTTCGTCCCAGCCCAAAAAATCACGTTCAGACGTATTGCCCAAGGAATTGATGGCGCTCGAAAGGCTACTCATGGCAGCCGCACAAATGGCTGCAACAATCAGCCCCGTCACGCCCACCGGAAGTCCATTTACAATAAAGTAAGGAAACACATCGTTCTGTCCCAAGCCTTCAGGAAGCACCGCCGCATGGGCTTTCTGGTAATAAACATAGAGAGCGGCACCTACCCAGTAGAACAAGATAGAAACGGCACAGCCAAGCACCATCGAAAGAATGCTTGAACGGTTCGCCGCCTTCACGTCTTTACAGCTCAGGTAGCGCTGCACAAACTGCTGGTCGCAACCGCGAATGGCAATTTCAAGAACCGCATAGGCAAAGCCCGCCGACACAAGCGTGCGCGCATTCGAAATATCCATCGAGGCGTCCCACCACTTGGTCTTGCCCGCTTCGCTTGCAAGGGCCGCCATTTCGCCAAAGCCTCCGACCGCATTCGAAATCAGAATCAGCACCAGCACGCCGCCGCCAAAGAAGACGACAAACTGCATCACGTCGGTCCAAATGACCGCCTTGATACCGCCAAACCAGGTGTAGAATATTGCCACCGCCGCCGACACGATAATTGCAAGTTTCAAGTCGATATGCAAAATCTGCGCAAGCACAAGCGACGGCGCAAACAGGAGGATTCCCGTACGCAACAGCAAGTGCAAGCAATAGAATATAGCGGCAAGCCTGCGCACCGGGCGGGAGAATCGGACTTCGAAAAGTTCGTAGGCGCTGTTAATGCCAGAAGTCCGGAACTTGGGGATAAAGACAAGCCCCACTACCACAATGCTAATGAAGGCGCCAATCTGGAACATGAGGAACGTCATGTTGTCGCCATAAACATCGGCAGGTGCCCCCAAGAAGGTCGTCGCACTCACGGACGTCGCAATAAGGCTAATGCCCACGGCCACCCACGGAATGGAGCCGCCGCCCAACATGTATTCCTTGAGATTCTTATTACCGCGCGAGACAAACAAGCCGATCGCGATTGAGAGTAACAAGTATGCGACTAAGACAATCCAATCGAGCGCGGTAAACATGCTATACACTCACGGGTTCAGATTCTTGTTTTTCGAACTGCACGACCTGGTTGCGACCGCCTTCTTTAGCGCGGTACAACGCCTGGTCGGCATTGTTGATGGCCTTTTCCAAGTCACCGTTAAAGTTCTGAGTCAGCAAGAACGCGCCGATACTTACCGTCACGCGCAAGGGTTCTGCCTGGTGTACATCGAACACGAGCTTTTCGACCGACTTGCGAATGCGTTCAGCAGTTTCGATCATGCCGTCGGCATCGGTATCGATCAAGGCGACCACGAATTCTTCGCCGCCAAAGCGGGCCACCACGTCAATTTCGCTGCGGATTTCTTTACTGATGGTGTCGGCAATCCCCTTGATGACCACGTCACCAATCGGATGGCCATAGGTATCGTTCACATGCTTGAAGTGGTCGATATCCATCATCAAGAGGCCAATGCTGTACTTGGCGCGGTCTGCACGAATTTTTTCGGAGCGCAATTTTTCAAACATGGTCTTCTTGTTGATGAGACCCGTATGTCCGTCGCGCATGGCCTGGTCGCAGCCCAGTTCAAACTTGCGGGCGCGATTGTAGGCAAAGCCTGCTACGCCGGCAAAAGCCTTGAGCAATTCCTTTTCATGATCGTTGTACGGCATGGAGCTGCTGCTTTCAAGGCAAATCGCAATTTCGGCGGTATCGGAACCATGTTCAGCCGCAATAGGCATGACCAAAATCTGGCGCAGGTTCAGGTTCTTGCGTTCCGAATCGTTCAAGCGCGGCAGGTAATCCTTGAAGCCCGGCAAGAACGAGCGTTCCATGGGGCGGTTGCGCATCAGGGCCAGCACAAACACACCCTTGTCCGAAAGCGTAAACTTCTTGTTCGCAAACTGCTCGGCATCTACACCGTCGCAGTACACCACGCTACCATTCATGTCGTCGCCCGGATCCATGGCAAGAATCGTGAGGCGGTCGTAGGCCATGTTCGCCTTCACGTAATTGATAATCTGCTTGTAGATGTCCTTGACCGACATGTTCTGGAAGAACTTGCGCAGGTAGCTGTAAAGTCCGCCATACTGCTGCAGGGCAATATGCTTTTGTGCCGAGTAGAAACCCTTGTAGTCGAGCATCGAAATAGCGCTTGCGATAAACTTGAGCGCATTAGCCGTCATGTCGTTAAACGCATTCGGGTACACGGAATCCATTACAAGTGCACCTACGCGAAGTCCAGAGGCATGATCAATCATGGGCACGGCCACCACCGACTTGATGGCAGGATTGTCCACATAGTACATCACGCTCTTCGCACCCGGAAGGTCACCTTCCAGAAGGCGGTTCACGTTACTGCGGAACAGCTGGCCCAAAAGACCGGACGTTTCGGTAATGCGCGTGCGGAGGTTCACCGAAATTTCCTTGTCATTTGCAAAATTGCGAATACCCCATTCCCTCTGGTTTTCCATCTGCGTAAACACGATGACAGAATTCACATGCGGAACCACGATCTTGAGCGCAAGCAGCATGTCGGTCATGGAACGGTTGATGTCAGCGTTAGCGCGGGCCCAAACCTGGCTCACCTTGAGGGCGGCTTCGGGTTCATTGGCCATACCCCTAGGCGCATTGGAAAATTCGTTCTGCAAGGTCGGCGTAATAATCGGGTTGTTCGTCGTCGAACGCTTCTTGAAAATCGTCGGAATGGGAGCTGTTGGAGGCTGCTGGGAATTCGGGCCGGCAAGGCGCGGGCGGTTCATGCAGGCAAGCACAAACGCAACGACGGCGAAGGGAATCAGGAACAGGAACATTCCCCCCTGGAATGCAAGGCCAAGCAAAAGGCCCGCGACCACGAATAAAATTTCAGCAACAGACATATCTTTCCCACTATAAACGGAAGGAACGGTACAGCATTACGACCGAGACGCCGCCATATACAAAGTGGCTAATCCATGCCGCCCAAAAAGGCGAAAGCGCACCATTTTCTCCCATCTTTAAGCCGATTCTTTCAAGAATATAATAGCTAAAAACAATCAAGAGGCCAACCCCGAACTTCTGGGAAAGGCCCCCAGAGCGACTATAGCGGTGGCAAAGCGCTGCTCCGATGAGTAGCACAATCAAATTCATCCAATGGGCGGAACGCTTAAACTGGAGCGCGGTTTCCATAGCCCGGGTATCTTCGCCCGAACGGCGCAACACGTTGATTCTAGCCATGACCATCTTGGAATCCATTTCATCGGCGGTCTGGCGTTCGTTAATCAAGTCGCCCGGATAAGTCGTTACCTTGTCGCACAACTTTTCGCGATGAATCGGGTAAACGTTAACTGTACCGTCTTTATGGAATTCACGGCGGAGCCCGCGTTCAAATTGCCAGCAGCCCGGCGGCGGGTCTATGCTAGAAAGCCTTGCAATCGAATCGAGCGAATCCTTGGGAGCATCTTCAATCCAGCGGACCAGTTTTGCATCGTAACGCTCTACCAGGCGGCCATCTTCGCGAAGGAGCAAAACCACGTCGCGGCCAAAGCGGCCCTTGCCGGAATAATGCCTAAAGAACCAGCTGGCCCGTTCGCTGTCGATAAAGGTAAAGTCGCGTTTTTCCTTGATGCGCGGATTCTTCTTTTTCTGGGCGTTGGTCTCCATGGTTTCAAGGCGCTTGTGGTTCGCGTCAGGGAGCCAAAGTTCGCTCATTTCGTAAGAGGCAATCGATACGATCACGCCGAACACGAAAATCGGAATCAACGTCTTGAACGGCGCCTGGCCGGAACTCTGCATGGCACTCATTTCCAAATGACGCGTCATGTTACCGATCGAGGCCAGCACAGCAATGAACAAGGCCACCGGCGAAATCAGGTAAATCATGTAAGGCAGGTAGCTTACATAATAGTCTATCGCATCCTTGGTGTCGCGGGCAAGCCAAGTCTTGATGTTACCCACAAAGTCAATGACCGCAAACATAAGAATCGCGCCCAAGAGCACCAGCAGGAACATCTTGAGAAAATTCCACATCATGTACCGGGAGAATTTCATCCAATCCTCCTGGTAAAGAATCCGAATATCTTCTTGAAGAACCCGCCCACCGCGCGAATCGCCCTAAAGAACTTGGAATCGCCCGAGAAACGGTCGCGCACCATGGCCACCGTAATGAATATGCCGAAGGTGCCTATGATAATGTTCGACGCCCACATAGCAAGCACCGGATCTATCAAAAGTCTATCGGCCATGTTTTCGCCGCCAATCAGGCAAATCCAGTAAATCACGAAGAACGCAAGGCTATAAAGAATACCCGTACCGATACCGCCCTTGCGCGCCATGATTCCAAGGGGGGCGCCAATCAGAACAAAGATAAAGCAGGCAAAACCGGTGCTGTACTTCTTGTGGATTTCGACCGTGTACTGCGCCTTGCGCTTGAGTTCCGTTTCCATGCGGCTGTATAATCTTTCGGTTGTGCGAAGCGCCGCAATTTCTTGCACGCGGAGTCGCTGCAAGGACCGCCTACGCTGGATAGAATCAATCTTTGTCCCGCTTTCGACCGATTTCGGAACAATGGAATCGCCCATGATATCTTCGCGCAACGTCACAAGCGTGTTCAACCTTTTTTCGAGCGCCTGATCCCTGAATTCGACATAGCGTTTTTCGGCATCTTCCACCACCTCGGTCATCATCTCGATAGGCATTTCGCGGTCGCTACGGTAACTGCGGCTACGGCGTTCCAGGCGGTCATCCACGTTCTTCATGGCGAGGTCTTGCGAGAAATAACGAATGCGGAAGTAGTTTTCGGGGTTATCGGCATCGGTCATGTGCGTTTCGCCACTGCGCAAGCGAAGCATAAGGGTTGCACCGTTGTCTTCGTATTCCATGGTCGCACTGTCGGCATACACAATACGGGGCGCCCCCTTCTTTTCCATTTCGAAAATCTGGATTCCGTACAAAGTACCCGATACCGGATCGATGCGATTCACCCACAATTGAACATCGGGGAACTGCGTAATGAGCCTGCCCGCATCAATAAACACGTGCGGTTTTTTACGCGACACGGCATTCATGAGTTCGACCGAACGGTGGTTCGCTTCGGGCAGCACCCAGTTGTTGAACACCACCATCAAAACCGAAATCAGCATCGATACCAAAAGTACCGGACGCATGAGCGAAAGCGGAGAAATGCCCGCCGCCTTGCAGGCCGTAATTTCCTGGTCGCCCGAAAGTCGACCGAAGGCCATGAGGCTTGCCACAAGCACGGCCATCGGAATAGACAGCGAAAGCATCCACGCCAGGTTTAGTGCGAAGATTTCAAGAACAGTCGAGGCAGGAAGCCCCTTGGAAAGCACATTATCGAGGATTTTGACTAAAAAGTCCACCACGAACAGGAACGTGATTCCAAAAAGAGCCGCCAAAAAGGGGCCTATGAGCTCTTTCAACACGTAGCGGACTAAAATCATTTTTCTGAACTTACAAAATTTTCTACTTTACGGGGGTAAAATTAGAATTAACCAAAGAAAAAAAATGAACCTGTTCAAAAAGATTCCCCTATTCCTTTATCTTTTGGCCCTTGCAATCGCTTTTATAGGTTGTTCGTCTAGCGGGCAGACCAAGATGAAACACACCGAATGGTGCCGAATTCGCTATGAAGGCGCAGAGGAACTTTTCAAGAAAGAAAAATACGGCCGAGCAACAGACAGGCTCGAAGAAATCCTTTCGACATGCGCCGGCACGGGCTACATGGAACAGGCCCAATTCTTGATGGCCGAAAGCTACTTCAACATGGAAGACTGGATCGAAGCCCGCGGTGAATACGGCAGCTTCATCTTGAACTTCCCGGGTTCGCCGTTCATTGAAACCGCCGAATTCCGCAAGGCTATTTCTTCGTTCAACATGGAATTCCGCGTGAGCCGCGACGAAGCGAACACGACGATTGCCATGAGGGACTTTGAACGCTACCTGTCGAACTATCCCGATTCCCCGCTGCGTGACTCGGTGAACTACTACTACGACCTGCTTGTCGAACGCTTGGCCGAGAAGGAATTCCAGACCGCAAGACTTTACCTGCGCATGGACAAGTACCAGGCCGCCGTGATCTACTTCAAGGAATTCCTGGAAACCTACCCCAAGAGCAAGCGCCGTACCGAAGCCTTGTTCATGATTGCCCAGGCCTACAACGAACTTGACCAGTTCGAAACCGCCAAACTCTACTTGAACATCGCCCGCAACGAAGCAAGCCCCGACGACAAGAAAATCCAGAAGCAGATTGCAAAGACCGAAAAGAAAATCGACAAGGCCGAAATTGCATTTGCCAAGCGCATGAAAAAGGATTCCCAGAAGAAGCGTTTCTTCAAGGAAGACCGCGAAATGCAGAACTAGTGAAAGATGTGAGATGAGAGATGTGAGATGTGCAATTATTCATTTCACATTACACATCACACATTGTGTCAACCTAAGTGGAGTGAAACGGAATCGAAGGATCTGAATAGGTGAAACATCTTTTGCACATCCTCCTTGTGGCGATTCTTGCCGCATCTGCCATGGCCGCCGAAGAGACTTCGACCCGCGACCGTTCCAGGCTTTCGATCTTTTTGCAACCCGCTGTTTCCTTCTTGGATTTTCCGGAACGCAAATACTTTCAGGATGCAATCGACACGCTCTATTACAGCTTTAAACAAGACGCCGTGACCGAAAGCGAATCGCTGAGTGTCGCCAAGCAGGACTTCCAGAAGGTGAACTTCTGCTTCCCGATTTCGGCTGGGCTCCAATACCAGCTTTTCAAGGACAACTTCATTAGCGCAGGCGTAAGCTTTATTTACGACAACGAATCGGTGGTGCTTACCGACCGCAAGAACCGCACCCACAATTACAGCTACACCATTCAGGGCATGCCGCTCTTTTTGGAATACAGGCTCGGCATTCCCCGCAACTTCATGACGCTTTCGGGCGAAAGCCTGTTCAGCATTGCCGTGCGCTGGTACTGGGTATTGCCCGGCACCGAAATCTATACGACCTGGGGCCAAATGGATGCAAAGACTCCGCTCCTTGGCGCAGGCTTTGGCGTAAGCGTCGGCTACCTGATTGCGAACTGGAAAAATTTCAACATTTACGGCGACGTCGGATTCAGCAGCATCAAGGTGGAATCCGAAAAGAAGTTCTCTAAAATTGTCCCCGACGGTCCCGATAAAAAAGCCAAGTGGAATATCGGTGGACTCACCATGCAAGTGCGCATTGGCTTTGGGCTGTGGAACGAGCCTGAGAGCGTCGAAGATAAAGATGACGATGACGACGATGATGACAAGAAATCCCCGGAGGAATAATGAGCTTTATTCCGGGCGAAAAGTTGCATTACGCCGAGACGCATTTCAAGTTTAAACTCCCGTGGTCGCTGCTGTATAAGCCGTGGCCCGAAATTTTGGTCGATGTCCCATTCCAGTTTGTACCGGGAGTCGAGCCTACCGTTTGGATTGTGGTCCGCGACGCGCATCGGTTCCCGACGCTTATCGAGAAGGCGGAAATCAACGGCAAGACCTTTGAATTACAGATACAGGCGAAGGAGCAATTCGGCTTTTACCCCGTGAAACTCGGGAATCTGGAGCCAGGCGTACATGAACTGGACTGCAAGATTTACGCCAAGCGGATTAGCGAAAACGGCGAGCACACCGAGACGAAAGTTTTTACCCGCTGGAATTACCCCGGATTAAAGCCCAAGCCCTTAAAAATTCAAGTGCTTGCCGAAGAGCCGCCGAAAGCCCCAGGATTTGTCGCCGGCGAAATGCATTGCCACACGCATTATTCTGCAGACCATGTGGAACACGGAGCCTCGCCTGCCGTATTGCAACAGGCGGCCAAGGCCGTCGGGCTTGACTTTGTAAGTTGCACCGACCACGCCTACGATTTTGCCTACACCACCGAAGACTATACCAAAGAAGCGGACACACCGCTCACCCGCTTTGACGCCTTGCGCGAAGAAGTCCGCAAACTGAATCAGAATGCAGATATGCCACTTATGATTGCCGGCGAAGAAGTTTCGGCAGGCAACTCCAAAGGCGAAAACGTGCACATGACGGTACTCGGGCCAGAATGCTATTTGCCCGGTCTCGGCGACTGCGGGCGAAACTGGCTCGAAAACAAGCCTACCTTCAAGATTCCAAAACTTTTGGAAATGACTGCGGCGCATTGCTTTGCAGCCCACCCGATGCAGCCCATGGGCTACCTCGAGAAATTCATCTTCCGTCGCGGCTACTGGAGCCACAAGGATTTGAATCTTGAAGCCAACCACAAGATTCGCGGCATCCAATTTTGGAACGGCATTCGCGACGAAGGCTTTAAGCTTGGAAGACAGTGGTGGATCGAGGAACTCGGCAAAGGAAATTTCTTGCTCCCGATTGGCGGCAACGACGCTCACGGCGACTTGAACGACACGACCGCCGTCGCGACCCCGCTGGTTTCGCTGAAGCATAGCCGAGACCATGTTTTCGGGAAAGTCCGCACAGTTGTGAAATTGGACTCAAGTGTCATCCTGAGCGAAGTCGAAGGATCTAAAAAGAATCTTTCATTAGAAGCTTTAAACGAGGCTTTCGCGGGCGACAACTGCTACATTACCGATGGCCCGGCTCTCTGGTGGGAACGCGGCGAAAAAACCGTGACTTTCCATGCTCGCAATACGCAAGATTTCGGCGGAGCCTTCCGTTACATCCGCATTTTCGGGCGCAAGCGTTCTGCAGGCGGCAAGCTCGCCAAGAACGAAACCGTCTGCATAGAAAGCCTGGTATTGCCGCCCGCCAGCACAGACATTACCGTCAATAAAGATGACTTTGCGTACTTGCGCGCCGAATGCGAAACCGCAACCGGCAAGTTCGCAATGACTTCGGCCGCCGTACTTTAGGAGGGACTCATGCCACGCTTTATATCGCCCATGCGCCCCCGCTACATGCGTTCCCCGTCGGATATACCTAAAGAAGGCTTGCAGGTACAATCCATAACGCCGACTCCCGAAGCATCGAAAAATGCAGAAACGAATGCGGCTTCGGTGAGTGATACGCAGGATTCGCCCGAGGCGCAGGAGCCTGAATACCCTGAAATCGTGTGCGTGTCCGAAGGCACGTTCCGCCAGATTCGCGACGACAGCCTGGTACTCCTTTCGCAAGGAATTTCTCACAGGCTCTTGCGCAGTATCGAAGGCCCTTTTTTGATTTTCGTTTTGCCCGAGCACGAAGAATTTGCACGCCTACAGTTGGCTCTTTACCGCAAGGAAAATCCGCCTAAAGAAGAAAACCCGCCGATTCCCTTGAGTTTTAGCTTGCAGCCGCTCTGGATTTTGCTTGCTCCCGTGATATTCACGCTAATCGATTTTTCAGACAAAGTAAGTCTTCATTCACGAGGAATCTCGGATGCTGGCAAGGTCCTTAAAGGAGAATGGTGGCGCGCGCTCACGGCACAGACCTTGCACGGCGACACGCGGCACCTAGCGTCGAATTTACTCTGCGGCTACATCGTGATGAACATGATTACCTTCCGCATTCCGCTGCTACGGCTTGCGCCGTTTATCGCCGTCGCGGCCGCGATTGCAAACATTTGCGTCTCGCTTACGGTAAAGACCGACTTTCGCTCGCTCGGTTTTTCGACATTCGTATTCGCCGCCATCGGTTGCCTCTCGGTAATTGAATTCAGGCTCATGCCCAAAGAAACCCACGGCCTGCTCCGGCGATTCGCGCCGCTCTGCGGCGCGGCATCCCTTGCCGTATTCCTCGGGCTCGGCGAAAACGCCGACATTCTCGGACACGCCTACGGATTTATTGCCGGACTTTTCTGCGGATTCATTCCCAGCAAAAAAGCGCTCCGCTGGGGAACGCCGCTTTCTTCCGTCGACGGAATCGGGCTATTGCTTTACTACGCGTTCTACGTAATCGCGTGGAAAATGGCGATGGCATGAAAAGCCGCACGAAGACCCGTTATTTACACATACAAAAAGGCGGTCTTAGACCGCCCTTAAAGTAAATTTCAATTTCTTTAAATAATTCCGAAATCCGAGTTCCGTATTCCGAACCAACTAGATGTTCAGGAACTTCTTGGCCTTGTCGGCATAAGCCTGGTTGTCGCCGTAGACCGTGAGAATGCGTTCTGCAGTCTGCTTGGCCTTGTCGGCAGCACCGAGCTGTTCGTAAACAAGAGTGAGCTTCCACATGGCGTCAGCAACCATCGGGACCTCGTCCACCGGTTCGTCCTTCTGGAAGCGGTCTTCCTGGTCGCCCGTGCGCTTTGCAAATTCAGAGATGTACTTTTCCAACAGACCGGCAGCGGCAGAGTAGTCACCCTTTTCGATCTTCACAGAGGCAAGACCGTGCATGGCAGCCGAACGGACTAAAGCAACAGAACCGGCATTGTCGAGGCTCTTCTGGAAGAACACAGCAGCGGCGTCAAATTCGCCAGCCTGGAACTTGATGTTGCCAGCGTAAAGAGCTGCCTTGGCCAGAGCCACACCGGAAAGCTTACCGGAATTGATCTTGGATTCGAATTCCACGAAAGCGGAGTCATTCTGATTCGCATAAAGGAGCGTCATGCCCGGACCAAGGAGTTCGGCCTGTTCGGCAGCAGCAGCCTTGCGATAATCACGGAACTGCACCACGCCCACCACAATGACCATCACAACTACGATAGCAGCAATGACCTTGGAGCCGTGTGCGACAAAAAATTCCTTAATTTCAGAATTGTTGGTATTCGATTCGTTTGCCATATTAAACGTCCATGTTAAATTTCGTGCTCCAATCATAGAAAATTTTTAATGTATTGTCAGCACACCTTGACAAATTAGGGCCGTTTTGCTAATTTTGGCCTACCATGCCACTCTAGCTCAGCTGGTAGAGCAGCTGATTCGTAATCAGCAGGTCGGCAGTTCAAATCTGCTGGGTGGCTCGAAAAAATCCCGCTCGTTGAGCGGGATTTTTCAATTTTTAGGGTACTTTGTATATCTTGACCTTAAAGGTGTAATCGCCATCATTGCCTTCGGTTGCATTGGTAATCGCGAAGGCGTAGAAGCCTTCACCCGTTTCAGCATTGTAGGTTGGGGTCTTGGCGACGTAAATTTGGTTGAAGTTCTGAATCATGTTCGTCAGTCGTTCAGCATCGATAGTCTTGAACTTGAAGTCGCTGACATAGGCAGTCGCAGGGACACGATCTGCATTTATGTCTTCCGGCCAGATATCCACTTCATAGTCATCGGTGTAAGGCGCAAAATCTCCGTTAATAATCGGGGAGAATAAGAGACCCGAGCCGCTTTTCGCAGAAAGTTCCGGATTGTTCCTGTCGCCGGCCTTTTCGAAGATTATGTCTGCCGTTGCAGCTCCTGCGGCAGGCACTGCAACGCAGTAAACTAGGTCACCCCCCGGATTCACGTTCGTAGAAAGTTCAACCTGACAAGTTGTCATCGGGATTTCTTTAACCTGAACGGCCGAAGAAGAGGAACGCACATCGCCGCAATAATCGTATGCATCACGTTCAAACGGAATGATTTCGGTTCTCTGGAAAACTCTGTCGCCGGAACTAGCCGTCACAGTAACGATTAGACTGTACGTGCCACATTCCGTAAAGCCCGGATCCAGCAGATCAATGGTCACAAAAGCAGAATTCTTGGAAGTCAGGTCAATGGCATTTTGCGTTGGGAAAGTGATTTTGTTAGAGTTGACAGGTACGTTAACAGCGACCATGTTACCCGGATTACCCTTACCGATCAGATATTCGATTCCGATAAAGGCTATGTTGAAAGAGCTGTCCACGGCGGCAGAGTCGCCGACAACGTCCAGACTGAATTGGCCTTTGAAACGCGCTTCATCACCAACAATACGAGAAGAAAGCTCCGAGGCCGTGATAGTAAAGTCGCTCTGATCAGGAACAACAATCACTAACTCACTGCTACTGGATTTTTCAAAAGAACTACTAGAATCCGTCTCATCATCCTCAACAAAGCTACTGGACGATTTTTTCTCTTTCTTCGAAGAACTAGACGATTTTTCCACAGCAGAACTGCTTGAAGCTTTCTTTGAAGAGCTGCTAGATTCGGCTACAGACTCATCCGAAGACGACAAAGCTCCCGTTCCATCTTCCGTCACAACAGGAGAAGAATCGTCAGAGCATCCAAAAAACATAAACGCTGCTACAAGACTCACTGCAGCAAAGCCACGAATAGATAGACTTTTCATTTTACAATTCCCCACAGGTTAGTTACCTTCACAAAGGTAACTAAAATTATAACAATGCGGAATTACTTTTATACTAGATATGAAAAATCCCGCTCGACGAGCGGGATTTTTTTTCATTTATTTTCTAGCAGCTAACTCTTCAGGAGTGCGAGCAAGGATATCCCAATCGCCGCGCTTGATAATCTTGTAGGCGTAGCCCTGTTCGGTAAGGAACAGCTGGCGGTTCATGGCGAATTCCTGTTCCTTGGAATCCTGCGTCACGATGCTGTAGAAATGCGCCGCGCCACCGTCGCTCTTCGGGCGGAGCACGCGACCGAGGCGCTGGGCTTCTTCCTGTCGGCTACCGAAGGTACCCGAAATCTGGATGAGCACGTTGGCATCGGGCAAGTCGATGGCGAAGTTCCCCACCTTCGAGACCATCAAGTTCTTCTGCGTTCCGTTACGGAAGGCGGCATAAAGCTTTTCGCGGTCCTTGTTCGGCGTCTTACCCGTAATCAGCGGAATCTGCAAATCTTCGGAAAGGGCTTCGAGCTGGTCGATGTATTGGCCAATGATCAGCACGCGGTCATCGGGCTTGTCAAAGTACTTGAGCAGGCGTTCCACGATGTCCGTCTTTTCGGGATTTGTAGATGCCAGCGTAATCTTTTCGCGGACAGGCGCAAGCGCATACTTCATCTTGAGTTCCGGTTCCATCGGAATGCGGATTTCGTTACAGTCGGCGGTTGCAATCCAGCCCTGGGCCTCGAGAATACGCCACGGAATGTCGTACTTTTTCGGGCCAATCAAGCTGAACACTTCGGTTTCCTTGTGGTCTTCGCGCACGAGCGTTGCCGTAAGGCCCAGGCGGCGAGTGGCCTGCATTTCAGTACTCAAGCGGAACACCGGAGCCGGCAGCAAGTGCACTTCGTCGTAAATCATCAGGCCCCACTTCTCCTGGCTAAAGAGCGGGAAGTTTGCAAGTTCCTTCTTGACTTCTTCCTCGGTCAAATCGTCAATATCGGCATCGGCTTTTTCGTCGGCCTTCTTGGCACGCTTGCGCTGCGTCAGAATCTGGTAGGTCGCCACCGTCACGGGGCCGATTTCCTTGACTTCGCCGGAGTATTCCTTCACCTGGTCGAGCGTCAAGTCCGTCTTGTCGCAAATTTCGCGAATCCACTGACGGCTAGCCGAAATGTTCGGCGTCAAAATCAAAGTCTTAGTTTGTACCAAAGCCATCGTGGCAAGGCCAATCACCGTCTTACCCGAACCGCAAGGCAGCACAATCACGCCCGAACCGCCCTTTTCGGAACCGCTCGCGTAGAACACCTGGGCAGCTTCCTTCTGGTAGTCGCGCAGGGCAAAAGGCTTGCCGCCTACCGTCGTTTCGCGCAAGTGAATCGGGAGCGGATCGCCCACGGTATAGCCGGCCAAGTCTTCGACCGGGAACCCAGCGTTGGTAAGCGCCATCTTCAAGTGGCCGCGACGTTCCGGATCTACTTCGGCATGCAAGTCATCGATAAAGTGAAGCACGTACGGCTGCACTTCTTTAAGGTTGCAGATTTCGGTGAACATGTACTTGTCATCGGATTCTACAATCAGCTTGTCGCCTTCTTTTTTCAGGCGAAGCAGCCCGTAACGAGACATGTAGTCTTCGATTTCGGTCACCACGGATTCCGGAATCGGGAACCGGCTCTGGCTTTCGAGACGTTCCAAAACTTCCGGTGCACGAAGTCCCGTTGCAGCCGCGTTCCACAAGCTTAGCGGGCTAATCTTGTAGGTGTGTAAATGTTCTGGGCTCTTGACCAATTCGGTAAACGGTGCAATCGCATCGCGAGCCGCTTCATAAGTGGGGAGATCGACCTCCACCATGATTTCCATATTACTCTGAACAATAATGGCGCCATTCGGATTCATAGGCGCCAAATTTAGTAAAAGTTACGTAATTAGAGTAGTGTTGTAGGGTTAATTTTATATATCTTTATATTGTAAAAAAAGAGGTTTTTTTGAGCCAGTTAAAATTGAATGGAAAGACCGAGACGCTTTGCATTTTCGGTCATCCTGTTGGTCATAGCAAGTCGCCTTTGATGCACAATGCCCTTTTCGAAGCATTAGGCATCAATGCGGCCTATTTGCCCTACGCCCCGGAGCCCGAAAACCTGGCCGACGCCATCAAGGGTTTTAGGGCCATGAAGTTCCGCGGGGCAAACGTCACAATCCCCTACAAGACCCCCGTGATGGACCTTGTGGACGAACTTTCGGACATTTCGAAGTTTACCGGCAGCGTCAATACGCTGTACTGGAAAGACAGTATTGTCGGGGGCACATTATGCGGCACCACAACCGACCCCTACGGATGCATCCGCAACCTACAGGAATCGGGCGTAGAACCTTCGAACAAGAAGGTCGCCCTGCTCGGAAACGGAGGAGCAGCCAAGGCAATCGCCTACACGCTCGCCGAAATGCAGAACCAGCTCACCATCGTGTGCCGCAACCGCGAAAAAGGGACAGCGCTCGCCGACAGCCTGAACCAGTTCTTTAACGGCAAGGCTCCCCAGGTCCAAGTTGCCACGTTCGATGAATTTCCGGTCGTATCCAAGGATATCGAAATCATCATCAACGCAACCTCCGTGGGCATGACTCCAAACGAAGACCAGTCTCCCCTGACCGAAGAATCCTTGCACCAAGGTCAGGCCGTGATGGACATCGTGTACACGCCGCCCATGACCAAGCTTTTAAAGACGGCCCAGGCAAAAGGCTGCAAGGTGGTGACCGGCGAAGGAATGTTGGTGCACCAGGGCATCGAAAGCTTTAGAAAATGGTTCCCCGAAGAAACTAAAAACAAGACGAACGACGAACTCGCACAGATTATGCGCAAAGGAATGCAGGGCTAACATGAACAAGCACATCTTTTTCACCGGATTCATGGCAAGTGGAAAATCCCGCACCGGACGCGCCCTGGCAGAACGGTTAAACCGCCCCTACGTGGATACCGACGCCGTTATCGTCGAACGCGCGGGTAAAACCATCAGCGAAATCTTTGAACAGGACGGCGAAGCCAAGTTCCGCGAAATGGAACGCGATGTCGTCGCCGAATTTGCCAAAAAAGAAACCCCGCACATTATTTCTTTGGGCGGTGGCGCACTCACGCAGCCGGACAACCTCAAGGTCATCCGCGAAAACGGCACCATCATTCGCCTGTGGGCAAAGCCCGAAGTGCTTTCGGAACGCATTGGCCGCAAGAACACGCGCCCGTTGCTTGCAAACCTCTCCGACGAAGAACGCCTTGAAAAAATCAAGGTGATGCTCAAAGAACGCGAAAAGAATTACGCGAACGCCGATTTTAGCGTGGAAAGTTCCGACGAATACACCGAAGACCACGTGATTGAACGCATCCTGTACATCCTGAATTTCTGGAACAGCCATGCGCTGGACGTGTGCCCGAGCAGCGGCGGACGCTACCCCATTTTTATCGGCAAGAACATTATTCCCGAAACAGGCGTATTGCTTGAAAGCCTCAAGCTCATGCCGAGTCATGATTTCTTGGTCTGCACCGACACAAACATTGCCAAGGTGCAAAGCCAGATGATTGGCGAACTGAGAGGCCAGGCCGGACGTTGCCCGATTTTCAAGTTCCAAGCCGGCGAAAAGAACAAGACACTTCACAACCTGAACCAGCTGTTCAGCTTTATGCTCCACCGCGGCTACACCCGCAAGAGCTGCCTGTTGCAGTTTAGCGGCGGCGTGGTCGGCGATATGGCAGGCTTCGGTGCTGCCACCTACCAGCGCGGCATTCCGTTTATCCAGTTCCCGACAACGCTTTTGAGCATGGTCGATAGTTCCGTGGGCGGAAAGGTTGCCGTGAACCACCCCGAAGGCAAGAACATGATTGGCGCATTCTACCAGCCGAAAGCGGTGGTCTGCGACCTCGCGGTGCTCAGCACCTTGCCCGAAACGGAATACCTGGCGGGCCTTGCCGAAATCGTGAAGTACGGCGTGATTTACGACGAAGAATTCTTCCGTTATATGGAACAGAATGTCGAGCGTATCAAGGCTCACGACCTCGACGTATTGAAGCACCTGATTTACCGCAGCTGCGCCATTAAGGCCGAAGTCGTCGGCATCGACGAAAAGGAAGCTGGCCTGCGCGCTATTTTGAATTACGGGCATACCTTCGGGCATGCTATCGAAAACTTGACGCACTACAACATGTTCACGCACGGCATTGCCGTATCGCTTGGCATGCGCGTGGCCGCCCGCGCGGCAGTTCTCCTCGGCAAAATCAGCGCCGAAGAAGAAGCTCGTCAGAACAAACTCTTGGACGACCTCGGATTCCCGAAGAAATACGATATCGACGTGGATGCCGCATGGGACGCCATGGCTGTTGACAAGAAGGCAGAAAAGGGCAAACGTGTTTACATCCTTCCCACGAAGATTGGAGCCGTGGAAAAGGTCGTGAACATCGATAAAGATATCATTACTCAAAGCTGGGGAGCTATTAAATGAATTCGGAATTAGGAATTCGGATTTCAGAATGATTTTGCAATTCTGATTCCTTATTTCTAATTGCCAACAACTATGGACTAAGGACGAATATATGAGTATTCTTGTAACCGGTGGAACAGGTGCCCTGGGCTACCACATTCTGTCGAGCCTCGTGGGAACGACGCACGATCTGTACAGCTTTAGCGACGAACAGCCGCAGCCCTGGCAGAAGGTCGATGGCGTCGAATACCTGAACGGCGACTTGCTGAACTTCAAGCACATGCAGGACGTGATACAGTTCGTGCAGCCCACGCACATTTACCACCTGGCGAGTCAATCGTCGGTGGGGCTCAGCTACAAGAAACCATACGAAACGCTGAACATCAACTTGCTCGGCACGCAGAACTTGCTCGAAGCCGTGCGCCAGAATTGCCCGAAGGCAAAGGTGATGCTTTTAAGTTCTAGCGAAATTTACGGCCGCACCGATCATCAGCTTACCTACTTGCACAAAGAATCGGACGCCCCGAATCCGCTTACGCCTTATGCAACATCGAAAGCTTGCATGGAACTTTTGGGCAATCAGTTCAAGAACGCTTACGGACTGCACGTGGTTTTCGCGCGTCCCTTCCACTTTACGGGCCCGCACCACAGCCGCCGTTTCGTGATTCCCTCGATTACTTACCAGCTTGTCAAAATCAAGTATTACGGTGCAGAGCCGACCATTTATTCGGGCAGTCTCGACATTAGCCGCGACGTGATTGACGTGCGCGATGTGGCACGCGGCATGATTCAACTTTTGAACCAGTCCGAACCGGGCGAAGCTTACAATCTTTGCTGCGGAAAATCCTACACGTTCCGCGAACTCACCGAAATGCTGGTGGATATTTCTGGCGTGAGCGTGGACTTCCGTTTCGATCCGGGTTACGAACGCAGTAACGACATTCCGCTCCTTATCGGAAACCCTGAAAAAGCCATGAGCAAGGGCTGGAAACCAATGATTAGCATCGAAGACTGCCTTACCGACTTGTTCAACGAAATGGTATTACGCCGCCGTACAGAGCTCAAACTCGGCATGGGACAGGATTTGAGACTCTAATTCGGATTTCGGAATTCTGAGTTCGGAATAGAATATGAAAAAATGAATTGTCATTGCGAGGAACGAACGTGACAAAGCAATCTATACTGATAGCGATTATGGCAACACTCTGTGCATCGTTTGCTTTTGCAGGTGATGTCGTGGCGCCACAAGGCTCTGTGCGCAGCGTGTCAGTCGAGGACTTTATGCCGCACCAAAATAACGCTAAAGAATTCAACGAAACATGGAGCTATCAGTTCGTTTTCGACAACGGCACTCGCGCCTTCATCAACTATTCCACACTCCATATTCCGGGCTCCGGCAAGAAAGTCGCTTGCGACATGAGCTTCTGGAATTTCAAAAGCAAAACGTACACCGTAGGCCGCCAGTACCCGCCCGAACGCCTTAAAGCCGACAAGGCCTCGGCTACAATCGACATCAAGGGCGAATACAAAATGGAACACAAGCCGGGCAAAGATCACCGCGTGTACTTTACCGCCGACAAGGGTGGCAAATTCCTGCTTGACGTGACCTTTGAATCGGCCGAAGTCGGGAAAGTCCCCGGCAACGGCGTGTGGAAAATCGGCAAGGAAAGTTTCGGACAATACGTGCACATTCCTTACGGCCGCGTTAAAGGCAAAATCGCCTACAATGAAGACACGATTGCCGTGAAGGGATACGCCTACATGGACCAAACCTGGCAAACCGTGCAGGCAACTGACCTGGCCGTACGCTCCATCAACTTTAGCACAAGTGCAAAGTCGCCGCTGTTTGCAGGCCGCATCTCGCTCACCGAAAAAGGCGAACCCTTCGGATATGCGCTCTACAAAGACGAATCCGGAATCAAAGTCGCGCACCCCAAGACAATCAAGGACGGCAGCGACAACTATAGTGGCAAAAAATTCGCAAAGAGCGACTTGACCTTCGAATGGCAAGACGCAAGCGTTCCCGCACTCAAGTTCAGCGTGGCAAAGACGCTCCAGAAGGCAAGCCTTTTGGACAAAGTAGACGGCTGGTTCGCCAAGAAGGCCTTCAAGATTGCAGCTGGCGGCGAAGTTCTATTTTACAGGGGTAGGAGCGACGCAAGCCACGGAAAAAAGATTGACTGGTGTATTACCGGAGTTAAAGACTAATGACTAAGTTTCGCCCATGCATTGACCTGCACGACGGACGTGTAAAGCAGATTGTAGGCAGCTCGCTGAATGACAGCGGCACGGGTCTCAAGACGAATTTTGAAACGGACCGCTCCCCCGCCTGGTTCGCTGAACTCTATAAGAAAGATGGCATTAAGGGCGGCCATGTAATTATGCTCGGCAAGGGCAACGCAGACGCCGCAAAAACAGCACTCGCCGCCTACCCCGGCGGACTGCAAGTCGGCGGCGGCATCACCGCCGAGAATGCGAAGGAATACCTGGACGCAGGCGCTAGCCACGTGATCGTGACGAGCTGGATTTTCCCGGAAGGCAAGCTGGACCGCGAACGTTTGGAATTGCTCTCTAAAACGGTCGGCAAGGAACATCTGGTGCTCGATTTAAGCTGCAAACGTGTGAGTTCCGCGAAGAAAAAGCAATTTGTCCCCGACGACGAAATCGACGATCCGGACGAAGCACACCCCCGCTGGAAAATCGCCACGAACCGCTGGCAGACATTGATAGACATCGAAATCAACGAGGAAACGCTCGAAGACCTTTCGCGTTACTGCGACGAATTCCTGATTCACGCCGCCGATGTCGAAGGAAAGCAACAGGGCATGGATGACGAACTGATTATGTTCCTCGCCGAGCACAGTCCCATTCCTTGCACCTACGCCGGCGGCGCCAAGTCGCTTGAAGACTTAAAGCACTGCAAACAAATTTCTAACGGAACGATTGATCTCACCATCGGATCGGCCTTGGACCTGTTCGGTGGCAAAGGAGTGAAGTATGCCGACTGCGTCAAATTCAACAAAGCTTAAAGCCTCCGACGTTTTAGATACGCGTCCGGCTATCTTTGGACGCACCGTCACGAGCACCTTCAAGAAGATGTTCGGTTTTAAGCACCAGCCTCCCGGAAACCTGCGCACCGGCATGATTCCGCCCATCGTTTTCGGCTCGCTGTTTCTTAATTTACCGAAACTCTTGAAGTTACGATTCTATTTGAAAAAAGAACGCAAGCAACACCCTGCCGATGATGTGCGCATTCTTTTTTATTCCGACAACCTAGACGAAACCAACGGAATTGCAAACAACTTAAGAAACGTGATTCCCTACATGCGCGCCCACGGCATGCATGCCTTCCTCGCCGGAAACGCCTTCAACACGCGCCCCTGCGGTGTCGTCGAAAACGGCTACTGTATTTTACTCCCGCGCCTATTCAGCATGGAACAGCTCGGGTATGCGAACAGCGAACTGGCCATTCCGCGCGTGGGTCCGGTACTTAGGCTGCTCAAGCGCTACCCCGTCGACTTGATTGAATTTGAAACGCCAAGCCCAGGAGCATGGCTCGTATGCTTCTGCGCCAAAGTTGCCGGCATCAAAGTCTTTAGCCATTACCGCACCGACGTTCCGACTTACACCCGCACGCTCGTGAAAGCAAAATGGATGTTCCACTTTGTGCTCTGGCTCATGAAGATTTTCTACGGCATGACCAAGCCCGTGGTAAGTCCCTGCAAGGACTACGCCAAGATTCTCACGACGCAGTTGAAGATACCCGAAAACAAGGTGCAGATTTTGCCCCGCGGTCTCCCGCTCGAAAAGTTCTCGCCGGCCATGCGCGGCAAGGGCGTCTGGGAAAAGTACAACGGCGCAACCGAGGCAATCCAGAACGAAAACCGCAAGGTGCGATTCTCGTTCATCGGGCGCATTTCTAAAGAAAAGAACTTGGAATTCTTGAACGGAGTCTGGAAAAAATTTGCCGCCAAGCACAACGACGTAGAACTCATGTACGTGGGTTACGGCTGGTACCTCGAAGAAATCAAGAAGTTCTTTGAAGGCGACAACAGCGTGCACTTTGCAGGCGAACAGGGCGGAGAAACACTCGCAAGCCTTTACGCCGATTCCGACTTCTTCTTGTTCCCGAGCGTTACTGACACATTCGGAAACGTGGTCGTCGAAGCCATGTCTACAGGCACGCCCGCGATCGTGAGCAATTACGGCGGCCCGCACGACATCGTGATGGATGAAGCCGCAGGCCGAATCTTGCCGATTGACGAAGGCGCCTGGCTGAACGCTTTGGAAGAATGCCGCAAGCTTTACCTCGAGCAACCCGAAACCTACGCCAAGATGCGCGAAACGGCCCACGAACGCAGCCTCAAGTACACCATGGAATCTTCGACCAAGGCCCAGTTCGAATTCTTCAGGAAACTCAAACGCGAAGCATACGGAATATGAGCAATGAGCTCGGTGCCACGCACCTCTGAGGTATGAGCGTCGCTATTAAAAACATGGATAAGGCGATCTTAAAATATTTGCGAGATTGGTTTCGTAAGAATGCGGCTGAGTTACCGTGGCGCTTGAGCGATTTAGACGCCCCCCGCGACCCGTATGCGGTGTGGATTAGCGAGACCATGCTACAGCAGACGCAAGTGTCAACCGTCCGCGAATATTTCGTGAGGTGGATGAAGCGCTTTCCCGATATAAAAACGCTCGCCGTCGCATCCGAAGAAGAAGTCTTTAAATACTGGCAAGGTTTAGGCTATTACAGCCGCGCAAGAAACATTTTAAAGACAGCAAAAATCGCCGCAGAGCGCAAGGATTTCCCCCGCACGCGCAAGGAACTGGAGGCTTTGCCCGGCATCGGTGCTTACACCGCAGGCGCAATCCTAAGTCTCGCCTACCACGAGCGCGAAGCGATTCTCGACGGCAACCTGGTGCGCATTTTTTCGCGACTTTACGCCCTCGATTTTTTACCGACGGAATCCAAGGACGCTCAAAAAATCTACTGGGATTACGCCCGCGAAGTCACCGACTCGCCCAAGGCTTACATGCATAACGAAGCCCTGATGGAACTTGGCCGCACCGTCTGCAAAATCAAGAACCCCGATTGTGCGAACTGCCCGCTACAGGAATCTTGCCGTGCCGCCAAAGAAAATCGCACCGCCGACTTTCCTCCCGCCAAAAAACACATTCAAAAAGACTGGCACGGCACCGTACTCGTCATCGAAAGCGCCGACCACAAAATTCTAGCCATTCACGGCGGGCAAAAATTTTTCAAGAACCAGTTCACGTTGCCGCATTTTGAATCGCCGCGCAACGCCACCTCGGGCCTCCCCGCCCAAGCCGAAGACTACATCAACGCCGACAATGTCTGCGCAGTCAAGAACATCGGCAAATTCAAGCACAATATCACCGTGCATAAAATCGAATGCGATGTCCTGCACATAAAGCTCCGCGAAAAGGCTCCCACGCGCAAAGCATCTGCAAATACGACACACGAAATTCAGTGGATTAAGCGTGAAACAGCCCAGGATTTTTTCGCGAACAGTTTCTGCCTAAAAGCATTGGCGAAACTTTAGGCAAATGTGAAATGAGTAATGTGAAATGAATAATTCCTCATTACACATCTCACATTTCACATCTTTAATTACTTCTTCTAAAACGTCTTCTTCGCCTGGCAAATAAAGCGGATGCGGTCATAGCCGCCGTTCACCGTTTCCATCACTTCGTCGGCAAGCACATGCATGAGCGTGCCCGTCAGGGAAATACCATACTTCGGGAACATCTGCGAGAACGAGGCGTCCCAAGTCCAGTCGCCCTTCACGACCATCGGGTTCTTGCTGCGCAAATTCCACTTGGCATCGCTCCTGTAGCGAATCGAGTGTGAAATCTTGAAAGTCTTGTTCAAGAGCCAGTCGCCCATAAAGCCTGTGTAGAATTCCGCCGGAGTCACTTCGGCATTGTCCACCGGGCCTTCAATGTGTTCAAAGCCCGCCATCGCCGTAAACTTGAACATGTCGCGGTACCAGGTATTCAGCCACAATTCCGCCGTCACGCCTTTAATCCAATCATCGATACGAGAAACATCGCCATAGCGCGTGGTCAAATCGTATTTTTCACGATAGCGGATTTCCTCGACATCAAAAGTTTCGGCCCCATGTTCTGCCCACAGGCTTCCGCGACCACCGATAGAAACAAAGCCACCCAACGTATCCACATACGAGACATAAGCCTGAATCAAGTTCATCTGTCCATCGGCTGTCAAGTCAATTTCGCGGCCATCATAAAATTCTTTCGTATCGGCAAGCGGATTCAAGCGTGAGCCCGAAATATTCTTGACGCCCACCACGACACCCATGTTTTCGGGCGCCGGAGCCACAAACTGGATACTGTCCTGCACAAGCCAATCGCGTTCATTCATGCCAAAAGTCACATCGGCCGTCAAGCGCCCTACCGGTTGCACGCGCAATTCCATAAACGGCCACGCCACGCGATCTTCTTCAAGTTCGGTGTATACCGTCCCCTCGTCATCCACCGCGCGGAAAGCAAGTCCTGCCGCCACCTTGAAAACTCCCTTTTCGCAAGCCTTGCCGCACTTGTAGTAAACGGAGCCGTTCACTTCTTTGCGGCTACCCTCTTCCTTATCGTGCAGGTTTTCGAACTCGATATCTTCGTAGGCGACAGTCATCGACAAATCCTTGATGTCGGCGCGCGCTTCTACACGGGGTTTGTAATGCGAAGGAATCCAGCGAGAAGTCGCCGTATACGTCCAGAGGTATTCTTCGCCCGCCAAGACCGAGGCGTTCACGAGCGAATTCGTGTAACCGAGACCGCCGTAGGCCGAACTGAACATCGCCCAGTTTGCACCCAGGTGAGTGTAGTTGCCATTTACCATATCGCGGCGGTAAGCGTAGGCGCCACTACAAAAGTGGTCATCCTGGAAAAGCCTCGCCGTTGCCCATAAGCCCTTGTAAGTCGGACTGCGGAAACCGCCTTCCAGAATCGGCGTTCTATTTTCAGGTCTATTCTCTTCAGTGATAAAATCCTGGTAAATCAGGTCGCCCAGTTCATTACCCGTCTTAAGCCATACACCCGGTTCAAGCGGAGTCCACGAAGGCGTACCCGACATGCGGTTAAAAATCAAGCGGTCGCGCAATTTTGCAGGCGACCAAAGTTCGCTTTCCGAATGCACGCCACCAGCGCCCATCACTCTATCAAACGCAAAAGTCGGGCCACCAATCAAAAAAGTTCCGTCGGCGCGCGTTTCATATTCCATGCCTTCCATTTCGGCAGGCACCTGAGCCACGGCAATACCCGAAGCCAAAAGAAGCGGCAAGGTCAAAGAACGATATTTCATTACCAAAGCTTCCTTTCTACATAAATGCCTGCATACAACATATCAGAACGCTTAGGCAAGGTCCAAATTTCTTCCCACATGAAGTTAAAACCCACGCGGAATTTTTCAAAACTCCAAAGAACCACGTTCAATCGGGCAAACCAACCGAATTCCGTTTCGTTGTCGCCCAAAGTGCCACCCGGTTCATCATAGATTTCATCTTTCACGATGTCATCATCTAAATCGGCACGAGTCCAGTTACAAGCAAAACCGCCACCAAGAACTATCGGGTGAATCGCCGGGAATCGCCAATCGAGTCCAAGCTTGCCCGAAGCCTGGTGCACGCCGTCATACGGTACCACATCTGGACGCGGCTTGAAATACGCGTAATGGAACATCACTACGCCATCGACATTTTTCCAGTACGAATAGCGAAAATTGAGTCCGCCATACATCGTATTGTAAGTGGCATCAATCAAGTCGCCAAACGGATAAACCTCGCCGCCTTCAATTCCAAGATACACCTTCGAAAACGCGATATCTTCTACTTTGGTTGAATTTTCTTGGGCCAGTGCAGCTAGCGCAAGGCTCGCAACCAGCAATAAAAGTTTTTTCAGCTTCCCCATAAAATCCTTTTTATTTTCGGCGCAATGCCTGAGCAAAGAACCCATCAAAGCGTAAATCTTCGGTGCCCGGGAACACCGACTCGCCCTTTTCAAATTCCGGATTTTCCTTCACGAACTTGTTCACAATCTTGGTCGTTTCTTCCGGGTCCGGACTGCAAGTTGCATACACCAGAATTCCACCCGGCGCAAGCCTTGCCGAGGCGGCCTGCAAAATTTTGTACTGCAGTTCTGCCAGTTCCTTGATCGATTCTGGCGTCATGCGGTATACCGATTCCGGACGGCGCGCAATCACGCCCATGTTGCTGCAAGGAACGTCGAGCAATATCCTGTCAAAGGGAGAAGCCTCTCCCTCGCTCGCACGATTCCGTTGCTCGCAACCCTCTCTAGCGGGGGTACCCGCAACGCCCCCGAGTAGATCACGGCATTCCACGCGCACATTCGTAAGGTCCAGGCGGTCCACGACATCGCGCATCTTGAGCACGCGAGATTCCGACACATCGCTTGCTAGAATTTCAAGAGAAGAATCCATTTCGGCCATGAGCGCCGCCTTTCCGCCAGGGGCCGCGCATGCATCCCAAACCTTAAGGCCGGGCTTCAAGTCCAGCAGTTTCACGACTTCGTAAGCCGAGGGATTCTGCATGCTGAATTCGCCGTTCGCAAAGGCTTCCGATTCCAGAATCGTCTTAAGTTTCGCATCCGCGGGCACTTGAATGTAGCGGTCGTAAAGAATGCTTGCGCCCGTGAGCCCGAGCTTTTGGGCAAGCACCGGCGCAGAAGTCTTCTGCAGATTCACCCGAATCCATTCCACGGGGCGCTCAAGCGTCGCCTTGGCGAGCGCTTCGGCGCGTGTACCGCCATAAATGTCGAACCACCTGCGCACCAGCCATTCGGGCACCGAATTCTCGATGGACACGCGCCGCACCTTTTGAGGTGGGAGCGCCGGCAGCCCGGACTTGCGCGCGGCATGCAGCACTGCATTCACCAGCCGCGCGGAACCTTCTTGAAGGTTCGCCGCCTTCGCAAGCTCCACGCTTGTCGAAACGGCGGCATGGTCCGGGATTTCCATAAAGAACATCTGGAATATTCCCATTTCAAGCACCGTCGCCACTTCAAGCGAGGGCATTTTCTTTACGAGAGTCTTTAAAAAGTATTGCAGGTACAAATGCCTACGGCATACGCCCAAGGCAAGTTCCATCGCGAAAGGCGAAAGTCCGCTTTCCTTGATAAAGCTACCGTCCTTCTGCCAAAGCACAAGGACGCGGAATGCATCCATTCTCTCTTTCAGCGATTCATCTAGCAAAAGCAAAGTCCTTCGCGCTTCTGGATTCCGCGCATAAAGTCGGCCACCGGCATCGGCTTCTTGCCCTCGGCCTGAATCTCAATCACTTCGAGCACGCCTTCGCCCGTGCCCACGTAGAATCGGTCATCCTTGAATTCCACCGCGCCCGGGGCGAGTTTCGGGCCATTCTCCGGCGTATCCGTCTTGCGCAGGTAAACCATACGGCCACCCAACTTTCCATAGCCACCCGGCCACGGATTGAAGGCGCGAATTCTGTTGTGGATTACTGCAGCGGGCAAATTGAAATCGATCAAGCCTTCTTCTTTTTTCAGCTTCGGGGCGCCACTGGCCTGGGCATGGTCCTGAGTCAAGTCCTTTTCGCGACCTTCCAGCAACTGGTGAATCGCATCGTCCAGCGCTTCGCAGCCAGGCGCAACCATCTTTTCCAAGAGGCTTGCCGTCGTATCCTGATGGTCAATCACCACCGTCTTTTGGGCAAGAATCGGGCCATGGTCCATCTTTTCATCCAGGCGGAACACAGTCACGCCCGTTTCTTTAAGGCCATCAGCAATCGCACGCTGCACAGGGGCAGCTCCGCGGTACTTGGGCAACAAGCTGCCGTGTACATTCACCGCGCCATGCTTAGCAACCGCCAGAATATTCTTCGGCAAAATCGAATAGGCAACGACCACAAAGAGGTCCGCATCGTAGGCGCGCAGGGCGTCCTCGAATTCGGGCGCTTTCAAGTCGGTCGGCTGGAGTACGGGCAGCCCGTATTCGAGGGCCAGTTGTTTCACTGGCGGCGGCGTTAGCACACGCCCACGCCCTGCCGGTCTGTCGGGTTGCGTCACCACAGCCACCACGTCAGCAAATTCCGATTCCTTGAGATGCTTCAAAAAACAAGCCGCGAATTCCGGCGTTCCCATAAATACGATTTTCATAACATGAAATATAGAATATACTTTTCTACATTTGCACCCGTCATGAGAATACCGCTCCAACTTGCCGTGATTTTCGCCATTTGCGTCGCCGGGGAATTTCTCCACCGCATCGTAGGCGTGCCCCTCCCGGGGAACATTATCGGCATGGTCCTGCTCTTGATTTTACTTTGTTCAAAAATAATCAAGCCGGAGCAGATTTCGGGCGTTTCCAGTTTCTTCCTGAACCACCTGGCGCTTTTCTTTTTACCGCCGAGCATTGCCATCATGGCCGTCGGCGACGAAGTCCTTTCCAAGTGGCCGCTTTTGCTGTTCCTCTGCATTGCCTTCACACTCGTCACCATCGCTGTCGGCGGCCGTGTCACGCAATTGTTCATCCGTAAGCAAGAATACCGTGAAAACTTAGCCTTGCGTGCAGAACGTCTCGCCGATCGAGCATCCCATAACAAGGCAAACGGGGGGCAAAAATGAACGCCATCATCAATTCTCCCCTGTTCGGAATCTTGCTCACGCTAGTCACCTTCGAAATCGGTGTCACCATCAGCAAAAAATTCAAGTATTCCTTCCTGAATCCGCTCCTAATCGCAAACATCCTGATTGTAGGATTCCTGCTCATTACAGGAATCAGCCTCGAAAGTTACAATGTGGGCGGCGACTACATTTCCGTCATGCTCTCCCCCGCCACCGTAGTGCTCGCGGTTCCCCTCTACAGGCAGATTTCCAAACTCAAGCAATTCTGGAAACCGATTCTCGCCGGAATCTTTGCAGGTAGCCTCACCTCTCTTGCCTGCGTCATTGTCGTAAGCAAGCTTGTCGGTCTCAGTGAAACACTCATGCTTTCGCTCTTGCCCAAGTCCATCACGATTCCCATGGGTTCCGTCGTGTCGGCTCAAATTGGCGGCATCCCACCAGTCACCATTATCGCCATCACCATTACAGGAATCACGGGGGCCGTTTCCGCCCCTGCCGTATGCAGGTTCTGCCGCATCAAGCACAAGGTCGCCCAAGGTATCGCTATCGGCACCGCAAGCCATGCGCTTGGCACCACCAGGGCTATGGAAATGGGCGAAGTCCAAGGCGCCATGAGCAGCCTTTCCATCGGAGTCGCGGGTCTATTTACCGCTATCGTCACCCCGATTATCATTAGCCTTATTTAAAAGATTTTAGGCCTTTCCCACCAGAATTTCGGCGACAATACTTTCGCCTTCAGGAATTTCGCACAGTTTTTTCAGCTCATCGTGATAGAAAAACCGCTCACAGCGAGTCTCCTTGCGAAGCATTTGCCCCGACAACTTCATCGATTGCGCTATATAGCCCGCATTCAAATTCATGTAACGGTACGCGCGTTCACCAAGCAAGTTGCAAGATTCGTTCAAATCCGCCGTAAGCAAGAGCGCAAATGCAGTATTCTCGGCCACTTCGGGCACCGCATGACACTTGGCAAATTTCTTGATGTTCAATATCGCCGACTGCATAAACACCGACTTGCGAACAGGCACATAGCGATAAACACCCGGGTACACAAACATCACGTCAAAGGAGATCACCCAGATTTTTAGAAGCCCTGCACCGAACAAATTGATTTGCCCGACTTCAAGCCAGCGGAGCATACTCGAAAAATCATCCAGGTCAAAACCCACTTTTCTAAACGGGTGCTGATTCCTCGAAGACATTTCAATATCTTCAAGCTTACCCAAGTAGCTTGCCGCATCGTACTTGGCAGGCGTCAGTGGGAATTCTTCGCCCGGATACGCCTGGGCCGAAAGTCTACGAATGCGAATACATTTCGTAAGATCAGTAATGTTTTCGGCGCGGTTCTGACGCATGAACAAAGCCGGGTATCGGGCCGGATCGTAACCGATTTCCGTTTCCATCTCGCTACGGTTCGAATAAGCCGTCTCGCCGACACCTTCGTCCACAGAATCAAATGCCAGTTCGCTGTATTCCGGAAACACAGCCAAAGCTGCCAGCGGAATTTCCGTTACAGGCAAGTTGAGCGTCACCGCAATTTCGTCATCGACAAAACCGCCCAAAGCAAAGACCTTTGCACCCTTCGATTTCGAATGGAGCATGACACTTGCGGCACAGGCACCCACGTCTTGCATCACCTGCGCATAAGCCGCTTCTCTATAATGCCAGACAGAGCGTTCCAAAAGGCCCGTAAAAATATAAATCAGCGGAGCTTCTTCTGCAAAATCCTTGTCCGGGAAGGCGGCCACAATCTTTTTCATTTCTTCGCGGCCACCCACGCGAACCAATTGCCCCACCACATCGGGAACCTTGCTTTTGCCTACAGCATCATAAGCATAAACGCCATCGGGCACCTTTCGGCCTCGCACGACAACGTACACGCCCACCGGTTTTAAATTATCGCCAGACACGTAACCGAATGCAGGAATTTCACCTTGATGTAAGTCGATTCGATTGCAACCTTTATAACGGCGATCCGGATTTTTCTGTGATTCCCAACACACATCCACAGGCTTTTCCTTACGGACAAGGCAAATGGATTCGTGGTATTTCTCAGAAAAAAAGCGCATTTAAACGAAATAATAGCAAAAAAAAAGCCCAAAAAGGTGCAACACACCCGATACACCTACGCAAAAACAAGCCAATTTACTAAGTTCATTTTGTCTATTTAATAATAGATTTAAGGCAAAAAGGGAATTGGGACAACCCAAGGTTTCAAACACAATGAGGTTCACATGAATTTCAAAACTAAATCAAGTTTAGCACTCTCTGCAGCAGCGCTTCTTTTCTTGAGTGCCTGCGGCGACGATTCCAGCAAGACGGCTGCCCCCGACGAACCAGCAGTAAATCCGACTGATTCGACGACTATACCCACCCCGCTTCCGACGGATTCCACCACGGTTCCGACAGATTCTGCCGCCAATCCAACCGATTCATCTGCAGCGACAAATCCGACAGTGGATCCGTCTACCCTTCCGGCTGAAGGCCCCATCACGCTTCCCGAAGGCAAGGGCCTCCTGGTTGACGACTTCGAAGACGGCGACAATCATTCTGCAACCATCGACAACTATTGGTACACTTACAGCGATAACGACAACGACGGTGCCTCTGTCATCACGACCCCAGTAAACGAAGACGGAGACATAATCGCCGGCGCCGTCAACAACGGGTCCAAATACGCCCTGCAAGTCAACTACACGCTCGACAAGGGCGAATACGCATACGACCCGTATGTGGGTTGGGGCATTCAGGTTGCCGAAGACGATGCCAACGGTCGTTTCGGTGGCATTACCTACTGGTACAAAGGTGGCGCACACGAAGTCCACATCGAAATTTCCGATGTCACGGACTACGACGTTCACCTGGCAAAGGTCAAGGCCTCTCGCACCTGGACCCAGGCTGTTATCCGCTTCAAGGACTTAGTCCAAGGCGGCTGGGGCACTGAAGTTCCATTCGATGCCAAGCACATCAGGGCTATCAGCTTCCAGGCCAAGGGTAACGCCAAGGTCACTAGCGATTCGCTCTTTATCGACAACATTTACCTGCAAGACACTTCTGAAGTCGAAGCGGACAAGCCCGACATGACCATCAACGATCCGGTCATTCCGACGGTTGAATTCACCGAAGCCGAAATCACAGTCACGAGCCCGCTGCAGGCAAAGGCCATGAAGTACCTGAACAAGGGTATCAACTTCACGAACTGGCTCGAAAATGCCGACGGCAAATTCAAGGAATTCGTCTTTGACGAAACCGACATCAAGCTTTTGGCCGACAACGGAATCAAGAGCCTTCGCTTGCCCATTGACCTTGACCTGTACGCCACCAACCGCGACGCATTCGTCAAGGACACCACGGGAACCGTCGCACTCGACTTTGACGACAGCACGCTCTTTACCGTTCTCGATTCCTTCGTGGAATGGACCGGCAATCACAACATGTCGTTCGTGATCGACTACCACGAATACGACAACAGCTACAACGCCACCAGCGCCAAGGATAACAAGTATATCCAGATGATGGCCGAAACCTGGAAGCACGTAGCCACCCACTATGCCGAAAATACCCGCGAAGACATCTTCTTCGAATTGCTGAACGAACCCGACATGAGTGCCGGCAAGGTGACCGCCGCCCAGTGGACAGTCGCCGCCCAGGCCATGATCGATTCTATCCGCAGCGTCGACAAGAAGCACACGATTCTCTTCGGTGATGCCCAGTGGTATTCGATCAGTTTGCTCGCCAAGCGCACCCCGTTCACCGACGACAACATCGTCTACGTGATTCACACCTACGAGCCGTTCGCCTTCACCCACCAGGGTGGTTCCTGGACCGACTACGCCACCATCAAGGGAATCCCGTTCCCCTACAATCCGGCCAAGTGGTCTACAGTTTCTGGCGACTTCGGTGTCACCAAGAGCACTCAGAGTTACGTGAAATCAAATATCAAGAACTACTACAAGACCGGCAGCAAGGAAGCCATCATGGAACAGATTCTCAAGGCCAAGAAGTGGGCTGCAACCAACAATGTTCCGGTCATCATCAACGAATTCGGCGCATTGAACCTCCGCTCCACTGCTCAGGATCGCTTGAACTACCTGACCGCCATGCGCGAAATCTGCGACACGCTCCAGATTCCTTGGACACACTGGGGTTACACCGGCAACTTCTCGCTGTTCGAAGGTGATCTCAAGGGAACCAAGCTCATCGACGGTATCGACAAGGCCCTTGGCCTCGGCGCCGCTGAATAATAAACTTCAACATCATTAGCTCCTTGGGCCGCGCAACCATTACAGGATGCGCGGCTTTTTTACCCCCCCCTTTTTTGTATATTTTAAACACTATGCGTGCGTCTATTTCGAGCCTTTTATTTTTATGTGTTGGAGCAGCCTTTGCCAATGGTTTTTATGGCAACAATAGCGACATTCGCTGGAAGGCCGCAAGCACAGACCACTTCAACTTTATTTACCCGGCCGAATACAGTTCGCATGCTGCAAAAGTTTCCGCCTACGCCGAGGCGGTCTACGATTCTGTCGTCACCCGTTATCATCGCGACTTGCCTGGCCGCGTGAGCGCGACTCTCAACAATGCCCTTTACAGTAACGGTAACGCCATCCCAAGCGAAAACTCCATCAACCTTTGGCTAACCAACTGGGACTTCAAAATCCGCAGCAGCCACGGTTGGCTTTCGGACGTAGTCACGCACGAATTCAGCCACTTGGTCAGTATCGAAAACGCGAGCAAGTTCAAACCGAGTATTTACGGTTTGCAAATCAGCTATACCGACTACTACAACGAACGCACCACGCAAGATTTTGCGAGCATGATTCCCTTTACGCTGCAGCCGCTTTGGTTTGCCGAGGGTACGGCCCAGTACGAATCGAGCCGCATGGGTTTCGACGCCTGGGATACCCACCGCGACATGTTACTCCGCGTGGCAGCCCTGAACGATAGTCTGCTCACGCTCCCCTACATGCACGAATTTTCGGAAAATTCGCTGTTTGCAGAACTTGGTCCCTACACGCAAGGCTTTTCGCTGGTGCGTTACATCAGCCAGAAATACGGCGAAGACGCCATGCCGAAAATTTGGCACGAAATGTCCAAGTACAACCGCATGACTCTCGATGGCGCTATCAAGAAAGTGCTCGGCATAAGCGAACAGGAGCTTTACGACCAATGGAAACAGGAAATCACTGAAGCCTATAAGGCGCAGCGTGACAGTCTCGGCACTCTCGTCGAAGGCACCAAGATGACCGAAGGCTCCTTCTGGCAAGACTTCCCGATTGTCGCAGGCAAGAACCTGTACGGCGTTTCGAATTTTGGCGGCCCCTGGTTTGACGGCGGACTTTTCAAGATGCCGCTCAGCCCTAAAGACACGAGCAAAAAGGACGAAGTCATCGATGGCGTCGAAATCGGCGAAATCACCGTCGAAAACGAAACCGCAGACTCCACGATTGAAATCGGCGACTACGCCAAGCACGCATTCAAACTCAAGAAACCTTGGCTCGACAAGGGTATCGATGTCCACGAAGACAGCGTGCAAGGCCCGATGCTTGCCTACGTGAGCTACCAGAACCGCGACAAGGATGGCCACGCCCACTTTGACATCGCCGTAAGCGACACCAACAAGAATTCTGTTTCTGTCACCTACCTCGCCGACGCCGTGTATCCCGCCATCGATGCTCAAGGCACCACAGTCATCTTCGCCATGCGCGAACCTTACAGCACGCGATTCAAGCTCGCCAAAGTTCCGTACCCGAAAAATATCAAGGATTACACCTCCGAAGATCCGGTTGACCTCTTTGTTCCCGATTCCAAATTCAACTACTACAACATTTACAGCCCCAAGTTCAGCCCCGACGGCAAGCGCATCGCTTTCGGATTTTTTGACGACAAAACCCGCGGCATTGCCATCATCGATAGCGACGGCAAGAATTTCAAGATAGTCAGCACCGAAGGTTTTGATGAACGCGACGTAAACTGGATTGACAACGACAAGATTGTCTTTGCCAGTAACCGGAACGGCATTTTCAACCTAATTGAAAAATCGCTCTCCAGCGGAAGCGAACGCCCGCTCACCAACGTAGTCGGCGGCGCCTTCACTCCGGCCCTCGCAGGCGACACACTCTACTTTACCGAATACGACAAAGACGGTTTCTCGCTTTATAAAATGCCCTATGGCGCAACGCCGATGGTAAACGACACCGCCGTTACCGTAACCGAGCGCGACAGCGTCATTCAAATCGCCGACACAAGCTGCGTTGAAACGGCAAAAGATACAAACGTCATTGCGAGCGCCGAAGAAGCGAAGCAATCCACAGACTCTGCGCCCTGCGTTCCGCAAATCGTCCTCCGCGATTCCGTTCTGAAAATTGCAGACACCACGCGCACCGTCTCGCAAAAGCCCGCCGATGCACAAATCACACTCCGCGGTACACTCCCGCCCCGTATCGAAAAGCCGCTTGAAATTGCAGACATCGAATTCGCCGGCATCGAGCGCGACTACAAGCCAATCCCCTATATTCCGCTGTTCGTTCCGATGATAGTCTTTAGCGAAAATGCGCCCGACCTTACCGTGTTTGGCGAAGGTCAGCTCAAGGCAAAGGCAGGCCTTGCCGCTATCCTTTCGGACCCGCTCAAAAAGAACACTGTCCAAATCGGATTCTTGCTCGAAATCGGCAACGGCATTGACTACATCAACGGAGACGGACTCAACCCCAGGCAAGAAAAAGAATTCTTCGTGTCTTGGGAAAACCACAGCACTCCGCTCGACCTCGGACTTTCGTACACTTACGCAAACTATACCAGCAAAGACACCATACGCTACGAAGACGTTCGCGCCAACAACGGAGACAGCCTCGGCGTCAGCCATTACGCTATTTCGATGCAGTCTATCGTCGCAGGCGCCGGTTACAGTATTTTCAAGAGCATCGACACCTTGCAGGTGGCCGCCGGTTACGACTGGGCAAACTTCAACCTGTACGAAGACAATTTCGACTGGACATACCAGAACCGCTTTACCACACTCGTCGCACTCGGTCTCTACGGCGACCACGCCGAAGACACCGAAATCAACGGTCAGGGCAACGGGCTTAGGCTCTTCTACCAGTACAGCAATTCCGACTTGTTCCGCCCGGGTACCTTCGCCGAAAGCTTTACCGTTAACGCAAACGGCAAGATTACGCCCAAGTACCGCAACTTCAACATTCACGAAGTCGGCATCAATCTTTACGGCAGTATCCAGAGTCCGCTCACCGGCGCCCGCCTAGCGGCCGGCGGCAAACTTAGCGGCGTGTACAAGTGGAATACCGACGCCAAGCAGGACACGCTCGATTCGTACTACTACAATCCTGTATTCATCGAAGGTTACCCTTACTTGCGCAATTCCGAAAACTACACGCTCGCCGGCATGCGCACCGCCATTGCCGAACTCCATTACCTCTACCCCGTTTACGACGACTGGCGCAAGAGCGCATGGATATTCGAGACCCGCAGTTTCTACATCGACTTGTTCTCGCAGATGGGCGCCGCCTGGAACGGCAAGTGGTTCGACACCGACAAGTTCACCGACCACCGATTCTGGGACCGCTCCGTGGGCTTAACCTTCCGCATGAGCAACCGAATCTTCTACAGCGTGCCGTTCGACATCTCGCTCACGCTCGCCCGCGGTCTGAACCGCATCGACGAAGACGAGAATTTGCATGGGGGTAAAAAGCTTACGCCCATTGACCTTCCGGCAATACCCGAAAGCATCGCCCCCACCCGCATCAAATTCGCCATTGGAATGGGATTCACAAATACATGGCAGTAAGCCATGTATTTGTAGCTACATCTGAGGCTCGGTCATGTACAAACCTTCGGTTTGTCCGCGACTCTCGCCTTGCGATGTAGATCCAAATAGTTGGCAGTAGCCAAGATTTTAACGCACGTTTAACCTGTGGACTTCGGAACCAATCTTTACTAGATACATTCCCGAGTTAGGAACTTTAACATTCGTAATTCCATTTACGGTTCCGCGAGTCATTACTTGCCCCATTGCATTGAATACTGCAAATGGTTGCAATTTAGAACTTGACATTTGAATAGCAGAGCCTATACTTTGAACATAAATTTGCGCAGCCATGCGAACAGGGCGCAATTCCATATTATAGTAATATGGTTCAAAATCATCTTTTAAGCAATCATAACGCAACTGGCATGCAAGACGGACATCATAAGATTTCCATCTAACTTTTTCATAGGCACTGCAATAACACTTTTCATAAGCATTGTTACAAAAGCATTCAACATCAGGAATCGCACAATCATATCTCAAATCAGGATAGAAGAAAATATTCAGCGTATTCTCAAACTTCAAAGGAACCAAATCCGTTTCTCCATATGCAAAACCTGATTCTCCAACAGGAGCTAGCCTTGTGGAATCAGTCTTTTTATACAAATAAAGTGAATCCGGTGAAATAGAACAATGATTCCATGAATAACTAAACCATCCTTTATTTTGTTCATCCGGTTTCATTTCCCAATATTTCAAGGAATCTTTAGCATCTACAAGAATAGGGATTTCATCAATCCATTCCTTATAATCTGGAACCAACACATACATTTTCTTTGAATAATATTCAAAGGAATCATCTTTTGAATAATAAATATCTTGACGAATATCATTATATGCAAAACCATATTCATCAACACCATCAACGATTCTCCAAGACAATTCCGAAACGAAATAAACCGTGTCAACTAAATCGCTCATCATTTTTAATGGGAACGAATCATTCGTCTTGGAACAAAAACCGTCACTAGCTATAGGATCTTCAAAAGAAGTATCACGAGAAGAATAAATTAGCACCGAATCTGGAATAGAATCTTTTTCCCATGTATAATGATACCAACCATAATATTCCTCGGCATCACGTTCCATAGGTATGACATCACCATTTGCCAAATTTTTAATAATTGGCGGCGTTTCAAGCCATTCCCTATATTCGGGCACAAGCAGATAAAACGTAAATGATTCTGCCTGCAGAAAGGCTATCGCGGACAATACCAGCAGGATTATTTTTTTCATTATAACCCTAAAGTTCGCCGTATTTTTGTTTGGGCTTGATTTCGCCGGGAAGCAACTGTCCCGGACTTGTGCGCTGGCCGTCCTTACCCGTAAAGTTCGGATTGTAGGGTTTGACCTGCGCCTTCTTCTGTTCGGCCTGCAAGTCCAGCATATGCCGCTCCCATTCCTGCATGGCCTGGTCCAGTTCCGCGCGGGCATTGAGCATCAGTTCTTTCAACTGCATCAGCTCCAGCATCTTGTCGCGCTTCATGATCCACAGCTCTTCTTCTTCGGGCATGCGCTCAATGTTAAAGAGCAAGTTCATGTATTCTTCTTCGGCTGCGCGGTATGCCTTCTCCATTTCCTTGTAGACCATGTAGCGGTCATCCACCATCGTCTGTTGCGGCGACGGATGCGACGCACACCCCACCATGGCGAGAGCCACAAGGAAAAACAATTGTACACAAAAAAACTTACGCATAGGCCATTAAAATGTGCAATGTGCAATGTGCAATGTGAAATGTGAAATGTGAAATGAATAATGAACAATTAATAATTACACATCTCACATCACTAATTATTCATTCTCTTCCGCTTTCTTGAGCGTATAAAGTCTTTCGAGTGTAATCTGGCTCTTGAAGGTCGCGGTGTCCTTCGTGTCGGGGTTCACCATGGTATGCGTTCCGACCTTGACTTCACGTTCCTGGCAAGGCACGCCCGTCGTCGGGTCAATCATGACCTCGAACTGGGTCTGGTATTCCGCCTTAAGGCCCTTGTTGTACTTCTTGAACTGTTCGGGAACAATGCCGCTATTCACGTGCTGTTCCCAAATGTAGTACGGGAAGTTTTCCTTTTCCTGCAGGTACACCACATAGTCCAGGCAGCGGCGATGGTCGCGGTTTTCAAAGCCCTTCACCACCACGGAATCCACCTGAATCAAGGCAAAGTTCAAGCGGCCCTGGTCCTTGAGCATCTGCGTAATGTTACCCTTGGTCGGCACTTCGCCCAAAAGCATGTGGTCCATTTCCCAGCGGTGCTTTTCCAAGCGTCTCAAGTGCGGCTTGTAATCCGGATTCAAAAGCTGCTTGCGCCACACTTCGGGCATCGGGATACGTGCAAGCAGGGAATCGTAGCCGTCTTCAAGGCCTTCGATAGTCTTTACTTCGCGATCAATGGCAGCCATATCCACAGACTTCACGCGCCAAGCCAGTTCCGAAGGCATGTAGTTCTTCAAGTAACCGCGCGACTTGTCCATCACGTAATCGCGGTGCACCTTCAAGGTATCGCCCGCATTGGAATACGTCAGGTTCACATAAGCGGCCGTCACCGTCCCCATCTGTTCGTTACCCTTCAAGTCAATTGTCGAAAAATATCCTTCGGCATAAAGTTCCACCACAACAGGGGCGTCCACCTTATAGCTCACGTTCACTTTGGATTCACCGCAACCGCCGATTACAAGGGCAGCTGTGACTGCACATAGAATTTTCTTCATGAATTACCGATTTTTAGTAAGTAGAATCTGTTTGGACAAAAGCACCTTGCCATCGCCACTGACTTCAATGACAACCGGGCCCGGTTCCTTTTTGCGGCACAGTTCGCGGGCCGTCATCACGCCCATATGATGGCGGGACTTGCCCTGCAGCGTATAGACCCACTGCTTGTCGCTAACGGCCACTTCGTGGTCCCAAATCTTTTCGCCCTTGTGGGCAATCGTGCCTTCGTAAAAGGTCGTCTTAAGCATCGAAAAGTCAAAGCTCTTTCCGTAACGGAACTGCACAATCAGCGGGTCCCTCATTTCGAACTCGCTCATGGTATCGGCCACGACATCAAGGGCCGGATTCCATTCTCTTCCGCATACGATAGCGGTATCCTCAACCGAACATCCTGCAAACAGGCTAGCCATCGCCGCCACGAATGCAACGAACCATTTTTTCATACTTGCCTCCTTGTATGCGCTTTTAAACTAGTAAAATACCAGTTTGTCGGCTATCTCGAAAGCACAAACAACATTTCCAAATGGGGTGTCTGGGGGTAAAAGGCGAAACCTTCGGCCTTTTTCAGGGCAAAACCGCCCTCCCGGAACTTCGCAAAGTCCCTTGCGAGCGTCACCGGATCGCAAGAAACATAAATCAGGCGGTTCACCGAGCTCTTGATGATGGCCTCTAATGCCGTTGCAGGGAGCCCTGTCCGCGGGGGGTCCACAATCAAGGTTGCAGGCATGTCCACCACGTTCTCGGCAAGCCAATCTTCTGCGGGGGCAGACACGTTCTCTATGTTTATAGGGACGGGGGACACCCCCGTAACGCCCCCGTTCAAATTCACGCGGGCATGCGTCAAGCAGCCATCGTCACGTTCCACGGTCGTAATCTTTTTAAAGCGGTCCTTCAAAATCGCCGCAAAGAATCCGACTCCGCTGAACAAGTCAATGAGCCAGGCGTCACTCGCCTCGCCGCTTGCAATACCCTCATCAACTGCATTCTGCACGGCGGTTACAAGCTCCGGCAGCAAAGCCAGATTGCTCTGGAAAAACACCGAAGCGTCCGAACGGATTTTCTTGCCGGCCATTTCGACAACACTCACGGCATTCTTTTCGAAGTCGGCGGCAGGCATACCCTTGTAGTAATAGCTGACCTTGCCCGCACCGTTATCGAACAAATTCACGTCCAGCTCAAAATTTCTGGGCGGGCGCTTGGACGCCTTCATCGATTCTTCAAAAATTTTTGCCGCATTTTCTTTCAGGAACGCATTGAGTGCGGGCGTTAGCACCGGACAATTTTCAAACGGAATAATCCCATTGCTTTTTTGCATACGGAATCCGTAGCTGACCTTGCCGCTCTTGGCGCGGGCAATCACCACGCGGGCGCGGTTCCTGTAGCCCCATGCAGGCCCGGTATGAATCCTGAAGTCTTCCGGCAATTCTACGCGGGCGATTCGCCTAAAGTTTTCGCGTTCTACAAGCACAGAGCAAGCGGCCTGTGCAGAACTTTCCAGATGTTGCAAGCTGCACCCGCCGCACTTGCCGTAAAGCACACATCTCGGCTCCGCGCGGTCTACACTTTTTTCCGTGACTTTAATCACCCGACCCCGCGTAAAATCTTTCTTATTCTGCAAGATTTCCACTTGGCAAAGTTCGCCCGCAAGCGCCCCTTGCACAAAGCACACGCGTCCATCAGGCAGGCGGGCCATGCCTTCGCCACCCTGCACCATCTTTTCTATGCGGAGCTCATAAATCACAACGCAAATATAGTAATGAGTTGTGAGTTATGAGTTGTGAGTTGTGAGTTGCGAGTTATGAGTTGTGAGTTATGAGTTTAAGTTTTCAGCCGTAACCACTTTCTACCTTCCGCCCCCTACCTACTAATCTTCAAAAGGTCTAGATTTATAGAAAACAAACAAGGATGTTATTATGGAGTTCAGAAAAATTCTTTCCCCCGTTCTCGCGATGACTGCTCTTGGTGCGAGCAGCCTCTTCGCAGCAACAGCCTACATGAACCAGGTCGGTTTCTTGACCAAGGGCCAAAAGCAAATGGCCGTTGTCGGCGCTGAAGGTAAAGAAATCGTTTTCAAGACCTCTAGCGGCACCGAAGTTCTAAAGGTCACCGCCCCCGAAGCCCAAGTCTGGATTCCTGCAGGCGATACCGCCGCATCCCTGGTCGATTTTTCCGAAATCCAGACCGAAGGCAAATACCAAGCCTATATCGATGACGAGCCGATTGGCCACCCCATTACCATCGGTGACAAGGCTCTCGAAGAGGCCGGCAAAGCCTCTATCAAGTTCTTCTATTTCCAGCGCGCCTCTACCGCTCTTGAAGAAGAATACGCCGGCATTTACGCCCGCGCCGCAGGCCACCTCGATACCGCCGTCAAGTACCACCCCTCTACCGGCAAGACCGACACCGAAGCAACCTTTAACGGTTCCAAGGGCTGGTACGATGCCGGCGACTACGGCAAGTACATCGTGAACTCCGGCATTTCTACCTACACGCTCCTTCAGCTTTACCAGCAGAACAAGGAATACTACGACACCCTCAAGCTGAACATTCCCGAAAGCAGCAACGACATCCCCGACCTCCTGGACGAAATCCGTTGGAATCTGGACTGGATGCTCACCATGCAAGACGATGACGGCGGTGTGTTCCACAAGCTCACCACCAAGCAGTTTGCCGGTACCATCATGCCCGAAAAGGGAACCGCACAGCGCTTTGCAATCGGTAAAGGTATCGAAGCTTCCTGGGATTTCGCAGCCGTAGTCACTCTCGCTTCCGAAATCTACAAGCCCTACGATCCTGAATTTGCCCAGAAGTGCATTGACGCCGCACAGAAGGCTCGCATTTGGGCATTGACACACCCCTACGAAATTTACGAACAGCCCAGCGACGTGGGCACGGGAACTTACACCGGTTCTGTCGAATGGGCATCCAAGCTTTGGACCAACATCGAAATGTACCGCGTCAGTGGCGACACCTCCGTGTCAAGCATTATCAAGTCCCTTCCGATCAGCAACAAGAAGGCCGTTCTCCAAAGCTGGCAGAACAACTACATGCTCGGCATTTTCACCATCGCTATGAGCCCCGACGCCTTTGAAGCCGAAATGGTCGACTCCGCTACTTCCATCATCACCACAATGGCCGATAACTATGTCAAGTCTCTCGACAACAACGGCTACGGCGTAGCCCTTGCCAAGGGTGACTTCTACTGGGGTTCCAATGGTGTTGCCGCCAACAAGGGCATGGTTCTCATTCACGCCTACATTCTGACAAAGGACGAAAAGTACCTGAATGCAGCCCTGAGCATCGTGGACTACATTCTGGGCCGCAATCCGCTCGACAAATCTTACCTTACCGGCTACGGAGTCAATCCGGTCATGAAACCGCACCACCGTCCGAGCCAGGCTGACAGCATTGACGCTCCTGTTCCGGGTATGATTGCCGGTGGTCCGAACGCATCCGCTACTGACTGCGCCAAAAAGTACAACAACCCCGACGCCGTCGCAAGATCTTACTACGACAACTCCTGTAGCTACGCCACTAACGAAGTCGCTATCAACTGGAACGCCCCCTTCGCCTACGTGATCGGCAGCATCCAGGCAATCGCAGCCACTGGCAAGTCCTACGACATCAAGACTCCGGTCTCGGCCAAGTACGAACTTACCTCTATTCCGGCAGCCCGCAACCGTATCAAGGCCGCTCCGCAGGCAAACAGCAAGCGTCTCGTGCTCCGCGGCAAGAAGGTTCAGGTGGAATACACCGACAGAAACGGAATCAAGAGCTACTTCAGTATCGGCGGCAAAAAGGTCCGCTAACTGAAACAAGATCCTCCCAATCCCACCCAATACAAAACGAATGCAGCATCATTTGATGCTGCATTTGTTTCATACTCAAGAATCTTTTTTGTCACACTGATTCGAATTTGCTAACGCAAATTCAGGTAACGTATATTTTCTTTCGCAAATTCCTCTAAGGGGGTAAAAAAATAGGATG